>JAOEQC010000060.1 GCA_028388995.1 Ascidiaceihabitans sp. | reverse complement strand
AAGGGTTGCGGGAAAAAGAACATCGGGAAGATTATTTTGAAGCTTGGAAAACTGGCAAAACTGGCATTCCATTTGTCGACGCATGTATGCGTAATTTGATCAGCACTGGTTGGATTACTTTTCGCATGCGTGCGATGTTGGTTAGCTTTGCAAGTTACCAGCTTTGGCTCGACTGGCGAAAAACGGCACCCTACCTCGCTGGCTTATTTACTGATTATGAACCAGGTATCCACTACAGCCAGTTTCAAATGCAATCTGGTGTAACGGGAATCAATGCGATCCGCATTTATAACCCTATAAAGCAAGGCTTGGACCAGGATCCAAACGGGATATTTGTTCGCAAATGGGTCCCAGAATTGAGGCACATCATGGGCGAAGCAATTCACCAACCATGGCTGCAGCAGCAAACGCTTTTCAGAGCTACGAGCGACCAAAATGAGGCCACCTACCCTGCGCCAATCGTCGACCTGACGCTTTCTGCAAAAGCCGCAAAAGACAAACTTGCGGCAGTGCGCAAAAGTGACGCCTTCTTTATGAATAAATACGCTGTGTATATTAGGCACGGTAGTCGCAAACGCACAACCAAATCGAAAGGCCAAAAACCGGCACCCGATCAACTAAAGCTATTCTGATTAGAGGCCCCATATGAGATTCATGGTAAAATCTATACATTGAACAATACAAATTTTCGCGCGACTAAACGGATATGAGATGATTTAGGAGGTCAACAGATGGCAGACCACATAAACCAGAACCCAGATGTGCAAATGACACTGCAACAACGTGCACGCAGCCTTCTCATTGATCAAGCCGCTCAAGGCGAGCCAATCACATACCAAGCTTTTGCAAAGGCGCTAAAGCTGCTGCCACCACACACAATTCATCGCGCAACTGTTGTGTTAGAACAGCTCATCGAAGAAGATTCTAAAAATGGCCATCCTTTAATCGCCACGCTGGTCATAAGCAAAGCACGAAACGGATTACCAGCATCAGGTTTCTTCGATTGCGCCATAAAGTTTGGGGCATTTAAAAGCACATCAAAAGAACCAAAAAATAAGTTATTTTATAACACAGAATTTTATTTAGCCGTGGATTTTTGGGCTCCAAAACAGTCTTAAAAACGCCCTAGAGGCATTACAGTCGCTCCCAAGTCAGTATGGTAAGCCAATGTAATTTTCTGCCAACTCTCGGCGTGCTGTTTCCGACTGCGAAAGCTGTGCCAACGTTGCTTTGCGCATTTGCGCGGCAAAGCTGTCTTCACCTTCAAACTGGTGCAACATCGTTGTCATTTGCCAACTAAAACGCATCGCTTTCCAAATTCTAGCAAGGGCGCGTTCCGAATAAGCATCGATGCCCGTAGCGTCCCCTTTTTGTAGGACATCAATCAGACCTTGGTACAAATAGAACACATCTGACACAGCAAGGTTCAAACCCTTGGCACCAGTTGGTGGCACAATATGGGCAGCATCGCCAACAAGAAACAAACGGCCCCAACGCAGTGGCTCACTCACAAATGAACGCAACGGCGCAATCGATTTCTCAATCGACAGGCCTGTTACCATCGAACTGCTGACATCATCGGGTAAACACTGTTTCAGCTTATCCCAGAACCGACTGTCACTCCAATCTTCAACTTTATCCGTCAATGGAACCTGTACATAATAACGACTTAAGTTTTCATTCCGCATAGATGCCAATGCAAACCCATTGCTGGAATTTGCATAGATCAATTCATGGTTGGCTGGCGGCGTCCGAGATAGCACGCCTAGCCATCCAAACGGATAGACACGTTCAAAGGCGCTCCGCTTTTCTTCTGGTATAGCAGTCCGGCTGACACCATGAAAGCCATCACACCCTGCAACATAGTCGCAATCTAACCGCTGCCTCACATCACCTTTGGTGAACTCAACATAGGGTGAATCGCTATCAGCATCATTGATCACAACATCGCTAACATCGTGCAGTACAGTAGCCCCTATCGCATCTTGGGCATTGTATAGGTCGGCCGTTACCTCGGTTTGCCCGTAGACCAGAACCTGTTTTCCAGTCAGTTCTTTGAAATTGATCCTTACCATCAGGTCATCATCTGTCAGATAACACCCGCCATGTGGGGTACCCTCACGATCTAAGCGATCGCCAACGCCAGCTTCATGCAACATCTGCACAGTACCCCATTCTAGAACGCCTGCCCTAATGCGCCCTTCAACATGTGCACGGCTTGAACGTTCCAACACCACTGTAGCAACACCTGCTTTGTTCAAAAGCTGTGACAACAGCAATCCAGATGGCCCACCGCCGATGATCACAACTTGAGTTTTCATGTTCAGAACCTTTTCAATGTCATTTTCCAACCTACCAGAACAGATATATCCTTTGAATGGACGTCACATGCATTGACTGGTAACATTCGTGCATGATTGAAACACCCAACTTCACCCTGCTTGGCGAGACAACGCACTTTCCAGACGTGGTGCATTGTGAAACCTTTCTTGCGCGTGCACCCACACATAAATGGATAATACCAAAACACCGACATGCCCAAGTGGCTCAGTTATTCGAGATAACAAGTGGAACCGTTTTGGCAAAAATAGATGATGCAACAATAAACCTTTCGGATGGTGATTTTCTGTATGTTCCAGCACAATGCGTGCATGGCTTTGACGTGGCTCCGCATACTGATGGAAAGATCATGTCATTCCCTCAACCCATTCTTGCATCAATTGGCCCAACGTCAAACGCCTTACCCTCTGCCTTGGATCGGTTCTTTTCAGGTAAAGTAATGCCGCAGCTCGCCAGCCTCACCAACACATTGTCTGAGACCCTGAACACTTCACAGATTTTTCGCCAACAAATTGCAGTTGGATTGGCCCATGCTATTCTCGGGACGATTGCTAGCTTGGCCCCTAGCACTCAATACATACCCTCCGATCCACGACTTGCAGACTTTGATGCACTCATTCTGCAACATCAAAAATTGGGATTAAGCGCAGCTAACTATGCCGATCTCCTTGGCGTTAGCACCGGGCATCTTAGCAGGTTATGTCGCGAGGCCACCGGTCGCGGTGCTGGTGCATACATTGAACGGGCGACGATGAATGAGGCCTGCCGTCTATTGGCATTCACACGAATGCTCGTTGCAGAGGTCGGTTACCAGTTTGGTTACAGCGACCCATCATACTTTTCTAAAAGGTTCCGTGCCGCGCGTGGCCAAACGCCAACGCAATATCGCGCTGCATTCGCAAGCTAACGCCCTGATTTACGGATTTTTCATTAAAGCGCGTAGGCAGCGTTTGAGTGTCTAAACATCATCTTCTCCCAGCCGCTCTTGTAACTTTCGATCAAAGTGCGCCGCAGCCTTACTAAGATCGTCATAAGCCGCCCTGCCTGTTGCTGTCAGGATTAGCAATGCGTGGCGTCGATCCTTAGCAACCTCTTCACGGGGCAGCCTTAGGTGAAGGGTATCAAATCGGCTTTGGGACCTACGAAGGTACAATCATCCCAGCACCTAAATTTCCCGCGTGAAGATAATGAGGATATCAAAATTCAGATATCCTCATGATGAAAATCATTGAAATATATGGATAACTTCAGTCCTCAACGTATCGCTGCGTTGCCGGTCCGCTGTATTTTTCCAACAACGCTTCCGGAACTTCGCTGCCATCCACCATGAATGGCAGAATACCTTTGCGCAAAGATTTGCCGCGCATGTTGATAATATCCTCATCCGTCTTGGTGACACGCTGCGCATTACGCCGCCCCCAATGGGCCAAATGTGCATACATCATTTCGAATATGTCATCATGCCCTTCACCCTTTGCAAGGTCATTCAACTCGTCAGGGTCTTCCTGCAGGTCAAATAGCATTGGACGCAATCCACCCATCGCATGCATCAGTTTGTAACGACCATCAAACACCATAAACAAACGGCAGTCATTGGGTTCTAATCCAAGTTTCACCCCTTGCGGTGTTGGTGAATAATCGAACTCTGAAATCGCAACCTCACGCCATTCCGGCGTTTCGCCATTTAGCAGTGGTATAAGCGAGCGCCCCTCAAGGATGTTCTTTGCAACCGTTCCACCGGCGGCATCGACAAATGTTGGGACCAGATCAATTGCTTCCACCAGCGCATCATTTGTGGAGCCACGGGTTGCGTCTGCCTCTTTGCGCGGATCAAAAACGATCATCGGAATTTTCACCGATGGGTCATGGAATAGGTCTTTTTCTCCTAACCAGTGGTCGCCCAAATAGTCACCATGATCAGACGTAAGAACGATCATGGTGTCCTTCAACTGATCCGTATCCTCAAGGTGATCAAGCAAGATACCAAGCTGGTCATCGCATTGTTTGATCAGGCCCATGTAGGCTGGGATCACTTTTTTGCGGACATCTTCACTTTGAAATGCAGTAGCGATCTTGTTTTGCATATACGTGCCAAAGACTGGCTGCGGATTGACCTGTTCAGCGTCATCGCGCACAGGGGCTGGCACATGCTGTTCGCCGAACATGTTGTGATACGGAGCTGGCACGATGTAGGGCCAGTGCGGCTTGATAAAGCTGACGTGTGCACACCATGGGCCTTTGCCGGTATCACGCGATTGATCCATGAAATCGATAGTTTGACGTGTTAACCAAGGCGTCTCGCTGTCCTCTTCGCGTATATTGGCAGGCTTGTCGGCATTATCAAACATCCAACCCGTTGCCTTGTTCCCCTCATTATCAATGCCTGCATTGGCAAAATCAGCCCAAGGATTTTCAGAATCATACCCTTTGTCTTTAAGATATTCGTTATAAGGCGAACGTTTTTCGTCGTAAAAGCCATCAGGCCCAGAGCCCCAAAGACCATCATCCCTGATCCATGCATCAAAACCACATTCAGCTTGGCGCGCGCCGATCTCACTGTCAGGTGCAAGACCAAGCCGCGCCATTCCTTCCGCGTCTGCCTTCATATGTGTTTTGCCAATGAGCCAGCATTCCATGCCCGCTTTGCGCAGGTGATCACCCAGCGTCTGTTCACCGACCCGTAAAGGGAAACCGTTCCAAGCAGCCCCGTGCGATGATACATAGCGGCCTGTGTAAAAGCTCATCCGACTAGCACCACAAATTGTGGATTGAGCATAAGCGTTGGTAAACCTGACGCCTTGGGCTGCGACACGATCAAAATTTGGCGTTTCTAAATACGGGTGACCTGCGCAACTTAGATAATCAAACCGCAGTTGGTCATACATTATGAACAGGATATTCATGGTGGTACCTCTGTATTACAGCACATTGAAGGCGCAGGAGTTATTTCGCCTCACCTATTAACGCGAAGTATTGACCGTTTAAAAGGTATGTACCAGCCTTTGATATGTAATCTGCAGCATAAGTTCCAACATCGCCTTTGTACCATCTGCAAAAGCATGACAAACTTGCGCATGGATCAAATAACCAACATTTCAGACACGCTAAACCCGCTATTCACGGCACCGACTCAAGGCACTGTCAGGTTCATTGCTGTTGACGTGGAAACAGCTGGACATGAAAGCGCAAGCATCTGTCAAATTGGGTTCGCATTTGTACAGTTCGACGGCTCAATCAACACCTACAGCACCTACATTGATCCCCGATCTCCTTTCGGTGATGGGAATACGCGTTTGCACGGTATCGACGCCAGCACGGTCTTTGGTGCGCCTGATTTCGCGCAAATGCTGCCTCAACTGCGCCAAACGATGGAAACGCATCCACTTATTCAACACAGTCGCTTTGATGAAAAGGCGTTCGATGCTGCGTGCAAACTGACTGGGCAACCGATCTTAAAGTCAGTGTGGTTCGATAGCGTCAAGATCGCCCGCAAAGCGTGGCCTGAGTTCAAAGGCAATGGTGGTCATGGCCTGGGACATCTCAAAACAGCACTTGGGCTAGAGTTTAGACACCACGATGCAGGCGAAGATGCCCGCGCGGCTGCCGAAGTGGTGCTGAAAGCTGAAACCGTCATGGGCGCGAAAATCAATACGCTTGGGTCATCACGCCAACTGAAATTCGATTTTAGCCTTTGAGATCAAGAAAAAAGGGGCACCGCGTGGGTGCCCCTAGGTTCGCTTACTGAGCTCAATTATGAATACCGCTCTATTTGTTTTATGCCTGTGGCTCAGTCAGCGTCAGGGGCGAGCGCACCCGCCCCGGATCCTTAATGTCTTAGCTACAGCCGGATGTGCCGCCACATGTGTTACATTTCATGCACGTACCGTTGCGCACCAAAGTGTAGTTACCGCATTCGCCACAAGACTCGCCCTCATAGCCCTGCATTTTGGCTTTGACCCGCGCGTCCATAGCTACGTCGCCACTGCTGATCGCAGTGCTAGATCCCACTGAAACAGAGGTTGCAGCTTCTGGAACCAGCGTTTGAACGGAACCAACCGGGTCGGCGCCAGAAAACTGTGCATTTGCATCAGCCATACCGCCCTGCAAAACAACAAGGTCTTGTGGCAGACGCTTGCGCAAATAACCTGTAGAGCTGATTTGTTTTAGCACTTCCAAGGACTTGTTCGCCGTTGTGTCCGAAACTTCCGACACATTGCTTGAACCAGTTTGCTCACCGCCGCCTAGGCTGTCGAAAGACGCTCCTTCTGGTTGGACATGGGCTAAATCGGTGCGATCTAGGTAAGACACAGCCAATTCGCGGAAGATGTAATCAAGGATCGACGTAGCAGATTTGATGCTGTCGTTGCCTTGGACCATGCCTGCTGGCTCGAACTTAGTGAATGTGAAGGCATCAACGAACTCTTCAAGTGGCACGCCGTACTGAAGACCAACAGAGACCGCAATTGCGAAGTTGTTCATCATAGCGCGGAAACCTGCGCCCTCTTTGTGCATATCAATAAAGATTTCACCAAGATTACCGTCTTCATACTCGCCCGTACGCAGGTAGACCTTGTGGCCACCAACGTTGGCTTTCTGCGTATAACCCTTGCGACGCTGAGGCATCTTTTCGCGGTGCGACTTGATGATCTCTTTGACGATGATCTTCTCAACGATCTTCTCAGCTAGGACAGTTGCTTTTTCGTGGTTGGAACCACTCTCGAAGATTTCTTGTGCGTCTTCATCGTCTTCAACCAAAGATGCAGCAAGTGGTTGGGATAGTTTGGAACCATCGCGGTACAACGCATTTGCTTTCACACCCAAAGACCATGACAACTCATAGGCCTTTTGGCAGTCTTCGATCGTTGCATCGTTTGGCATGTTGATCGTTTTAGAGATCGCACCAGAGATGAACGATTGCGCAGCAGCCATCATGTAGATGTGGCTGTTGACAGATAGATAGCGTTTGCCCGTCTTACCACATGGATTAGCACAATCGAAGATGCTGTAGTGTTCTTCTTTCAGGTGCGGTGCGCCCTCCACGGTCATTGTCCCGCACACGTGATTGTTTGCAGCGTCAACATCCGCTTTGGAGAACCCTAGAGATTTCAACAAATCGAATGTTGGATCGTTCAGTTTAGCCGTTGGGATGCCCAGAACTTGGGTGCAGAACTCTTCGCCCAAAGTCCACTGGTTGAACACAAAGCGAATGTCGAAGGCACTTTCTAGTGCCGCGTCAACTTTAGCCAATTCATTTGGACCAAAACCGTGACCTGCCAATGTGGTGTGATTGATCCCTGGCGCGTTGCCGATGGAACCGTGCCCAACTGCATAAGCAACGATTTCTTCGATTTGTGCAGAACCGTAACCCTGCTTTTCTAGTGCAGCTGGAACGGATTGGTTGATGATCTTAAAGTAACCGCCACCAGCCAATTTCTTGAATTTCACCAAAGCAAAGTCTGGTTCGATCCCTGTTGTATCACAATCCATGACCAAACCGATTGTGCCTGTCGGGGCAATAACCGAAGTCTGTGCGTTACGGTAACCGTGCTTTTCACCAAGCTGCAAGGCTTTGTCCCAAGTGGACATTGCCATATCGATCAAGCGTGCATCTGGGCAGTTGGCATGATCCAGAGGCACTGGCTTAACTGCAAGTGCTTCATATCCATCCACAGCGCCGTAAGCCGCGTTGCGGTGGTTACGCATAACACGCAACATGTGGTCTTCGTTTTTCTTGTAACCTGAGAACGCGCCCAATTCGCCCGCCATCTCAGCGGAAGTTGCGTATGCAACACCAGTCATGACAGCTGTCAAAGCACCACAAAGCGCGCGGCCTTCGTCACTGTCGTATGAATAACCCATGTTCATCAGCAAACCGCCAATGTTTGCATAGCCCAAACCCAAAGTACGGAAGTCGTAAGAGCGCTGTGCGATCTCTTTTGATGGAAATTGCGCCATCAATACCGAGATTTCCAATGTCACTGTCCACAAGCGCGCAGTGTGCATGTAATCTTCGATCTGGAATTCACCGTCCCTAAGGAAGGTAAGCAAGTTCATCGAAGCAAGGTTACAGGCCGTATCATCAAGGAACATGTATTCGGAACATGGGTTAGATCCGCGGATCGCGCCATCTTCTGGGCAAGTGTGCCATTCGTTTACAGTG
>JAOEQC010000059.1 GCA_028388995.1 Ascidiaceihabitans sp. | reverse complement strand
GTCGGGCAGAGTTTTACCGTGCTCGCGGGAGAGAGCCTCGGCCAGTTTGTCCATGTTGTCGTTAAGCAAGCCCACGAACTTCATCATCACGCGGGCGCGACGCTGTGGGTTTGTTGCAGCCCATTTTGGCTGTGCAGCAGCAGCGAATTGTACCGCTTGGTCCATTTCAGCAGCAGATGCCAATGGGCACTTGGCCTGAACTTCGCCGGTGGCTGGGTTCATGACATCTGCGAAACGGCCTGACGTGCCTTTGACATGTGCGCCGTTGATGTAATGCGTGAGCTCTTGCATGAGGGAATCCCTTTGGTTGATTTAACGATAGCTTAGTCTTGCAAAAAATCACGCAACAGGGGAAATATGTCAAAACAGCTTTGCATTTTTGTAGGTATGGGGATGAGGCAATGAGTGGGGGTTTTGCCCCCGGCCTACGGCCTCCCCCAGAGTTTATGGGGTAAAGCGAAGGCGGGCGAAAACTGGAGTGATGGGTCATGCAAGACAATTGGGATGATGTGCGTTTGTTTTTGGCGGTGGCGCGTGAGGGTGGGTTGTCTGCCGCTGGCAAGCAGTTGCGCCTTGATCCTGCGACGTTGGGGCGGCGCATGGCGCGCTTAGAGACGTCCTTGGGGACAGGATTGTTTGTGAAATCCCCCCCAAGGCTATGCGCTGACTGTTGCGGGGGCTGAGTTGTTGAGCCGTGCAGAGGAGGCAGAGACCGCGATGCGCGTCGCCACCAGCAGCCTGCCGGTGCAAAGTGACAGTTTGACAGGTCAAATGCGTATCGGGGCCCCCGATGGCTGTGCTAACTATATCTTGCCGCAGGTCTGTGCGGTTTTGGCGGTTGAGCATCCGGAGTTGGATATTCAGATCGTGGCCTTGCCGCGTGTTTTCAATCTGTCACGCCGTGAGGCGGATTTGGCGATTGGAGTAAGTGCCCCAACAGCTGGGCGTTTGACTGTTCAGAAGAT
Source organism: Ascidiaceihabitans sp. (assembly GCA_028388995.1). GTDB lineage: Bacteria > Pseudomonadota > Alphaproteobacteria > Rhodobacterales > Rhodobacteraceae > Ascidiaceihabitans. Next base: position 7,594 of record JAOEQC010000059.1, on the reverse strand, counting down.
AACGGATTATCGCCTGCATTTGGCGGCATCTGAGGCGTATTTGAAAGGGGCGGACGAGATATCGGAAAAGGGCGCGCTGCGCGATCACCGGATTGTGGGATATATTCCAGACATGATCTTTGACCGTGAGTTGGACTACTTGGCTGATATCGGGGTAGGGCGCGTGCCGCTTGCGTCCAACTCTGTATCTGTGCAGTTGCACCTATTACGCCGTGGCGGTGGCGTGGGCGTGGTGCACGATTTTGCGATGCCCTTTGCGCCTGAGTTGCGATTTGTGCTGCAAAACGAAATTGCCCTGACGCGCAGTTTCTACATGATCCGTCACGAGGATGATCGCCAGAATGCAAAGCTGGCGCGGTTTGCTCAAGCTCTGTCTGATGGGGTACGCAAGGAGATTTTTCGCCTCGAAGCAGGAATCTTGACTTAGACAACTTTTGCGGCAACCCTATAATTATTCACTACATATTTTAGGAGAGTATCTATGCTGGTATATCAAATTCTAAAGTCAAAATCTGACGACGTAGTTGTCACTGTGAAATCAGGGTCTTTGGTCGCAGAAGCTGCAAAAATACTTTCGGACCGAAAGATTGGTACTGTCGTTATTTCGCAGACTGGTAAGGACGCAAAAGGCATTTTGTCCGAACGTGATATCGTGCGCGCAATTGCCAATCGTGGTGCCAGCTGTCTGATGGATAAAGTTGATACCTACATGACTTCTAAACTTGTGACCTGTTCGCGTGATGAAAGCGCAGACAACGTTTTGAAGATGATGACAGAGGGCCGTTTTCGCCACATGCCGGTGGTAGAAGCAGGGGATATGGTTGGTTTGATAACGATTGGTGACGTTGTAAAAGCGCGCCTAAGTGAACTGGCGATGGAGAAAGATGCGCTTGAGGGCATGATAATGGGCCACTAGGCTTTTTGTTGGTCTGTTGACGCTAACACCTGCTTGCAATCTTTGGCACAAAATGATTGCCTGCGCGCAACTTAATTATGCGACGGAGCGTGGCCATGCGCGTAGGACTATACCCAGGAACCTTTGACCCGATAACTCTGGGTCACGTTGATATTATACGCCGCGCCAGCATGCTGGTGGACCGCTTGGTCATTGGTGTTGCGATTAACCGCGACAAGGGTCCCTTGTTTACCCTTGAGGAACGCGTGGCGATGATTGAAGCCGAGTGTGCCAAGCTGTCAGAACAGACAGGCACAGAGATTGTCGCACACCCCTTTGAGAACCTTTTGATCGATTGCGCCCATGATGTTGGGGCAACTATGATCATTCGCGGCCTTCGCGCTGTAGCCGATTTTGAGTATGAATATCAGATGGTTGGCATGAACCGTGTGCTGGATGATAGTGTTGAAACCGTCTTCTTGATGGCCGAGGCAAAGCATCAAGCAATCGCATCCAAACTGGTAAAAGAAATTGCCCGTCTTGATGGCGACGTCAGCAAGTTTGTAACACCGTTGGTGAATAAAAAGCTGAAAGAACGTTTGGGCTGATCTTTACCAATTCTGACGATTTACCAATAAAAAAGGTGCGCCCGAAAGCGCACCTTTTTCTTTGTCTTACAGGTTGGCTTTGCCTTAAGCGAAGCTGCCCATCTTAACGGCTGTGTCCAACATACGGTTCGAGAAACCCCACTCGTTGTCATACCACGTCAAGATGCGCACCATGTTGCCATCCAGAACCTTAGTTTGGTCGTTGTGGAACGTGGAGGATGCAGGATCGTGGTTGAAGTCTGTGCTGACCATTGGAAGGTCAGTGTAGGCAAGAACACCGTTCAACGGGCCATCAGCTGCTGCGCGGATAGCCGCGTTCACTTCTTCAACGGTCGTGTCGCGTGACGCTTCAAACGTCAGATCCACACAAGATACGTTTGGTGTTGGAACGCGGATCGCAACGCCGTCCAGTTTGCTGTTCAATTCAGGCAATACAAGGCCAACAGCCTTAGCAGCGCCCGTAGATGTTGGGATCATAGACAATGCTGCAGCGCGACCGCGATATAGATCTGTGTGCATCGTATCTAACGTTGGCTGGTCGCCTGTATAGCTGTGGATTGTGGTCATAAAGCCTTTGTTGATGCCGATGGCATCGTTCAAGACCTTAGCAACAGGGGACAGGCAGTTGGTTGTGCAGGACGCGTTGGAAACAACGTAGTCGTCTGCAGTCAATGTGTCGTGGTTTACACCGTAAACAATTGTTTTGTCTGCGTCTTTTCCTGGTGCTGAAATCAGAACGCGGGTTGAACCGTTATCAAGGTGGGCCTGACAGGCCTCTTTGGATGTGAAGATACCGGTGCATTCCATCACAACGTCAACATCAGACCATGGCAGGTCAGCTGGGTTGCGGATTGCAGTTACGCGCATTGGGCCACGGCCTGCGTCAATTGTATCTTCGGTTGTTGTTACGGTGCCTGGGAAACGGCCATGGACGGAATCAAAACGCAACAGGTGTGCGTTTGTTTCAACGGGACCAAGGTCATTGATCGCCACAACTTCCAAATCTGTGCGACCTGATTCAAGCAGTGCGCGCAATACGTTACGGCCAATACGGCCAAATCCGTTGATTGCAATTTTAGTGGTCATGTGCGGGTTCCTTCTTTAACGGTGTCGCTCGTCATATATGACAAATTTATGTTATCGCTAACATTATCATTATGAAGGTTTTGTCAACCGCGAAACCTCACCAGCGCTTAGCGCCAGAAAGCCAGCCATTCTGTGAATTCAGCAAGTTTTTTTGCTAAAAAGATAAGGTAGGCGGTGTCGAACATAAAAAAATCGACACACAGACCGATCACGATAATCAGACCAAGAACGAGTGCGATTGGGTTTGTCATGGGGTCAGGCCTTAAACAACTAAAGGGTAATGCTGATATGCCAGCGTTACCCTAATCTCGCACGTGTAGCGTTGTTAAGCGCGTGGCTTAATCCAACTGCCCCATCGCAACAGCCACATCGGCCATGCGCACAGAGAACGCCCACTCATTGTCATACCATGCCAGCACACGCACCATACGGCCACCCACGACCTTGGTCTGGTCAGGGGCAAAGATCGAGCTGTGTTCGGTGTGATTAAAGTCGATCGAAACCTTCTGCTCGTCGTCATAGGCTAATACGCGGCCCATCGGACCCGCGGCGGCTTTGGCGACAGCGGTGTTCACTTCTTCAACCGTCACATCGCGCTTGGCGTAAAACGTCAGGTCGACAGCCGAAACATTTGGGGTAGGGACGCGCATCGCAGAGCCGTCCAATTTGCCCTTAAGCTGTGGGAGCACTTCACCCAGCGCCTTGGCAGCACCCGTTGATGTGGGGATCATCGCCATAGCCGCAGCGCGGGCGCGGTAAAGATCGTCGTGGCGGCGATCTAGGGTTGGTTGGTCACCGGTATAGCTGTGGATCGTGGTCATGATGCCAGTCTCAATGCCGAATGCCGCGTCCAACACCTTGGCGAGCGGGGCAAGGCAATTGGTGGTGCAGGACCCGTTTGAGATCATCGTGTCATTGGCTGCCATCAGCTCGTCGTTGACGCCAAACACCACGGTTTTATCCACGTTTTTACCGGGGGCAGACAACAGCACACGTTTCGCGCCGCGCTCGATATGCTTTTTGGCTTTGTGCCCGTCGTTAAAATTGCCGGTGCATTCCAGCACAACATCGCAATCCGACCAATCTAGCTCGTCCAAATTATAGGTCGAGAACATCTCGATCTCTCCGCGTCCCAAATCAAGGGTGCGATTGCCAACGGTGATGTTCTGAGGATAACGGCCATGGACAGAGTCATATTTGATCAGATGCGCAGCAGTGGCCAAAGGCCCCGTCGCATTGACCTTAACAACTTCAATATCGTTACGCAGCGATTGCGAGATATGAGACAGAGTGCAGCGCCCGATGCGGCCAAACCCGTTGATGCCTACTTTTACCGTCATTTTAGAATCCTCGAATTGTCCAATTCCTAGGATGTTCTTAGGGGGCTGAGTTTGATCAAGGAAGAGTAAAATAACGCAAAATCAGACTGTTAGCGGAAACGGTAGCGCAAACATCGATGATGGCGCTAACAAAAGTAGAGGTACTTGTCCAAAGATTTGCATTGGGCGGAAAAACTACAGCTAAAGTTGGGTTGGGGATTGACCATAGTAAGCAACCAACGTGCTGGCAGTAAGCCCAATTTTGAACATGTAGGTGCAACAACTTAACCCCCACATTTCAAACGCAAAAAGAGCGGGTGTATTGTACATAACACCCGCCCTTTTGTACATTTTAGCCGTTCAGCAGCGCCGAACAGTGCGGTACCGCCTTACAGAAGCGCCTTGGCTTTCGCTGCCACATTCGCCGCTGTGATGCCGAATTGTTCGAACAATTCGTCCGCTGGTGCAGAGGCACCAAAGCTGTCCATGCCAACAAAATCAGCCTTGTTAGATTTGCCACGTTCGCCCAGCAACCACTGGTCCCAACCTTGGCGTACAGCCGCTTCAACACCCACACGAACTGGGCCGCCCGGAAGCACGCGTTTGCGGTAGCTTTCGTCTTGCTGTGCGAACAATTCCATACATGGCATGGACACAATGCGTGTGCCGATCCCTTCCGATTGTAGAATGTCACGTGCCGCCAATGCGATCTCAACTTCTGACCCTGAGGCCATCAAGATAACCTGACGTTTGCCCTCTGCATCCGCCAAAACATAAGCGCCTTGCGCAGTCAGGTTTTTGGTTTTGTGCTCGGTGCGAACCGTTGGCAAACCTTGGCGTGTTAGGGACAAGACAGAAGGGGTCTCTTTGGTGGTCAGTGCTATTTCCCATGCCTCTGCCGTCTCTACAGTATCTGCGGGGCGGAACACGTAAGTGTTTGGCGTTGCACGTGAAATTGCAAGGTGCTCAACAGGTTGGTGTGTTGGGCCATCTTCGCCAAGGCCGATGCTGTCGTGCGTCATAACGAAAACCGTTGGGATTTTCATCAAGGCCGCAAGGCGCATTGCTGGGCGTGCATAGTCGGTGAAGCACATGAACGTTCCGCCGTATGGACGGACGCCGCCGTGCAGCGCCATGCCGTTCATCGCAGAGGACATGCCGTGCTCACGGATGCCCCAGTAGACGTAGCGACCCGCGCGTGAGTCCAGATCGAAAACACCCATGTCAGATGTCTTGGTGTTATTAGATCCTGTAAGGTCGGCAGAGCCGCCCACAGTCTCTGGCATGATCGGGTTCAAGACCTGAAGCACCTTTTCAGATGAGGCGCGTGTCGCCATCTTAGGCGCTGTTTCAGACGCTTCTTTTTTGAACGCCTTTACGGCGGCGCTTAGCTTCTTTGGAGCGTCCAAAGCATAGGCACGGTTAAACTGTTCTTGCTTGTATTTCGGGATCGTCGCAAAGCGCTCTTCCCACTCGAAACGCGCAGCTTTCCCTTTTGTTCCAATGGCTTCCCATGCAGCTTTGGTTTCTGCAGGAACTTCAAACGGACCTGTCGTCCAACCATAGGCGGCTTTGGCTGCTGCCATTTGCTCTGGGTCGGTCAATGCGCCATGGCCTTTGGATGTGTCTTGCGCTGCGTGGCCCAAAGCGATGTGGGTCTTGCAAGCGATCATTGTTGGCTTGTTACCCTTCTTGGCTTGGGTCAACGCCTCATCAATCGCTACTGGATCGTGGCCGTCGATTTCAAGAACCGCCCAACCTGCTGATACAAACCGCTGAACTTGGTCCGTGCGGTCTGACAATTCAACAGTGCCATCGATAGTGATGTTGTTGTTGTCCCACATGACGATAAGCTTGGATAATGCGTGGCGGCCAGCAAGGGTGATCGCCTCTTGGCTTACGCCCTCCATCAAGCAGCCGTCGCCGGCCATGACGTATGTGTAGTGATCCACAGCTTTTTTGCCGTAGGTGGCGCGCTGGATTTCTTCTGCCATTGCGAAACCTACTGCGTTTGCAATGCCTTGGCCTAGTGGCCCTGTTGTGGTTTCGATACCGGTTGCGTGACCGTACTCAGGGTGACCTGCAGTGATCGCGCCCCACTGGCGGAAATTTTTGACCTGCTCGAGGGTCATGTCTTCATAGCCCGTTAGATGAAGCAGAGAGTACAACAACATTGAACCGTGGCCGGCAGATAGGATGAAACGATCGCGATCTGGCCAATTCGGGGCAGATGCATCAAATTTCAGGTGCTTTTCAAAAAGGACAGTCGCAACGTCGGCCATACCGATTGGCATGCCAGAGTGGCCAGAGTTGGCGGCTGCAACAGCGTCTAAGGTCAGCGCGCGAATGGCGGCTGCTTTGGACCAATGATCGGGGTTGGCGGTGCGTAGGGCAGTCAAATCCACGGGATATCATCCTTTGAAAAATGTCGAAGTTAAAGCTCCATAACAGCCAAGACGCAAAGATCAAGTCGGGGATATTGGCTTAGTGCGAAAAATGGATGAGCAACGGCCCACAAACCCTTGAAACAAAGGGGGGCGCATTTTCTTGTCGCTTTGGGTAGTCTGATTGCAACTCGGGAATAAATTCGATTCGATTGTAGCTCGATTATCGGCTGTGTTTTGATATAGTTGTTGAGAATGAATATACGGTAAATACGAAAAGACGAGGGCAATGCATGAGCGATATTGACGAACTTCAGCGACGGATCACAGCGGCAATGGATCGCGTGGCCGGTGGCTTAGATCAATTAGGTGCCAACAGCGGTGGCGATTCAGCAGCCCTTGAACAAGCGCTTAAAGAAGAAAAACTAGCCAATGCACAACTGGCTGAACGTGTCCGTGTGCTCAACCAACGCCAAGAAGGCGAATTGGCTGCAGCGACACAGATGGCAGAAGGTGCCACGGCGCGCATGGCCGAATTGGACGCCGAAATCCAGCGGGTCCGCAAAGCCAACGATAGCCTTCGCGAGTTGAACGATGCGTTGCGCATTGCCAATGAAGCAGGTGTGGGTGAACCACACTTGATTAACAAATCTATGATGGCTGAGCTGGAAGCGCTGCGTGCAGCTCGTTCTGTCGATCTTTCGGAAACAACTGCGATCATCGAGGCATTGACGCCACTGCTCAATGAAGCAGAGGGAGTAGCCTAATGCCAGAAATCACAATTGTCATCGGCGGGCGTAATTTTGAAGTGGCGTGCCAAGCCGGTGAAGAACAGTATTTGCAGGCTGCTGCAAAGATGTTGGACGACGAAGCTCAAATTTTATCAGACCAAGTTGGACGTATGCCAGAAGCACGTATGTTGTTGATGGCGGGCCTAATGCTGGCGGATAAAACCGCAAGCTTTGAGGGCAAGGTAAAACAAATCCAAGGGGCACTGAATGAGCGCGATGCGGAGTTGGAAAGCTTGCGTAATTTGGCACCACCACCGTCAGAGCGCGTTGAAGTGCCTGTGATCCCAGCAACTGTCACTGATACATTGGCAGAATTGGCAGCGCGCGCAGAATCTTTGGCAGCCTCAGTTGAAGAAAAGGCCGCTGGATAAATCCAACGGCCCATTCCCAACTCTATAAACTAACAAAGGTGCGCAACTCGCGCACCTTTTTCGTTTATGCGTTGGCTTCGCGAATTTTGTCTGCTGCGTCTTTGTCAAACGTCACACCGTTTTCAGCAAACAAGGTGTCC
>JAOEQC010000058.1 GCA_028388995.1 Ascidiaceihabitans sp. | reverse complement strand
ATCGCAGGATAAAGCGCACGCTTGCGTAGGTTATGACGCACCGACCCAATCATGTTCTCATAGCTGATCAATAATTTGCGTACATCAGATTGCGCCGCGGATCCCATTTGCATTTGAACACGCCCAACAGCGCGTGCTTGCATCTTTGGCACGTCCCGCATCGAAGACGAAGGTACGACGCCTACAAACAACCCCTGCCGCGTGCGCTGTGGCCCCCAATAACCGATCTGGCGGTTGGAAAGTTCCGAATGGGAACGCCGCATATAGCTTTGGAAAGTTGTACTGCCGGCCCTGTGTGACCCGAGATGTAGAATAACGTCCATGAAACGGCCTGCTCTATTCCAAAAGGCTGCCCCGTTCGGCCATGATGCGAGGATCACAGCAGTCATGGCATTACACTCGTTTCAAACGCTTTAACGCAACATTCGCGTCTTTGGCGGGTCGTAATCGCCGATAAAGGTACTATGTTGATGGTAACAGGAGTGCTCATGAAACACATATTACCCATTGTTATAGCAGCTTTATTTGCCAGCCACGCAATGGCCGAAGACGCCATGGAAGTGACAGAGAATGTCGTATTTTCGCAGACTGCAGAAACAGATTTGAACCAATTTGTATGGAAAAAGAGGCCCATCGTCGTCTTTGCCGACAACGATGCAGACCCGCGGTACACCGAACAGATCGAATTACTGATGGCAAAACTGCATGATTTAGAAGAACGCGATGTGGTCGTATTGACCGATACAGACCCCAACGCAAAATCGGAACTACGCCTAAAGCTACGCCCACGTGGTTTCATGTTGGCCATCATCGGTAAAGATGGTGGTGTAAAATTACGCAAGCCGTTCCCATGGGACGTACGTGAGATTACCCGAAGCATCGACAAAATGCCGATGCGCAAACGCGAATTGCGCGAGAAAAAGCGTGAGGCCAGCGAAGGCTGACCCCACCCTATCATTTCTCGCGAAGTGGTGTTTGCACGATCCATTGTTTATTCGAATTCCATGATGATTTCGTCGACTGCAAGGCTATCACCTGCGCTGGCATTAATCTTGGATACAGTGCCCTTTTTCTCAGCCTTTAGGATGTTTTCCATCTTCATTGCTTCGATGGTACACAGCGCTTGGCCCTCTTCGACCACCTCGCCTTCCTCGACGTTCAATTTAACAACCAGACCCGGCATCGGGCACAACAACAGTTTGGACGTATCAGGCGCAACTTTTTCTGGCATCAAGCGCGCAAGCTCGGCCTGACGCTCTGTGCGCACGTGAACCTTCATATCCGCACCACGTGTACGAATGCGGAAGCCACCGCTGATCTTACACACTTTGAGAATAAGTGGTGCACCGTCTACCGTCATCTTGGCCAGTTGATCGCCCGGCGTCCAATCACCTGACACGCGCATTGTAGTGCCATCCGCAAAGGTAACATTAGACCCGTCGTGATCTGCGTCGATCACCACATCCATAGATGCGCCCTGCAAAGCCACATTCCAATCGGTACCCACCTTGCGTTCGTGATTGTCCATACGACCCGAGACGCGAGTGCGACGAATTTCGGCAACGCGGTGCATTGCTGCACACGCTGCAGCGATGCGGCACAGATCTGTCTCTGGCAGTTCAACGCCTTGAAAACCGTCAGGGTATTGTTCTTCGATAAAGGCAGTTGTCATCTCGCCTGCCATAAAGATCGGGTGATCCATAACGGCAGATAGGAAAGGCAAGTTGTGGCCAATACCCTCAACCTCGAAGCTATCCAATGCCACACGCATTGCCTCAACAGCTTCGTCACGGGTTGGGGCCCATGTGCACAGCTTGGCAATCATCGGATCATAATACATGCTGATTTCTCCACCTTCATAGACGCCAGTGTCGTTGCGGATCGCGACGAGGCCAGAGGCTGCGTCTCCTTGCCATTTATCGTTGTCCAGCAATGGACCCGCGGCTTGTTCCGCAGGTGGACGGTAACGCGTCAGGCGACCAATAGATGGGAGGAAGCCGCGATATGGATCTTCGGCATATAAACGGTTTTCAATCGCCCAACCGTTCAATTGCACATCATCTTGGGAAATGGTCAGTTTCTCACCATTGGCGACACGGATCATCTGTTCCACCAAATCAACACCCGTGATCAACTCGGTCACAGGGTGCTCCACCTGCAAACGTGTATTCATTTCGAGGAAGAAGAAGTTCTTGTCGCCATCAACAATAAACTCAACCGTACCGGCGGATGCATAATCAACCGCCTGGGCCAATGCCACAGCCTGCTCGCCCATCGCGCGACGGGTTTCTTCATCCAAGAACGGGGATGGTGCTTCTTCAACAACCTTTTGCTGACGGCGCTGAATAGAACACTCGCGCTCGCCCAGATAGATACCATTGCCATGGCTGTCGCAAAGAACCTGAATTTCTATGTGGCGTGGCTGAGTTATGAATTTCTCAATGAAAATGCGGTCATCGCCAAACGAATTAGCCGCCTCATTTTTGGACGATTGGAACCCCTCACGGGCCTCCGCATCATTCCACGCAATGCGCATGCCCTTACCACCACCACCGGCAGAGGCTTTGATCATCACGGGATAACCAACCTGATTGGAAATTTTGACAGCGTCATCCGCGTCCTCGATCAATCCCATGTAACCGGGGACCGTAGAAACACCAGCGTCTTGGGCAATCTTCTTAGAGGTGATCTTGTCCCCCATCTTCTCAATCGCGCCAACTGGCGGGCCAACAAAGGCAACGCCCTGCGCGGCCAAGGCCTCTGCGAATTTTGCATTTTCAGACAAGAAACCATATCCAGGGTGAACAGCCTGAGCTTCAGAGGCTTTGACCGCCTCCATCACTTTATCGATAACAATATAAGACTGGTTGGCTGGAGGCGGGCCAATGTGGATTGCTTCATCCGCCATTTGCACATGCAAAGCCTGCTTATCGGCATCGGAATAGATGGCGACGGTGCCAATACCCATTTTGCGAGCAGTTTTGATAACACGGCAGGCGATTTCGCCACGGTTGGCGATTAGGATTTTGTTGAACATGTGATGTCCTTTTGAAGGTGGCGGGACTGGAAGGGGATCGGAAAACGCAAAAACCCGCCCCAAAAAAGCGGGACGGTCAATGCATTCAAATTTTTACAATATGCCCGAAGGCAATTTTGGGTTACTCGGCGGTCAGAGGACCCAATAGCGAAATCTCTCCGCGACTGGATGCTTCCTCGTGCTTTGTACATGCACCGGCTAGAAAAACTGGGCAACTCAAGGCTAAAGCGCTTGAGCTGCCCATAAGGGGAAGGGGTACGCAAACTTGTGCACTCACGTAAGCGGCTTCTGGGCACAGGCTGTGTGAAACTAGGTTTGCACGCCAATGCCCATCCCGCCAACCCACACAAATTCAAAGCGCGAAAATTGGCTAAACTTTGCTGGTTTATGGCAGGTTGCAGCAACATTGCGCCTATTCCCCAATCGCTTCTGGGAAACTGGCCCGTGCAATATTCACGTCGATCACCAACAATGCGTCATAGTCTTCAGGATCAAAGGTATCGCCAGCCGGAATGACTTCACGACCGAACAACCACGACAAGCGACCGGCATCTAGATTGCCACGCTCAAACGCATGTTCACCGAACTGTTCCCACAACGCTTCCATGAAACCCGCATCCGCACGACGGTCAGCCGGTTTGCGATCATTCTTGCGTTCGCGTCGCGCCAATGGTGTCGCCCCTTTGGGATTAGCGCGACGTAATGTGAATTGGAAATCTGTGCCCCGAAGTCTGCCTGGGAAACCGCGATGTTTCAGCATAATGCTGCCCCCCCTGCCATTTGGCCATCGGTTAGGGGTGTGGTCGGAGTGGGCGAAAACGCCCGCCCCGTAAGTGTATTACTTGTATTTTCCTGTGTGCACTGGCTCAATCGAAATTGGGGCTGGGTCAATGACCTGCTGCTCGCGCGCACAGGCAGCGACGACAGCGATAAAGCCGAATGTTGCCAATAGTTTGATGCTCTTTGACACCTAAGTCTCCTGTCACTTTTAAATTGGTACTTTAACACGGAATGTGTCGACGCACCGTTACTTGAGGTAAGGGGTTCTTGGGAAATCCCTGCAGGGAGCATAGTGGAATCCTTGTTTAAAATATATCCGCTCAGTTCTAATTGGCGGAGTTGTGACTCGAAAGCCTCATAACGGACTTTGGGCAATACCTGTGTCGCAACATCTTGTGGTTGCATCAAAAAGCCTCCCAGATACAGATGTCATTTTGGACGCTAAATGCTTCGAACAACTGAGTCGCGTCAGGGTTCGTTTCTCCAAATTCAGTTTTTTGATCCGCCATTGAGACGACAACCAAATCACTTTTCAGATCATATTCAGCGATATAGGGCACGGCGACAGCAGCGCACAGATGTTCGATATCTTTGGCAGCGTCATCATGACTGACTTTACCCTTATCCGCTCCGATTGACGGCGCAACAAAACGAAAGCGCAGCCAGTTCTCACCGTTAACCATATCAACCAACACTTCGTGCAGCGTGACTGACTGACTTGATGGCACCTCTTGCACAGTTGCATAGAGCGGAAGGCTGTAAACGAATGTGACCGCAATCGCACCGACGCAATACCGACGTAATACCGACATTATACAGCACCCTTAAATCGTTGATATCCTGCGCATTTCAACCAGCGCGCACGATTTTTAGGATTTTCCAAAACCGACTGAATATCAGCTTCAAGCGTTGAAGCTACATTTCCCATCACACGACCACCCGCCTCAATGTTCAAAGCACCATTAACGGGCGTTACCCGAACAACAGGCGAAAAACCCCGCAACCCCTGTAGCGTACGCCACATATCTTGGCGTACTTGCATCGCGATACGCACAGCATTGCCACCCGCCAACTGGGTATTTGCAGAGACATCAAAACGAGCCGGAAGCTGACGTGATACCGTCACCTGCCCCTCATCTTTCATGATATGCCAGCCCTTTATCATCGATCAGAGCGGGATATTATCGTGTTTTTTCCACGGATTCTTCTGTGACTTGCCGCGAAGCGATGCAAACGCACGGCTTACGCGTTTGCGTGTTGAGCGCGGTTGAATAACTTCATCGATAAAGCCACGTTCAGCCGCCACAAATGGGTTGGCAAAACGTTCTTCATACTCAGTGGCATGCGCCGCAATTTTGTCTGGGTCACCAAGATCAGCGCGGTGAATAATCTCAGTCGCTCCCTTGGCACCCATCACTGCGATTTCCGCCGTTGGCCACGCATAGTTAAAGTCGCCACGCAGGTGTTTGGATGACATTACGTCATAGGCCCCGCCGTAAGCTTTACGTGTAATAACAGTGACTTTAGGCACTGTTGCTTCACCGTAAGCGAACAACAACTTAGCACCGTGCTTAATCACGCCACCGTATTCTTGGCTGGTGCCAGGCAAGAAGCCCGGGACGTCTACGAGTGTAAGGATTGGGATCTCAAAAGCATCGCAGAAACGTACAAAACGCGCCGCTTTGCGTGAGCTATCGATATCCAAGCAGCCTGCCAAAATCATCGGTTGGTTGGCGACAACGCCAACTGTACTGCCTTCTAGACGAATGAAACCGGTCAGAATGTTCTTAGCAAAATCCTCCTGAATTTCGTAAAAATCCCCCTCATCGGCGAGCTTATGAATAAGCTCTTTCATGTCGTAGGGCGTATTCGCGTTCTCGGGGATCAACGTATCGAGGGACAACTCAACACGGCCTGGTTCATCAAAGAACGGGCGAACCGGTGGCTTCTCACTGTTCGACAACGGTAGGAAATCGACGAGGCGGCGTACTTCAGCCAACGCCTCAACATCATTCTCAAACGCACCATCGGCCACGGATGACTTTTTGGTATGGGTCGATGCACCGCCCAACTCCTCAGCCGTAACAACTTCGTTAGTGACTGTTTTAACAACGTCCGGCCCCGTTACGAACATATAAGACGTGTCTTTTACCATGAAGATAAAATCTGTCATCGCAGGCGAATATACAGCACCCCCAGCACAAGGTCCCATGATCAAACTGATTTGCGGAACGACGCCTGAGGCCAAGACATTGCGTTGAAACACTTCGGCATAGCCCGCAAGCGACGCAACACCTTCTTGGATTCGCGCACCGCCAGAGTCGTTGATGCCAATGATGGGTGCACCATTCTGGATTGCCATATCTTGGATCTTGCAGATTTTCTGAGCGTGGGTTTCAGACAATGAACCGCCAAACACTGTGAAATCCTGGGAGAAGACATAGACCATGCGGCCATTGATTGTGCCCCACCCCGTAACAACGCCATCACCCGCAGGCTTTTGATTTTCCATACCAAAATCAGTGCAACGATGGCTGACGAACATATCGAACTCTTCAAACGACCCCTCGTCCAACAGCAAATCGATGCGCTCGCGCGCTGTTAGCTTGCCACGTCCATGCTGTGCATCAATACGTTTCTGACCGCCACCAAGGCGCGCAGCCTCGCGACGATCATTCAGCTCTGTAAGGATATCTTTCATCTTCAGCTCCGCTTGCGAATTTCCACTAGTGTATCAAGGCTTACACTCAGACCAAAGAGACATTCGGAATATTTGCAAATACTATTCAGATCAATTTTTGCAAACCGCAAAGTTGCAAAACGAACGCCGATTATCACGCCCCTGCTGGACATCACTTAACAAGCTACATACTTCTTTCATATGGAAAAAAAACCCACGATCCGCTTTATGGATCGCAAAACTCCGCCGCATATATTCACGTTGATCGTTCTGGCAGGCATGTCAGCAATAGTCATGAACATGTTTTTGCCAAGCCTCCCACAAATGGCGCAATATTTTGGCGTTTCAAATGGGGTTATAGCGCTGTCAGTGCCTTTGTTTCTGATTGTAAGTGCCGTTTTGCAAATCTTTATCGGCCCGACTTCCGATCGTTTTGGTCGCCGCCCAGTCATACTAAGCGGAATCGCAGTTTTCCTTCTGGCCACTATTGGCTGCATATATTCGACCAGTATCAGCGTGTTTCTATTCTTTCGCATGGTTCAGGCCGCCATCGCTGTTTGCATGGTTTTAAGCCGAGCAATCATTCGCGATTCATTCGACCAAGAACAATCCGCCTCAATGCTTGCTTATGTCACAATGGGTATGGCCGTTGTTCCCATGATCAGTCCCGCAATCGGTGGCATCTTAGACGAATTCTTTGGCTGGCATGCAATCTTCTGGGCGTTCCTGTTAATCGGTGCAGCCCTATTTGCACTTGTTTGGTGCGACCTTGGCGAAACCGCCAAACCATCAGGATTGACCCTGTCAGAGCAATTCAGAGAATACCCAGAGCTGCTCAAATCCAAACGCTTCTGGGGATACTGCCTTGCCTCTGCTTTCAGCTCAGGTGCTTTCTTCGCCTACCTAGGAGGAGGACCCTTTGTTGGTTCAGACGTATTCGGCATGTCACCCAAATGGGTTGGCATCTTCTTTGGCGCTCCTGCCGTCGGGTATTTTGTCGGCAACTGGTACACGGGCCGTAACGCCAAACGTTTGGGTGTAAACAAACTGATCCTGTGGGGTGCAATCGCAGTGACCTCTGGCACCGTATTGATGCTGATATTGTTCCTGGTTGGCCTTGGCTCTGCCGTGACTTTCTTTGGCCTTATGACCTTCGTTGGTCTTGGCAACGGGATGGTGATCCCAAACGCAACCGCAGGCATGCTATCGGTACGCCCACATCTCGCAGGTACAGCATCAGGCTTAGGCGGAGCGATCATGATTGGTGGCGGCGCAGGCCTTGCATCCCTAGCAGTGTTCTTGCTCAAACCCGAAACAGGTGCCTACCCACTGATCCTGATCATGATGTTTACATCTATCTCTGCAGTTCTTGCGATCCTATCAGTGTATCGTCGTGAAGCACGCCTCGCGAAGGACTAAGCCTTAGGGTATCTTGCGCATCTCACTTTGCAAAGCTACGATTGGCTAAGTGCAAAGTTGCAAAGGTACTCGTATGGCGACCCAAAAAATCTACGCAGGCGCAAAACTACGCGAACTGCGCACGCGCATTGGCCTGACGCAAAAGGACTTTGCCGCCAAGTTGGGCGTATCGCTCCCCTACCTAAATCAAATGGAAAACAACAACCGCCCCATCAGCACCTCTGTCGTGGTGGCACTCGCACGTGAGTTTGGCCTTGATGTAACCGAACTTAGCATCGGTGACAGCGAACGGTTGGTCAGCGACTTAAAGGAAGCACTGTCAGATCCCGTTTTCACCGCAGACATGCCACCAATCGCTGATCTACGCCTTGCGGCATCCAACGCTCCAACCTTTGCCCGCGCATTTATTCAGCTCCACCAAAGCTATCGACAAACTCACGAACGGCTTGCCTCCCTTGATGAAGCACTGGGCCGCGAAGATGCACGCACCCGTCCCAGCCCATGGGAAGAGGTCCGCGATTTCTTTCATTATTGCGACAACTACATCGACTCCGTGGACCGTGTGGCCGAACATTTCTCTAACTCGCTTGAAGGTGCCGTTAACGTGCGCGCGGCCGCTGTTGCGACCCTACAAAAAGTTGGTGTGAAGGTTGAATTCACCAATGATGACAGGGTTCGCAGCTACGATCCCAGAAACAAGGTTTTGCGCATTTCCAACCGCAGCGTCACAGAAACACAGACCTTCCAAATCTTGCTACAGGTCGCGTTGATCCGCCAAAATGCATTGCTCGAGGCCACCCTTGATCTAGCCCGCTTCCAAACGTCAGAGGCCCGTGGCATCGC
>JAOEQC010000057.1 GCA_028388995.1 Ascidiaceihabitans sp. | reverse complement strand
GCGCCACGGATTCAAGAGGCAGACGGAAGCCTGACATATTGGCCAGATCACCAGAGTGTCCCGCAACCACAATGCCAAGTTTATCGCAATCAATCGCGCCTTTGGTCGTATCAACGCCAACCACCTTGCCACCTTCGCGGCGAATGTTGGTGACTTCGCATTGCTGGATCACGTCCATGCCCATGTCAGAACAGGCACGGGCATAGCCCCATGCGACCGCATCATGACGGGCCGTGCCGCCGCGTGCTTGCCACAGGCCACCCAAGACAGGGTAACGCGGGCCCTCTAAATTGATGATCGGGCACAGCTCTTTGACCCGCTGCGGGCCAATCCATTCTGTGGGTACGCCCTGCAACGCATTGGCATGTGCCGTACGTTGGTATCCGCGCACCTCGTGATGGGTTTGGGCCAGCATAATCACACCGCGTGGGCTGAACATAACATTGTAGTTCAGGTCCTGAGACATAGTTTCATACAGAGAACGCGATTTTTCGTACAAAGCAGCGGATGGATCTTGCAAATAATTTGAGCGAATGATCGTCGTATTACGCCCCGTGTTCCCACCACCAAGCCAGCCTTTTTCGATGATTGCGACATTGGTGATGCCAAAATTCTTGCCCAAATAATACGCAGTCGCCAAACCGTGACCGCCTGCCCCGATAATAATCGCATCATATTTTGCTTTTGGTTCCGGAGTACGCCACGCGCGTTCCCAGCCAGAATGATAACGGGTGGCTTCGCGGGCAATAGCAAAGGCTGAATAACGTTTCATAAGCGTCGCTTTCGAATATGGAGCAAAGGTGCAGTTTGCGGGATCCGCATGTGAGGCACACCGTGCCCTTGTTTTGGGTGAGGTGAAAAAAAAGAGGATACTCTTCGCGGCACTTTTTTGCAATTTTGCGACACCGCGACAAAGGGCTGCAACACAAACCAATCAAATGACTGTGGGATGGTGTAATACGCGTCCAATTGCCTCTTTTTTTATAACTTGTGCACGGTTAGGGTATTGTCAGCAAAAAAGGATGACGATTTGTCGTTTTGGATCACAACAGTTTTATTGGCACTGGTAGTTTCAGGGCTATTTGTCTTCGCCCTCTTGCAGCGCCCGGACAAGTCCGAAGAGACCGCGGATTATGACATGCGGGTTTATCGTGATCAGCTGACCGAGATTGACCGCGATCTGGAACGAGGCGTTCTGACGCAAGAAGATGCCAATCGCGTCCGCACCGAGGTTTCGCGTCGCATACTGGCAGCTGATGCGCACCGCACCGTGGATACAGATTTCACGCGAGGCGCACCCAGAATTGTTGCGTCTTTTGTGGCCCTTGTTTTAGTTGGTGGCAGTGTTGCCCTTTATAAAGGCATTGGGCCAATCAATGGTTTGGGCGCACCCGGCTATACCGACTTGGCTTTGGCCGAGCGGATCACATTTGCGGAATCCCTACGTGACAGCCGCCCTTCTCAAGCACGTGCCGAAGCCAGCCTGACTGCTTCACCTCCGGTTGCTGAGTTTAACGCAGATTACCTGCAGCTTGTTCAAACGTTGCGGGACACGGTTGCTGAGCGGCCTGACGACATTCAAGGTCATGCCCTGTTGGTACAAAACGAATCCAACTTGGGTAATTTTGTTGCCGCTTATCAATCTCAAGGGCGCATTATTGAGCTGAAGCGCGAAGAAGTAACTGTGGAAGATTTAACAGGCTACACAGACTTGCTGATCCTCGCGGCTGGCGGATATGTTTCGCCAGCCGCGGAACAGGCTGCTCGTGTTGTCCTAACCCGCGATCCAAATAACGGAATTGCTCGTTATTACATTGGTTTGATGCTGGCACAAACCGGGCGCCCAGACATGGCGTTTCGCATTTGGGATCGTTTGTTGCAGATTGGCCCAGAAAGCGCTCCCTGGATTGCACCGATCCTAGAACAAATACCTGAAATGGCGCAGCACGCAGGTGTAAATTATCAGATTCCCACAATCGGGAACCGACGCACCAGCGCTTCAAACAATGGCCCAACGGCTGCTGATATCGAAGCTGCTGGTGAAATGACGGGGGCTGAGCGTATCCAGATGATCGAAGGCATGGTGTCTGGATTGTCTGATCGCCTTGCCACAAGCGGCGGTTCGGCGGAAGAATGGGCGCAATTGATTGGCGCGTTGGGTGTACTTGGGCGCACGGATCAGGCATTTGCTATCTATAAAAATGCTGAAACCGTGTTTGCCGGTGATCCGTCCAGTTTGGACCTCACCACACGGGCTGCACAACGTGTTGGAGTGGCCGAATGATACTTGAAGACGTCACAGAATTCAGCGCTGCCCTTAAGCCCATGCGCCCAATCATTGGGTTGGATTTGGGCACTGTAACAATTGGTCTTGCTGTTTCAGACACGTTTCTAGGCGTTGCCTCTCCCTTGGAAACGATCAAACGCAAGAAGTTTGGCATTGATGCTGCACGTTTGATCGAAATTATTGAAAAGCGTGAGATATGCGGTTTGGTCCTTGGGCTTCCGCGCAACATGGATGGGTCAGAGGGCGCGCGGTGCCAATCCACTCGTTCCTTTGCACGCAACCTTGAAAAGCTATGGCCCGGTCCGATTACCTTTTGGGATGAGCGCCTAAGCACCGTCGCGGCTGAGCGTGCATTGCTTGAGGCCGATACATCGCGCAAACGCCGTTCTGAGGTTATTGACCACGTTGCCGCGGGTTTCATTTTGCAAGGGTTGCTGGACCGCTTACAAGTCGTAAGGAAATCATGATGACGACACCCCCAATTTGGCAGCGCAATGAGATCGAAAGCCCATGTGTTCAAATATGTGTTGTGCATCCAGAGAACCGGCTGTGTACTGGATGTAATCGCTCGATTGATGAAATTGGGCGGTGGTCGAAAATGCACCCCGATGAGCGCTCCGAGATAATGGCCGAGCTGCCAACACGACAATCCATCCCAAAAGGCCGGCGTGGTGGTCGGGCTGCACGTCTAAAGCGTTAGTTATCCCATCAACGCTTTGCGCAGCATGTTCACGGCGACCAGCACCAAGAACACGCCAAACGCGCGCTTCAATGGTTTAGCATCCATAGAATGTGCCAGCTTCACACCCCAAGGGGCCGTGACCAACGTCATTGCAATGATGATCCCGAAGGCAATCAGATTGACGGCCCCAATGGTCAGGGGCGGAACATCCATCTTCATGTCGACAAATAAGAATCCAATTACAGCAGGCACAGCGATGACGACACCAAAGCCTGCAGCCGTTGCCACTGCGCGGAGAATGGTCGTGTTAAACAAGCTCATCAAAGGCACGCCAAAACTGCCCCCACCTATGCCCATCAGTACAGACATAAACCCTACTAATGGTGACAAACAAATCGCAACAAGCCTTTTGGCATCGCTTGACCCAGACGCCACTCTGCACGTCCAACGCTCATATAAACACCAGCTATCAGCGCCAAAATGCCGAAGATCGCCTGCAGCGTATTGGAACGCAGTTGCGAAACGACCAACATTCCGACAACAGCACCCAAAACAATTCCCGGTGCCCAACCGCGCAATATATCCCAATCAACACCGCGCTTTTTATGGTGACTGTGAACTGAGCGCACGGATGTCACGATGATAGTCGCCAATGAGGTGGCCAGACACATTTGCATTAATTGTAGGCCATCATAACCAAGCGTCTGAAATGCATATAAGAATGCAGGCACAAGAACGATACCGCCGCCCACGCCCAACAGCCCTGCTAGAACACCGGCAAAGGCACCAATGACCAAAAAGCATTTGGATCAACAAAATCGTCTCTGGTATGATATTTCCTTTGAGTTAGCCCGCCCGTGAGTTAGCCTGCTTGTGCGGCTTCGACTTTCTGAACAGTCTGCGCCATATGTGCGAGCGCCGCCAGAACAAGTTCAGGCCCTGCGCCCAGTTTATTGCCATCATCGGACAGTATACGTCGCCACCCACGTGCGCCCGGGCGCCCTGCAAACAACCCCAACATGTGACGGGTCACTTGGTTTAGCCGACCACCGGCCGTCAAATGTGCTTCAATATAAGGCAGCATCTTGTGCACAGCTTGTTCCGCGGTCGTGACCCCACCGACGCCAAAGATGACGGGATCCGCAGCACTTAGGATGTCGCTTGCCTGATGATAGGCCGCGCGGCCAATCATGACACCGTCCAAACCATTTTCGAGAAAATCAATTGCCTGTTCGAGTGACGTCACACCCCCGTTTACGGAGATGTGCAAGTTGGGGAAATAGCCCTTCATCTTATGGATCAACTCGTAATCCAACGGTGGCACTTCGCGATTTTCCTTAGGGCTAAGGCCCTTAAGCCACGCCTTGCGCGCATGAATGGTCACACGTTCGCACCCAGCCCCAACGATCCGTGCCAGAAACTCTGGAAGGACCTCTTCTGGATCTTGATCGTCGACAGCAATACGGCATTTAACAGTGACTTCGACGTCTACTTCAGCGCGCATCGCCGCCACACATTCTGCGACAAGCGCGGGGTGTTTCATCAACACAGCGCCAAACGTGCCCGATTGAACACGGTCAGACGGGCAACCAACATTCAGGTTAATCTCGTCATACCCAACATCTGCCCCCATGCGCGCGGCCTTTGCCAATTCAACCGGATCAGAGCCGCCAAGTTGCAACGCGACAGGGTGTTCAGCCACGTCATGGTCCAACAAATGCATTGCTCCACCACGTACCAAAGCGGGAGACGTGACCATTTCAGTATAAAGCAACGCCTGCCCACTCAACTGGCGGTGCAAATAGCGACAGTGGCGATCCGTCCAGTCCATCATCGGAGCTACGGAGAGACGTGCTGAGCGCGAGACGCTGGATTTATTTATGTTCATCAGCTTTTCCGGTGCTTAAAAAAATTATTTTATCCACAGCACTCAGGCCGCGACCCATCTGCGTTATTTCACAGGTCAACTATCAGAAAATCGGTTCTAGACAAACGGAAACCAAGCGCAACGTCACCGTATCGGAATGGCATGACTTTTCAATAAGATTCACAGATAACGTCTTAGACGTTTTCTGCCCCGAACGACTCGACACAAAAGTTCAGCAATACCATCCAAAAGGATCTAACGATGCTTTCACTAACTTTAGGAATGATTGCAGCCTGCGCATGGGGTATACATGATTTTTGTATCCGCTTTGTCTCTCAACGTGGTGGCATACTGCCAGCGATTGCAACCGTAATGGTTGGCGGGACCTTATTCTTACTTCCCATTTCAGGTGCTTTCGGAAATTGGTCAGCTATGACACTGCAAAGCTTTGGCCTTAGCGCCCTAAGTGGGGCAATCTACCTTTTCGGCTGCATAGGCCTTTACAAAGCATTTGGAATTGGCCCCGTACGATTGGTTGCTCCTATCGTTGGATCTTACCCAATATTATCAATCGGTTGGGCAGCCTTGATGGGCCAAGCCGTTTTATGGGATCAATGGCTCGCTATTTTCTGCGTTATTGCAGGTGTCGCGATTGTCAGCATGTTGTCTGATCATTCAGAAAGCGATGGGTCGCAGAGGGCCGCAATCGGCTGGTCCTTAATTGGTGCAGGTGGCTTTGCAATGGCGTTCGCCGTTGGGCACCTTGCGACGCAAGTTGGGAACGAATTGCCTGTGATATTGGTCACACGGGTAACCGCTGCAGCAGGTGCCCTTGCCTTATTGGTCCTGTCCTCCAGTGCGAAGTTCCCAGACCGCAGTGTTTGGCCTCTGCTGGCTCTTATGAGCATATTGGATGCCGCTGCCCTTGGGATCGTAATTGCGGCAGGCAATTTATACCGTCCAGAATTCGCAGCAGTAGCAGCCTCAACCTTCGGAATAATAACGATTATTCTGGCATGGTTATTCTTGAAAGAACGCATGACCATAGCTCAATGGTATGGTGTTACGGCCTGTTTTTTTGGGATTGGCTATCTGGCACTTTAGTTTTTCACTGGAAATTGCAAGAAATTACAGTAATGAAAGCAGCCACTCAACATTAAGTTCGCAGGGACCAGGGCCTTTTAATGCATGCACAACAAGAATTAATAGGTAATCATCTTCAAACACATTCAACTAGCTTAGCCACTTGCTCAGTAGACGCGCTGCTCTTGCATCACTCAATCCTAATTCCTTAAGTTCGATCAAATTTTAATGCCTGTTCCAACCAAAGAAATAATCAATCCATCTTTTCGCAAATCACCTAGAACAAGGTACTCAACATTTAGCCCTATAATGCCATTTGCCTCAACTCTGATCGCTTTCGCCTTAAGTTCTAGTATTGCCAATTCGATAGATTCCTGAAGAAAGTCAGTTTTCTTGATTGGGCTCGAACGGAAAAAGTTCCAAGCCTTTTTAACGAGGGGTTTTTTTTCAAAACTATAGTGAAAATCAGTCGAAATAATTCCACAACGAGCCTTAATCCTCAGATTGATGCTGCTCTCTGTTGTAACTAGCATATCTTCAAATTTATTAAGTATGGTTTCTGTAGATTTTTGTGTTGTGGAAAAAACAGGATCTTTGGACGTCATTACTTTTGTTTGAACTCGGTCCTTTACATGGCATGTAATGCATAAACCGTTATAGCTTTGCGCAGCTTGGCTCTCTGCATACCCCATGGACACTGCACAATCACGACATTTAGCCAAATCCTTTAACCTCCAGGTTAATAATAGCTGTTTACAATCCTAGCCAATATTTAAGCCACTTAAAATATACATTTAGTTATTTATCGTGTCATTTTTTCTATCATGTCAGAATTTGTCTGCATTATACGCGCCGCTCCATTGAACTGCTGCTGCGCTCGTATCATGTGGGTCATTTCGGTGGTGATGTCCACATTAGAACCTTCAACAAATCCCATCTTTAAACTGCCAAATCCAGAAGAGTTTGGGTTACCTAGAAATATCGTTCCAGAAGAATCTGTTTGGAGGTACTTGCCACCTCCAAGCTGCTTCAAGCCGTCTGGGTTTGAAACTATTGAAAGGGATATAGTAGCAACTGGAACTTCTTCACCCTCTCCAAATGTAGCTAAAAGGTTGCCATTATCTCCGATACTAATACTTGATAATGGGACCTCTTGTTCCTCTATAGGCACCTGGATTCTTGTTAGTGTACCAACATCAACGACTACATCGTCACCAACAAAGTCTTCTTCTGTCGCACTCATTCCAAGTACGAATTCGCCGTCTTGAGAAACTAAAAAACCTTCTGAATCCAACGAAAATGCTCCATTTCGTGTCACAGAATATCCCTCTTCTTGACCAGCAGCTTGAGTCATGAAGTACCCACTGCCCGAAATTGCGGCATCCAATGCGCGTTCTGTTTCCACAAAAGCGCCCTGAGAATTACTACGTCGGGACGCTTCTACGTTCACACCTAGTCCAACCATAGCACTTTCTACACTAGAAGCGTTGCTCCCATTGTAGAATTCAGAAAATGAAACAGAACTTTTTTTAAATCCTGTTGAATTTGCGTTGGATATGTTATTGGAAATGGTTGAGAGCTCCTGGAGAGCCGTGGACATACCCGAATGAATTACTGAAAACATTACACAAACTCCCTTGCTGATCTAGTTCTTAAGAGCAATTTTTGTACCAAAGGCGTTTGGAGCTGCGTGATTAATAATTTAATTTTAAATTAAACCATACTACTGAAATTTATCCTAAAAAATCGAACAAATTCCTACTACTCAATCGAGAGAATGTTGCCTGAGCCGCTTCTTTATTTGTTAGCAATCCTTGTAGTTTAGTAAGTAATTCGGTCATGTCTGCATCACTAATTTCAGAAACATCCTCATTTAGATCGACTAGAGTATTTTGCGTACTTTCAAAAAAGTTTTGAGCCGTTTTAGAAACGACACCTAGCTCCGTTCGCATAGATATGAAATGTTCAAAGACATCGTGTAATTTATTCTGAACTACCGGGTTTGATAACGAACGCGGTAAAATGACCTCATCATTTACATTCGAACCAATTCCCTTTTGTACTCTGATTGATTGATCCGAAGCACTTGGGAGATCACTCGAGAAGTTTGTAATTTTGAGTTCGACACCAGCTCCAGAAAATGAAATTTTATTGTCAGCCGAAACTGCAGCGGTTATGCCCGTCGACGCGACATTACTATTTATCTCAGCCACAATTCCGTTGAAGTCATTTCCATAAACATTGGCCTCGATCTCATAAGTAGTTCCATCAGCCACCATCTCAAATTTATACTGATTAGCTTGGCCCGAAATAGGAAAAACTACATCCACAGAATTTCCGTCTGAGAGTAAATTTGACGAAATTCCTGAAGATATATCGTAATTTAAGCTTTGAGAAAATTCATCAATAGCGTCAAATATAGAGAAATTACCACTAGCTGAATTGGCAGAAAGAAAAACTTCATTACCAGAAAAATTCTGTCTTAAATGGCTGTCTCTAGAAACCTGTAAGGACTTCTCAACAGCTGATCCAGAATAGCTAACATCGCCTAAATTACTTACTTTGAATGGTTGTAATTCAGCAGAAACTCCAGAAAAATATCCGTTTCCTAAAGCATCTTGTCCATTAGCAATGCTCAAGATTTCATTCTTTATACCTTTAATTTCAAGCTGGAATAATTTTCGTTCATCAGGGGTTAAAAAACCGTTCGAACTCTCAACATGTAATTCCTTTAAACGTACAGCCGCATTTTGCAATTGTTCAAAGCTAATATCAATTCTCTCAAGATCTGAAATTACCCGTTCTGCATTGCTATTAAATTGAGTTGTCTCTTGTATATGC
>JAOEQC010000056.1 GCA_028388995.1 Ascidiaceihabitans sp. | reverse complement strand
GCCCGAACGCCAAGCCGCCCGCGTTCAACCAAAGGGGTTGCAAGGTTCGTTTCCAAAGCAGTTATATTGCGGCTGACGGTTGAGGGTTCCAATCCAAGTTGCTCTGCGGCTGCGCGTATGGTTCCGCATTGCACGGCAGACAAAAAAACAGGCGGTTTGTTTTGGATCGAGGTTTTGCATTTTTTAATGCTAATGCGACGATTGCCGTAATATCAATGCGCCCCGCGCAACAAAGGACGCGATGTGCAAGTTGGGTATTTCTAATTCCTTGGGTTTGACGATTGCACCAATTCAAATATCCAATCACGGAATTGAATTGCGGCTGCATTTTTTTCGTCGGCCCTTAGGTAATATCCCTCTTGGCAAGGGCACTCTGCGTCATGCGCGCGCACGAGTTGTCCAGTGACAAGTGCCGAATGTGCCAAAACCTCACTGACCAGAGCAACACCATTGCCATGCGATGCCATGTTCAAAGCTGCATCAAACGAGTCGACAAAGATATGTGGCATTAATTCGTAAGACACGGTGCCGGGCCAGTTTTCCCAACCAACAGATGTCCCGACCGCCTCGATTAGGGGCAAGGTGTGAAGTTCACCATGCAAGTTAGGTGACTTAAGTGCGACGAGACCATTGGGTTCAAGCAAGGTTGATCGTTTTCCAAACTGCTTGTGAGATCCAAATGGGATTTCGATATCGGCGTGCAACATATGAAAATCGTCTGGCCAAATCGCGCTTAGGAACCTGAGCCTTGTGTGCGGATGGCGATCTGTGAATTCCTGTAGGTAGGGCGCGATAATCCATTCTGCGACACTTACAGAGGTCGCTATGGTCAACAGTTTTTGGCTTGGACCCGTTTCAAAGATGCGGGATGCAGCCCCAAGGGTTTCTAATGCCGAGGTGACCTGTGGGACCAATTTGCGGCCATCGTCGGTTAATGCCAATCCGCGTGCTTTGCGGATGAAAAGCGCGACACCCAGTCTGGTTTCCAAAGACTTTACATGCTGACTGACGGCGGATTGGGTCATGCCAATTTCTGTCGCGGCGGCTGTGAAACTGAGATTGCGCGCCGCCGCTTCAAAAGCGCGGAACCATGTCAGTGGGGGGAGTGATTTCGCCATGGTCAAGTTGCCCATTAGTTTTTCTAATATATAAGACTGCGTTTACTTCGTTTGTCAAATTTCCCGAATGATCGTTGATTTAGACGACTCAAAATAGGAAATTACAATGCAGCCAGAAATCAGGAAAATCGTAACCTACGACGAAGAGATTTTGATCGAAGGGTTCAAGCCCTCGGACAAGCCGTGGCGTATGTTCGCTGTCGCTGCGGTGATCAAGAACCCTTGGGCTGGTCGATATGTCGAAGACCTTAAACCCGAGATCCACGCATTCGGTCCGGTTCTTGGCGAGATGATGACAAAACGTATGATTGCGTTGGCAGGTTCTGGTGACGCGATTGAAGCTTATGGTAAAGCGGCTGTTGTTGGGCTGAACGGCGAAATCGAACATGCCTCTGGATTGATCCACACGCTGCGTTTCGGGAACCATTACCGCGAAGCGGTTGGTGCAAAGTCTTATCTTGCATTCACAAACACGCGCGGCGGCGCGAATGCAGCGATCATGGTGCCGTTGATGGATAAGAATGATGCGGGACGCCGGTCGCACTATCTTACCGTCCAATTCGCAATTCCTGATGCACCGCGTGACGATGAAATCGTAATCGTTTTGGGTGCTGCAACAAGTGGACGCCCGCATCACCGGATTGGTGATCGGTATCAAGATTTGAAGGATTTGGGTCATGACCTGGACAACCCAGCCGCGGTCTAAGATTGGGCCTTTGGCTGCCATTGCAACGGGTTCGGGGCCGCTTGTCGCCTTGATCCACGGCGTTGGTTTGCGTTCTGAAGCTTGGGGTGCACAAATTGACGCGCTCTCGCAGACGTGTCGTGTTATCGCAGTGGATCTGCCAGGACATGGCGAAAGCGCCGCTTTGGCTGAAGGGCCGAGCATGGCGGATTATGTCGAAGCGATTGCAGGCGTTTTGAATGAACCGGCAATCGTCATTGGTCATTCTTTTGGCGCTATGATTGCGCTGCAACTTGCGATCCACCACCCTGTTAAGGTGAAAGCAGTGGCTGCCTTAAATGCGATCCATCGCCGAGATGCGGTCGCAAAGGCCGCAGTTAAGTCACGTGCAGATGAGTTGGATGGCCTCACAATGGCTGACCCGACATCGACCTTAAATCGGTGGTTTGGGTCAGATGTTTCATCCCAACGCTTCGCTTGTGAGGCATGGTTGCGCAACACAGATCCTGCGGGCTACCGCGATGCTTACCGTATTTTCGCCGCAGAAGATGGCGCAGCGGACACTGATCTGAACGCGACCCAATGTCCTGTGCTGTGTTTAACCGGGGGGGACGAACCAAATTCGACACCAGACATGTCGCGCAAGATTGCAGAATTAGCTCCAAAGGCGCGCGCCGAAATTATTGAAGGTGCAGCGCATATGTTGCCGATGACCCACACGTCTCAAGTCAACGCGGTTTTGTCCGAATTTATTAAGGCCAGCTTGTGACGTCGCCCATTGACCCCAAAGAGTTGCGCACGGCCTTTGGCAGTTTCATGACAGGGGTGACCATCGTGACCACGCGCTGCGCTGACGGGGCCATGGTTGGCTTCACAGCCAACTCGTTTTCTTCAGTCTCCATCGATCCGCCACTTTTGTTAGTGTGCCCTGGAAATTTCCTATCCAGCTACGACACCTTTGCCAATTGCACCTATTTTGCCGTCAACATTTTGGCAGAGGATCAGAAAGACATTGCAAACATTTTCGCATCTTACAAAGGCGACCGGTTTGTAAAAGTTCCGCACCAATTGGACCCTCGCGGTGTTCCACTGATTGATGGCGCTGCTGCCCAGTTTTCCTGCACTCGCCATCAAGCTTTGCCGATGGGGGATCACTGCATTCTGATCGACGAGGTCACTTCATTCACGCATACAGACCGCGCGGGGCTTGGGTATCGCGCGGGGAAATATTTCCACATTGGTCTTGAGGGTAACGCCCAACAAGACGTTATAGAAAGAACGTAACCGATGGATTTTTCACTTTTTGCTCACATGGAACGGATCACGCCGGATCAAGAACACAGCAAGTTGCGTACGGAATTGATCTCGCTTGCCAAGATAGCTGACGATGGTGGCATGCGTGCGGTTTGGACGGGTGAACACCACGGCATGGATTTCACAATTGCCCCCAATCCATTTCTCACTCTTATTGACCTTGGCCACCACACCAAGAATGTGCAACTGGGTACAGGAACAATCGTCGCGCCGTTCTGGCATCCGATCAAATTGGCGGGTGAAGCGGCCGCCGCAGACTTGATTACGGATGGTCGCATTGAATTGGGCATCGCACGGGGCGCATATTCTTATGAGTACGAGCGTCTGATACCCGGTATGGACGCGTGGGAAGCTGGCCAAAGAATGCGAGAGACGACGCCACTGCTGCGCCAGCTTTGGGAGGGTGATTGCGCGCACGAGGGGGAGTTTTATCAATTCTCGTCAACAACCTCAGCACCCAAGCCAGTACAGGTAGGCGGCCCACCCATTTGGATCGCTGCGCGCGATATCAACAGCCACGCCTTTGGGGTCGACAATGGGTTTAACATTCAGGTCACACCGTTGTGGCAGGGTATGCAAGAGATCAAGGACCTAATGAGCAAGTTCAACGAGGTCTGCGCGGCTTCCGAAAACCCACGCCCAAAGATCATGTTGCTGCACCACACCTACGTTGCAACAGACGATGCAGATACGATGGTAGCGGCTAATGAACTGTCAAAGTTTTACAACTATTTTGGTGCTTGGTTCAAAAATGCCCGCCCCGTCAAACAGGGTTTAATCGAAGCTTTGACAGACGAAGAACTAGCGGGCAACAAAATGATGTCGCCCGAAAATATGCTGCGCGACCTTACAATCGGGACTGCGCAAGAAGTGATTGACCAGATCAAGCGTTATGAAGATCTTGGGTATGATGAATATGCGTTCTGGATAGACAGTGGCATGGACTTTGAACGCAAACGAGATTCACTGTCGCGATTTATCGACGACGTAATGCCGGCTTTTTCTTTAGGACTGATATGACAAAACTTCCACATTACCAGCTATACATCGATGGCGCTTTTACCGAGGGCCACAGCGGACAAGTCATGTCGACTGAGAACCCTGCGACGGGTGAAGAATGGGCAACATTCGCCTGTGCGGCCCCCCAAGATGTGAATCGCGCAATTGGGGCCGCACGCCGTGTCCTTGATGACCCAACGTGGCGCGATATGACCCAGACACAACGGGGTAAGCTGCTGTATCGTTTGGGGGATTTGATACAAGAAAACGCCGCCGATCTAGGGCGGCTTGAAACAACAGATAGCGGCAAACTGTTGGCTGAGACCGCCAGTCAAACAGGATATGTGGGCGATTATTATCGTTACTATGCTGGTCTTGCTGACAAAATAGAGGGCGCAGTGCTGCCCATAGACAAGCCGGATATGCATGTTTTCACCCGCCGTGAACCCATCGGTGTGGTCGTGGCGATTGTTCCATGGAACGCACAGATGTTTTTGACGGCGACCAAGTTGGGGCCTGCATTGGCTGCGGGCTGCTCCGTCGTGCTGAAGGCCTCTGAAATTGCGCCTACACCGATGTTAGAATTTGCACGGTTGGTGGAGCAAGTAGGATTTCCACCGGGTGTGGTGTCGGTGATTACAGGCGATGCAGAAAACTGTGCCATTCCTTTAACACGCCACGCCGATGTCGATCGTATCGCCTTTACGGGCGGTCCAGATACAGCGCGACACGTGGTGCGTAATTCAGCAGAGAATTTCGCCGTTACCTCGCTGGAGTTGGGTGGAAAATCCCCAATTGTCGTGTTTGATGATGCCGATTTGGACGGCGCTGCAAACGGATTGATCGCAGGTAATTTTGGCGCATCTGGCCAAAGCTGTGTGGCTGGGTCACGCGGGCTTATTCATCGGCCCGTTATGGAGGATCTAATCACACGCATCAGCGAGATTTGCGCAGGTATCGTTGTGGGCGACCCATTGGAAACGGGAACCCATTTGGGGCCACTGTGCACCAAGGCCCAGATCGACCTTATCGTCGCAACGCTGGCCAAAGCCAAAGAGCAAGGCGCGCAAATTCGATTTGGTGGTGCACCGCTGGATAAAGCGGGTAACTTCATGGCCCCAACTTTGGTGCAATGTGACAACCATGGCATTGAGACTTTGAACATCGAGCTGTTTGGGCCGATCATGTCTCTGATCCCGTTCGATACAGAAGAAGAGGCAATAGCGCTGGCCAACAGTACGATCTTTGGCCTTGGCTCAGGTGTTTTCACGCAAAACCTTGCACGTGCGCATCGTGTGTCTGCACGGCTCAAAGCGGGAATTTGCTGGGTGAATACGTATCGCGCGGTTTCCCCAATAGCGCCTTTCGGAGGGTACAATCATTCTGGATATGGGCGAGAGGCGGGTATCGATGCGATTAACGACTACACCCGTACGAAAACCACGTGGATCAACACATCTGACAAACCAATGGCGAACCCGTTTGTGATGCGATAATTTCGCAGTTGTGCAAATGTTTGGCGTCTAAGGGGCCAAAACAAGGATCAGGACCATTGCGGTGATAAACAGCTTAGGCGAATTCTCTAAAGGGGAGGCCTATGCTGTTTTGCGCTTTAGAGCATCCAGATATTATGTGCGTCTATAATGCCAACAGACGCACTAGGCATTTGTTTCATTGCAATCTTGGGGATAACCATGGCGCAAAATGCTACCAGTTATAAAGTTGAACTGTCCGTTTGCGATATGGATCGTCACTATTATGAAACCCACAAACTGACTGTAGCCAAGCACCCCTCGGAAACAGATGAACGCTTGATGGTTCGTGTTCTTGCATTTGCGTTGAATGCACACGAGGGCACTGTCAGACAAAACGAGCTTGAGACGCGGCTTAAGGGTGGTGAGGTACAAGCGAAGAGCAAGCCAAAGTCACGCATGGGCAAGGCCATCGCGTCAGTGCCCAAACCCAACGCGCCACCAACATCCGCGATGCAGCTGATTTCATGGGCTGGTATATGGTGCAAACCTGCCGTTCTCTGGGCATTCCGCTGTCCGACACCCGCAGGCAATACCTTGCCTATCACGAAGGTCGCAGAGGTTACCGGCGTGGATCTTACAAATCCAAACGTTGGCTAGTGAACATCGCCAACGGCCTCGACCGCCTGGCTGCTATGTATAAACGGCAGTTGATCAGCTGTGAGAAGGGTTAACTGAGTCCCTCAAACTATACACTAGTGTTCTGTATCTGATGCTTCCTGTCTGTTTCTTTGACATCATCGAGACTGCGGGCATAGGCCATGATCTTCTCGCCATAGACCTCTGCGAGGGCAGGGTGTAGCGGTATGGGCTGAGCTTCAGTCACTGCAGTCAGTTTGCTGTTCAGCTCGGTCTTGCACGCTTCCAGCACGTCCATCTTCTCCTTCATGGATACGTGGAACATGCCGTCAGTGATGGCCTCCAACTTATTGTTGATGACAAAAATAGATTTCATTTAAAATTTCTGGGAGTGCACTAGGTAGTGGAGCAAGTAACGCGGGTCGTCGTAGAAAACCTTTGTAAATGAAGACTTGTCGGGAAGTCTAACTGGCTTTATCGTTTAACATGTTAAGTAATCGCCTTTTCGCCAAATGCGAACTGATAGATAGGGAGATCAGTATAATGCAGTTTCATCTAAATGGTTTTAAGCCTGGCAATTATCAGGTTCCTGATGCAGCAAGGAAACCGTACCCTGACCCGCCGATTGTGGATCTGCCCAGCGAAGTGGATGTTCTAGTTGTGGGCACGGGTCCGGCTGGCTTAACAATGGCTCGGCAGATGTCCGAGTTCGACGATATCAAAACATGCATTGTCGACATGGCAACTGGGCCTCTTTTGTTTGGCCGCGCTGACGGAATTTCGTGCCGCACGATTGAGATCATGGAGTCCTTTAACAGTAGTGAAATGGTGGTCAAAGAATCCTACCATCTGAAGCAAAACACTTTCTGGGAGCCCGATGCGGCGAACCCTAAGAACATTAAACGGACGGAAAAGATCACTGATGCTCGTGCGGGCCTTTCTGAATTTACCCACGGCATTGTCAATCAAGCGCGCCTGCATGAATTGCTGATCGATGGCATGGCGAACGGAATCTCAAATCTTCACCCACATTATAGTCGCGAATTGATTGATATGGTTATTGATGACGACATAGCGCAGGATTTAAATGCGCATCCTATCACGGCGACATTCAAGCGAAGAGACGAAGCAGGCAAAGAAAAGATCGAGACGATCAAGGCAAAGTTTGTCGTTGGCAGTGACGGAGCCCGAAGCCGTGTGCGTAAGAGCTTGGATATCTCGCTCCAAGGCGATTCTGCGAACAAGGCGTGGGGCGTCATGGATATCCTGTTGAATACGGATTTCCCGGACATCCGGGTCAAAAGTTTTATCCAATCGAAATACCACGGTGCGGTCATGACGATCCCACGTGAGGGTGGTTACTTATGTCGTTTCTATGTCGAGTTGGATATGATCGACAAAGATAAACGGGCTTCTGACCTTAACCTGAGTGAGCAAGACCTCATTGCGCAGGCTCAGAAAATTTTCCATCCCTATACACTAGATGTGAAAGAAGTCCCGTGGTGGTCGATCTATTCGGTGGGCCAACGCCTTGCTGACCGTTTCGATAATCGGCCTGTTGACACCTCGGACGACATCATTCCTCGTGCCTTTGTGGCAGGCGATGCCTGCCACACGCATAGTCCTAAAGGCGGCTGGGGTTTGAACACCTCATTGCCTGATACTTTTAACCTGGGTTGGAAGATGGCCGCGGTTCTGCAGGGCAAGAGTGATCCAAAGTTGCTAAGCACTTACGGCACTGAGCGGCGCAAGGTTGCCCAGCAATTGATTAACGCGGACAAAGAACTGTCGAAGCTTGTGGCGACACGACCAACCACTGATGATCATAACAATGACGCTCAAGTGGACACCGCCAAGATCGAAGCTTTTATGAAACGTCAAAGCGGTTTTGTGAGTGGAACATCTATCGAATATTTTCCGTCCTATATTTGCATGGGGCAAGAAAACCAACATCTGGCAACTGGCTATAAAATCGGCCAACGGTTCCACTCGGCCCAAGCGACGCGTGTCGCTGATGGGATGAGTCAGCATTTGGGGCATTTGGTAAAAGCGGATGGGCGCTGGAGGATTTTCTTGTTTGGGGGTGCACAAAACCCGACAGAGATTTCATCATCAGCCTATCAATTTGTTGATTTCTTAGCGAATGACGCGTCCTCCCCCGTGCTGAAATATACGCCGAAGGGCGCAGATTTAGATTCAGCAATCGACACCTACGCAGTCTTTCAGCAGCAGGGCCTGTCGATGCATGATCTGCATGATTACATTTGGCCCGCAAAGGGTAAGTACGGATTGCGCGACTACGAAAAGGCGTTCCATGCTCAAATCGGGAACGACTTATATGACCTGCGTGGCATCAATCGAGAAGATGGTTGTGTTGTGATCGTTAGGCCAGATCAACACATCGCGTCGATCCTGCCTGTGACCGCACATGAAGGGGTTTCCAGCTTTTTCGACAGCTTCATGATAGAACAGGAGTAGGGCTGCTAAACCTTCAGGTAGGCTGTGGCGAGGCGTTTTGTTGTTTCGATGAAACGCGCGTTGCGGCCCGCCGCGCCGTCCTCGTTCATGCGGGTGATATTCCAACCGACATACGTGGTCGCGCGTAAGACTATGAAAAAATCCAACGCGCTAAGGTCAATCGGGCGTACTGATGTGTAACCTTTTATGAGCGCGGTTTGCAGCGCTGCAAAATCGGGCGCATCGCGGTGTTTGAGCAAAGCCGTTGCAATGTCGAACAAGCGGTAGCCAAACCCACCGTCATCAAAGTCAATCATTTGCATCGTGGGGCCATCGACCATCACATTTGCCGCGACTAGATCGGCGTGGATCAGTCCATAGTCTAGGTCATGCTCAAGGCGCTGCAGATGGTCGTCTGCCTTTTCACGCAGGGTCAAAAATAGGCTCTGTTCCGCAGGCGAAAGCGAGGGGTTTTTCCAAAAGCAATC
>JAOEQC010000055.1 GCA_028388995.1 Ascidiaceihabitans sp. | reverse complement strand
GTTGGTGGATTACGCAGAGTTTTAGGGCACAACTGCACGGTTTGGGTCAAAGACGTGTGTTTGATATGCTCGTTGCAATTTGTGTTGGCAGGCATAGTTTAAATGAAAAGCAGTCTTGATTGTCTAATTTGAAATAGAATTAACCCAGCTGGGCACCTGTTTTGATATTTTAAAGATGACTCAAAAATTTCAGAAATTCGTTTTAATCAAGGCTCCAATCCAGAACCATTTTAATCATGAGAGACATCTCGCAAGCAGGAAATCCTTTCAGCAAAAACGCAATGCCGCTCTCATTGAGTGGTTTAAAAAATGTGCTTCACTGATTTGTGTGATCGTTGTGCTTTGAGACACGTTAGATCTTGTCTTACAAACCTACTAAAGTGCTTTGATATGCTTATATATAGTGTTCCTTGATACTCCTAGGCGACGGGATACTAGGCTTATGTTTTTCCCAGAGTCTAAAAAAGTTTTTTTGATAAGTATGCAGTTTTCTTTTTTTATTGGTGACTTGGCACATGAAAAGCATGGGACAACTTTGTCTAAATTGAAATTTTGATCACCTTCAATAAGCTCAGCGTGCAAAGTTAAGCCATTTGATTTAGCTACCATTAATCTTATTGTATTTTTCAATTGCTTGATTTGCCCCGGCCAATCCATTTCTTTTAAGACGTTTAACGCCATCTGAGAAAACTTATGTTCGCTTGAAGTTTGCCTGAGGATTTCTGTTGCTATTTTTTTGAATTCTATTCTTTGATTTATGCTGGGCACTATAACGTTGGCCCCACATATATTTTCTAAAAAAATGGGATCCATTTTTTGTGATGCATGCAGGTCTGCAATGGATATTCGACTGGAAACGAAGATAGCTCTAACCTTATTTGTATTTTCTTCTATTTTAAATTCTTGGTTTGCTTCAAGAACTTGAGCTAATACTCTCTGAATTTTTAGAGGAGTGTGCTCTACATTCTTCAGAAATAAGCTTCCACCTATGGCTTTATATAACTTGCCTTTTGGCATGGCTGGTTGATTTTGGCGAAAGAAGGCTAATTTACCTTCGTCACCAAACAGCTCGCTTTCGAAGCTGTCTTCGGACAATAAATCACACTTTATTTCTATAATTTTTTTTGAGTTAAGAAATCTTCTATGTAATTCGATAGCGGTTGTTTTTTTCCCAGATCCTCTTGGACCCTCTATGTATATACACAGATTTTGTTTGAGAGCTTTACCCGCAACATCTAGGTGCTTTTTTAGGCCGCTATCCTCAATAATATAATTAAAATTGCATTCGCTTTTTTGCTTCTCACTAACATTTCTTTGTTCTGGATAGCTTTGGAATTTAGGCATCAAACTGTTTGTCTTTTTAATCGAGTTCAATTCCACTATTCGTTTATTTGTGGACTCACTTAACTCCATAAACACTGCAGACCCCATAACGTCGTGTATTCTGATTATCTCGTTGGAGCCAAGTCGAGTAATTGCGTTTGAAAAGGGTATTTCAAAAACGTCTCCAAAGTGACGTTTTTGTGAAATATTGAGACCGTTCAACATTATCTGTGCATTTGTATTTGCGCCTTCAATAAAGCCAAGTTCGTCAATTGCTAAAAGTGCTACGCTGGTGGTCGAAAGGTATTCGTGCCGAGCGTGGAAACTAATCACTGAAAAACCCTGAAATTCATCGATGAATAAACGATTTTCAACATTCATGCAGGCCAGTTTTACCAATGCTAAGGTATGATGCTGCCTAGAAGATGCATCTGATGTTGCATCAATCATTCCTACAATTTCGTTTTTTGGATTGTAAATCGGTGCAGCGAAGCAAGACAATCCCCCAAGCTTTCGAAAGAAATGGTCCCTGCCTGCTACTATTTGCGATGAACCAGTATGCAAGCAGAGGCCTAAAGCGTTGGTTCCGCGATATTGCTCTGTCCATATTGATCCAGGAACTACTGCGCGACCAGCGTCGCTATTTTTAAATTCTTCATCTCGTAGTGCGTCAATCACGATGCCTGAGTTGTCTGCGTAGGCAACCATGAAGTTAGTACCCGCGATTTGGTTGTAGAGTAGTTCTAATTCAGGCATTACAAATTGTTTAATGTACTCGTTTTTTTGATTGACCTGGTAAAAGTCTACTTCTGATATCACTGCATCGACAGGCTTCCCATTGGGGTCTAGACCAAACGATGAGCTGCGCCGCCAACTGTCATCAAGTGACGCTTTAGATGTTTTTATCTCGGTTCCTAAAGCGGTCTGTGCTTCAAATTCAACGATATTTATAATGGAATTTTCATTCATATTTAGCTCCAATAGCAACTGTTATATACTACTTTATTCAAGCGGTAAATTTTGCATCTGTTCATTAATTGAACAATTATTGGGTGCTCATGATCAGAAGTGAACATTAATGAGCGTTGTTTGAATTATAAATGCGTCCCTATAAATATTCAACTCGTACCGAAAGGCTGAATATGAAAGCGCAAGTTTTAAAATATTATGATGACCATTTGATGGCACCATCGTGGGTGGATCTAGAAAATGTCGCCGATCCCAAAATAGAAAAAGCCAGTGATGTGATCGTTAGAATTGGTGGTGCTGGGGTTTGTCGTACAGACCTTCACATAATCGAGGGCGTTTGGCGTGAAGCAACAGACCCTGACCGCAAATTGTTGCCACTAATAATGGGGCATGAAAATGCTGGCTGGATTGAAGATGTAGGCAGTGAAGTTGAAGGCCTCAAAAAAGGTGACCCAGTTATTGTTCATCCAAAAATTACAGGTGGTACATGTTTGGCGTGTCGCCGCGGACATGACATGCATGGAGAAAATGGATCTTTCCCAGGCGTTGATTGCGATGGTGGTTATGCAGAAGCACTCAAAACCTCTGTTCGAAATATTGTGAAATTGCCTAAGACGCTAATCCCGAAAGAGGTGGCGGCCTATTCAGATGCCGGGCTAACTGCATACCGTGCCGCTAAAAAAGCATCTCGCCATTTATTGCCAGGTCAAACATGTGTTGTGATCGGCTCCGGCGGCCTTGGCCATATTGGCATACAAGTTCTCAGGGCAATGTGCGCAGCTGAAATCATTGTTGTAGACCCATCGGAGATGGCTCTGAAGCTTGCAGAAAGCTGTGGAGCTGATCAACTTGTCAAAGCTGATGGAAATGAGGTCCAGCGAGTTCTTGAGCTGACCAAAGGCAAAGGAGCTGAAGCTGTTTTGGATTTTGTAGCTGAGAGGGGGACAACTTCGAAGGGTCTCGCAATGACTCGTGAGATGGGGAGTTATTACGTTGTCGGATATGGTGAAGATATCAATGTAAGCGCCTTCGAAATGGTCACAACAGAAAAAAATATTATTGGAAATCTTGTTGGAACGTGGGCGGAACTGACTGAATTAATGTCTTTGGCCGATAAAGGTAAAGTTAATCTAGCGACGCAAGAATATAGCCTGGCAAATGCGAATTTGGCTTTGCAGGACTTAAACAACGGAAAAGTAAAAGGCCGTGCCGTACTAGTGCCTTAAAAAAATTTTAACCGGGAGGAACTACAATGAAAATAACATCAAGTGTAAGTTTGTTAGCTATTGGCGCTGTGCTACTAGCAGGCACTGCTCAGGCTGATAAGTGGAGTGATCAGTTTCCGCATATTAAAAATTCAGGAGACATTCCAGGTCAGTGCTCTTATGAGGCTATGTCCAAGAAGGATTATTCAGGTCAAAAGTTGACTATTAATACCCATGCGGTGCCTGTCATGGGTGAGCCTACTGCACTCCACGCTGAACAATTCAGTGCTCTAACTGGAGCAGAAGTGAAAGTGATCCATACGCCAGCTGGCGACCTGTACTCCAAAGCAATGATACCGTTTCAAGCAGGGCAAACCCCGTATGATATTGTGTTTGGCTTTTCAAACTTTCTCCGAGACTGGAAGCAATATCTTCAGCCTATCCCTGCCAAGTATGTGAATATGAAGCAGATGCAAGACGTTACTCAGGGTCACATTGATGTGAACTCGTGGGGTGGCGAGATGATACAGTTTCCAATCGATGGAGATCGTCATTATCTGAAATATCGTAAAGATGTGATTGATAATCCTGAGTATCAAGCCAAGTATAAGGCCGAGACTGGTAATGAGCTGCGCATCCCACAAACGTGGAAAGAATATGCTGAAATGGCAGAGTTCTTTAACGGATGGGATTGGGATAATGATGGTGAGCTAGAATATGGCTCTGCTGAGGTCATGAAAAAAGATGATTTGATGTATGCTGCATTTTTCAGTCGGTCAGTAGCTTACTCAAAAAACCCACGCGTGAAGGGTGGTTTCTTCTTCGATCTGGAAACTATGGAGCCGTTGATTAACGGACCGGGTTTTGTTGCGGCACTCACAGACTGGGTTGAGGCAACAAAGTATGTACCACCAGGTGGCATGAACTTTGGATTAGGCGACGAAATCAACTCCTTTGGTGGAGGTCAAACTTTATTTAGTTACTCGTGGGATGATGCTTTTGTCGCTGCAATGCAAGATGATAGCCCAATCAAGAATAAAGTGGGTGCGGCACCCTTACCTGGCTCGGACAGAGTCTGGAACAGATTGAGTGGAGCCTGGGAAGATACATACAACCAAGCACCATATATAGTTTGGGGTTGGACTGCCGCGGTTGCCAAGGAAAGCAAAAACCACGACATGGCTTTTGACTATCTTTGTTTCTTCGCAAACGATGCTAACCACCAAGCAGATATCGCGATTGGTCGTTTTGGTGTAAATCCATTTAGAAAATCAGATTTTCTTCCTGAGATTTACGTCAAAAATCAAGGTTGGGACCCAGAAATTGCGCAGCAGTATTCTGAGACCCTACTTGAAATGGAAGAAGGAAGCACAAATCTCGTATTCCCTTTACGCGTGCCAGGTGTGTTCCAGTTTAATAGTGCGGTTGCAACAGGAACAGCCAAGGCCTTAGCAGGTCAGCTTTCACCACAGGAAGCATTGGACGAAGTTGCTGTTGATTGGAAAAAAATCGTGAAGCGTATTGGAGCTGATACAGTTCGTGAAGCATACGCTATCGGTGTTGCTCTGGAAGATTCAGAGTAAAGTTACCCAAAAAGTGAAAAAATTAGAGCGTCCCGTTTGGGGCGCTCCATAAACAAAGGAAAGACGATCAATGAATTTTAAACATAAATATATGTTTTTACTTCCCGGACTTCTCGTTCTGCTAGCGATCTTGATTTTTCCGATTGGCTTTACGGTTCGGTTAAGTCTCTCAAGCTGGGACAGCTTCTACCCTGGCCTAGATTTCATTGGTTTGGAAAATTACGTCAGACTTTTTACTGACGATTCACGCTTTTGGGAGGCTTTTGGTCGCCTGAGCTTACTTTCTCTAACTACGGTATTTCTCCAATATATTATAGGATTCTCTTTAGCTCTTTTGGTATGGAAAGAGATCAGGTTTCAGAGATTATTTAGAGTTTTGTTCTTGATACCAATGATGACCACACCGGTCATAATGACGGTTGTTTGGCGAACCGTTTTCCATGAATCATTGGGTCCGGTAAACGATTTTTTTAGTCTTTTTGGAATGCAACCACTTTGGCTTAGCAGTGAGATTTTATCCAAATTCACAGTGATATTAGTAGAAGTTTGGCAGTGGACGCCATTTATGTTCTTGCTATTGCTTGCCGGTCTCTTATCGCTGCCAAAAGAACCATATTTAGCAGCTTCTATTGATGGAGCAGGTCCCGTCCGAACTTTTGTTTACGTAACATTTCCGTTGATGGCACCGATTTCAATTGGTGCAATCATTATTCGCTTAATCGAAGCATCAAAAATTATGGACACAGTATACGTTTTGACCTCGGGCGGCCCCGGCACTTCTACGGAAACATCAAGTTTTTATATATTTATAAAGGGTTTGCGTGAATTCCAGTTTGGGTATTCAGCGGCTCTCTCCATTACGTATCTGATTATAATGATTATCAGCTTCACTGTAATTGCAAAAATTCTAGTTAAATTGATGGTACGAGGTAAATGACATGAGCTTGTTCTATTCCACGCTAAAATATCTTGCGGTTACGCTTTGGAGTATGTTTGTGATTGCTCCGTTTCTCTGGGCACTTACAACATCGTTCAAAGACTTTCAGTCAGTGACGAGTGGCGCGACGTATATTCCTTGGGTTGATTTCGAACCAACGCTTGACGGTTGGCGATCACTTTTCAAGTCGCCGGCACAAGGTGGTATCGCCATAGTAGAGCCGTTTTTTAATAGTATCATTGTGACAGCTGCGGGTAGTGGCATAAGTATTATTCTTGGAACT
This sequence comes from Ascidiaceihabitans sp., assembly GCA_028388995.1. Classification (GTDB taxonomy): domain Bacteria; phylum Pseudomonadota; class Alphaproteobacteria; order Rhodobacterales; family Rhodobacteraceae; genus Ascidiaceihabitans. Next base: position 3,175 of record JAOEQC010000055.1, on the reverse strand, counting down.
TTAGCGGCCTATTCTTTATCAAGGTTTACTTTTCGGGTAGGTCCCATCCGCAACGGTGACATTACCTTCTTCTTTATTTCGCAGCGGATCATGCCACCGGTTGTTTTGTCTATACCGTTTTTCATCATGCTAGGTAAACTAGGTTTGCTCGACACGTTGTTTGGATTGGTTTTAGTTTACGTAGTATTGTTAATGCCAATTGCTGTTTGGATCATGGTGGATTTTTTCAATAAAGTACCGCTCGAAATCGATGAAACTGCTCTGATTGATGGGTGCAATCCCTATCAGGCCTTTTTTAAGGTGGTTTTGCCGAATTCAGTACCAGGTATTATTGTAGCCGGAATGTTTTGTATGATTTTCGGTTGGACTGATTTTTTCTTCGCATTTATTTTAACGTTTACTGAAGTACAACTCCTGCCAGTAGCTATTGTTGCTTTGAACTCCTCCATCACACCATGGTGGAGCCTGTCTGCCGCAGCCTTGGTCAGTGTTGCTCCATTAGTTGTAGTTGCGTTTGTCGTGGAACGTTACTTGTCAAAAGGTAATCTGTCAGGAGCACTTAAATAAATGTCACTAATAGCTTCAAATTTAAGTATTAAACATGAGAAAAACTTTCATCTTAATGACGTCAGTTTTTCAATGTCAAAAGGTGAAATTTATACAATTATTGGCCGTACACTGGCGGGTAAAACCACACTACTGAAAACTATAGCTGGTCTTATTTCTCCAGATAGTGGGGGATTAACTTTTGATGGTCACGATTTTGGGAGTATCCCTGTTTGGAAGCGTGAAATTGCGATGGTTTATCAGCAATTTATTAACTATCCGCACCTGACGGTTTATCAAAATGTTGCTTTTCCTTTGAAGCAGCGTGGTATCCAAAAAACAGAAATTAATCGGCGTGTAATAACTGCGTTGTCCCAGGTGGGACTTGAAGGTTTTGGAGATCGAAAAATTCAGGCCCTGTCTGGTGGTCAGCAACAAAGAGTCGCTTTAGCGCGATCACTTGTCAAAGAAGCAAAGATTGTTTTGTTAGATGAGCCTCTCGTTAATCTTGATTATAAATTGCGCGAACAATTGCGCGAAGAGTTTCAAGGAATTTTTGATACTAAGGCTTCGGAGGATTCAATATTAATTTATTCTTCGACTGATCCTGTGGAGGCTATGCAGTTAGGTGGTCAAATTTTGGTAATGGATGAGGGTCGTATTATTCAACAGGCCAGTGCTAAAGAAATCTACGAAAATCCAATTTCTACCAAAGTTTCTCAAATTACAAATGATCCTGCGATGAATTTGTTTGATGGAAGGATTCAGGATGGTTGTATTGTTTTGAGCCCAGAAATTAAGTTTGATTTACCATCACATTTTAATGGATTGCCGCAAGGTGACTTTACTTTTGGCTTAAGGGCCGCAGCCATTAGCTTAGATGATAATGGATTTCCGTTTTCAGTTGAGTTGTCTGAGATTAGTGGTTCGGAAACCTTTCTCCATGTAAGGCACGAAGGCTTGAAAATTGTTGGTTTATTGAATTTGGTTCAGAATTTTTCAGTTGGGGAAAAAGTGTCAGTCAGGTTTGATACAAAACATTTGTACGCGTTTGCGCCAGATGGACGTTTAAAGTCTTCTCCATACGGTGGGTTACAATAATGGCTAAAATTACTCTTCAAAATATAGCTCATTCGTACAATCCGGGAGCAACAGAAAAGATATATGCTTTAAATCCTTTCGACATGACCTGGGTTGATGGTGGACGTTATGCAATCCTTGGTCCGTCTGGGTGTGGCAAAAGTACGATGTTGAACATTATGTCGGGTATTTTGACGCCGTCTGAAGGCAAGCTATTGTTTGATGACGTAGACGTCACAAACGTATCAACCTCGGAGCGTAATATCGCCCAGGTTTTCCAGTTCCCAGTAATTTATGGGACTATGACTGTTGAACAGAATTTGGCATTCCCACTGGTGTGTCGAAATTATGATAAGCGTGTGATTGCTGCTAAAGTTCAGGAGGTGGCAGAAGCATTGAGTTTGCAAGAGTTGCTAAAGAAATCTGCAAGTAAACTAACTGCAGATCAAAAACAGCTAATTTCACTGGGTCGTGGGTTAGTCCGTGACGATGTTTCTGCAGTCTTGATGGATGAACCTCTGACGGTTATTGATCCTGATCTGAAATTTCGATTACGTAGGCAACTCAAAGAAATTAACCATAAATATAGTTCAACTCTGATCTACGTTACTCACGATCAGAATGAGGCGATGACTTTTGCAGAAAATATTATTGTTATGGATGAGGGTAATATTGTTCAGGTTGGTACGCCAGCTGAGCTATTTGAGAGGCCTAAAACGACTTTCGTTGGGTATTTCATAGGTGCTCCAGCAATGAATTTCATTGATTGTGAAGCTTATGAAAATAAAACTGTTCGCCTGGGAGATGTACCAATCAGCACAGACACCGATATATCTAGTGTTAAGTCTAAGAAGTTGAAGTTGGGTATTCGCGCTGAGTACATTAAAATTGCGGATAAAATGGGTAACAATAGAATACCAGTAAGTATTCAGCGTGTTAAAGATTTGGGTAGTCACAAGTTGGTAACAGCAGTATTTAATGGAATTAACTTAAAAGTTAAGGCGGATAGAGATAAATTAATCTTGAGTGATGATGTATACCTTGAACTGCCCCCAGAGAATTGCTGTCTGTACGCAGATGATACCCTTATCTAGTTACCCTAAAAACAACATTCTATAATGTTGGTCAACGTTAATGAAATAAAGCTTAGTTGTCGGATTGGCTCTGTCAGATTAAACTTGCTTGAAGCGGGCAGGGCTAATTTGCAACCATGCCGAATGACAAAACATTCTCCATTTCGCTATTTTAAAACCAGTCCTGAAGTCATTCGTCTCGCAGTAACGATGTATGTTCGATTTGCGCTTTCGCTCCGTAATGTGGAGGATCTTCTTCATGAACGGGGTGTAGATGTAAGCCATGAAACGGTCCGGTTTTTGGTGGAACCGCTTCGGGCCAATGTTTGCATCAGAGATTGCTAGAAAAAGATGTAAGCAGGCACGCAGTCATTCCAATTGGCAGTGGCACTTTGATTAGGTCTTTGTGAAGATCAACGATGAACGGTACTACCTTTGGCGTGCTGTAGATCACGAAGGTGAAGTTCTGGAAAGTT
>JAOEQC010000054.1 GCA_028388995.1 Ascidiaceihabitans sp. | reverse complement strand
AGTTTTTGGGTAAAGGGTGCGCATTGTTTCAGGAAGCGTTGAATTGCAGTTAAGAAATAAACTAAGAGTTTTGGGGCGCTTTAGCGACCAACTTGCGCGAAGAGTTGATCCAATACCGGATTTTTTTTGCAACCAGGCAGGTTCACCCCACTTCAATGCTTCTGTAAGGTCTCTAATTCCCGCACCCTTCGCCACATCGTGGACTACGTCGCGTAGCGTACAAAAAAGAGTTTGAGCGGCCTGTGGCCAATTGCATATAACGTCTTCAAAGGGGATTTCTGTGTTTTCCATACTGTCAGCATCACATGAGATGCTGACAGTATCTGGCAGTAGAATTGGTTTTTGTGAAAGAGCCTATTCAGCAGCTTTCATTTCAAAACCTTCTTCTATTTTATCCGTCGGTTTGACCGGATATTCGCCTGAGAAACATGCATCGCAATATTGTGGGCACTTCTTGTTGCGGCCATTTTCTTCACCAACGGCACGGTACAAGCCGTCCAGTGAGATGAATTTAAGGCTATCAACAGAAAGGTGATCACGCATTTCGTCTTCGGTCATCGTTGCGGCCAGAAGTTTGTCGCGCTGGGGGGTGTCGACACCGTAAAAACAAGGCCATGCTGTTGGAGGGGATGCAATACGGAAGTGCACTTCAGCTGCACCAGCGTCCAAGATCATCTCTTTGATCTTGCGCGATGTCGTTCCGCGCACAACAGAGTCATCGACCAAGATGATGCGTTTGCCTTTGACCAAAGCACGGTTCACGTTCAACTTAAGGCGTACACCCATGTTGCGGATTTGCTCTGTTGGTTCAATAAATGTGCGGCCCATGTATTGGTTGCGGATGATGCCCATCGCATATGGAATGCCTGACTCAAGCGAAAAGCCAATGGCTGCTGGCGTGCCGCTGTCAGGAACAGGGCAAACAAGATCAGCATCAACTGGTGATTCTTTTGCCAACTCGCGACCAATCGCTTCGCGGGTCTCGTAAACAGAACGACCCCCAAGGATGCTATCCGGGCGAGAGAAGTAAACGTGCTCAAAGATACAGAAACGTGGTGCGACGCGGCGGAAGGGGAAGTGGCTTTGAACGCCATGCTCTTCGCTGATGACAACCATTTCACCTGGTTCGATTTCGCGGACAAACTCAGCGCCAATGATATCAAGGGCGCATGTTTCTGAGCTAAGGGCCCAACCATCACCAACTTTTCCTAATACAAGTGGACGAACACCCAGTGGGTCGCGAACTCCTATCAATTTTGTGCGAGTCATAGCAACGATAGAAAAGGCACCTTCAACGCGGCGCAATGCATCTTCCATACGCTCTGGAATGCTGCGCTGCATAGAACGGGCCATCAAGTGAATGATACATTCACTGTCTGATGAACTTTGGAAAATCGAACCACGTTCGATCAATTCACGGCGCAGTGCGTTGGCGTTGGTAATATTGCCGTTGTGAGCAATCGCAGCGCCGCCTTGTGCGAACTCTCCAAAAAACGGCTGAACGTCGCGGATCGCTGTTTGGCCTTTATTGCCTGAAGTGGAGTAACGCACGTGACCGATTGAAAGTGGCCCCGGCAAAGTTTCCATTATCTTTTGGGATGTGAAGTTGTCACGTACATAGCCAAAGCGGCGTGCAGAGTTAAAGCCGTGTTCTTCGTCATAACTAACGATCCCACCAGCTTCTTGTCCGCGATGCTGTAGTGCATGTAGGCCAAGGGCGACAAAGTTTGCCGCATCTTTCGTTCCTATGACACCAAAGATGCCACATTCTTCCTTTAATTTATCATCATCAAAGGGATGGGCGGGGGGCATATGTTGGGACAAAGGGTAGCTCCTGTTCCGTCAACTGTTATTGTGCCCCTGTTACGCAAATCTGGGGCAAGTGTCACGAAACTATCATCGATTGTTGGATAGTTTCGTGAGTTAATTTTGTGTCATTCCCAGATCAGCACGGTAAATGGGTGTTTTCGCTTATTCTACTACACCACAGCTGCCAACAAGGTTTTCGTATTGTTGTGTAATCCAACCAAGCGCTTGCTCTGGTTCTTGCTCTTGGATATCTCCAGTGAAGCGACCAAATACTGCTGCAGAGCGGCTTTCGTCCACAATTGTTAATTCTTGGCCTGTTATGACGGTGTCATAAACAAAGAAGGCGATTGCGACGAGAAGGAGGCCACGCACGACGCCAAAGAAAAAGCCCAAACCTCGATCCAAACCACCAAGCGCTGAGCGACGGATAAGTGAGGAGAAGAGAGGGGTGAAAAGTGACATGACGATTAAAGCAATCGAGAAAACAATTGCAAATGCGCCGATAACGCTTAGTTCGCAGCTGTCAGCAATGATGTCGCCAACAACTGGAATTTCGCGCACAAGCGGCTCAACGCGCGGGGCGAACATAAAGCCCAGAACGGCCGCAGCTATCCAACCGACAATGGCCATAACTTCGCGGACCAATCCGCGACCATAGGCCAGCAACGCTGAAAGAATGATGACTATGGCGACAACGCCATCAATAATTGTAAAATCCATAGTCTTCTGCCTTTCAACTCCGATGCTTAACCAGCACCAAAAACTTCACCAACAAACGCGGTCAAATCACCCATTTGATTGAGGGATATGCCATTCACGTCTATCGTTTTTCCACCGATAGGTGCGATTGCCGACGTGAAACCAAGTTTTTGCGCTTCTTTCAACCTGTTCTCGGTCTGTGGTGCCGGTCTTAGGGCTCCGGATAGACTTATTTCGCCAAAAACAACGGCACCTTCGGGCAAAGCAGAGTCTTCACGGGCACTTACCAGGGCTGCAGCAACAGCCAAGTCAGCGGCGGGTTCGCTAATTTTCATGCCACCAGCGACGTTCAGATACACATCAAGCCCCGTAAAAGGGATGCCGCAACGCGATTCCAGCACCGCCAAGATCATTGCCAAACGTCCACCGTCCCAGCCAACGACTGTTCGTCGAGGTTGGGAGTGGGGACTTGGGGCAACGAGGGCTTGAAGCTCGACCAAAACGGGACGAGTTCCTTCGACGCCTGCAAATACGACTGAGCCGGGGCTAGGTTCGCCGCGTTCACTTAGGAACAGGGCTGATGGATTGGTAACTTGAGACAAGCCACGACCTGTCATTTCAAAAACGCCTATTTCATCGGATGGACCAAAGCGGTTCTTTACGGCGCGAAGGATACGGAACTGATGACCGCGTTCGCCTTCGAAATATAATACCGTGTCTACCATGTGTTCCACAACACGTGGGCCCGCGATTTGACCGTCTTTGGTAACGTGACCCACTAAAACTACAGAAATGCCATTTCGCTTGGCAAAGGTGGTCAGCTCATGTGCTGCACTGCGAACCTGACTAACAGAGCCAGGAGCGCTGTCGACGGTGTCAGACCACATAGTTTGAATGGAATCGATGATGACCAGTTGAGGTTTTTCTACCTCAAGGGTGGTCAGAATATTGCGTAAGTTGGTTTCTGCAGCGAGTTTGACAGGTGCGTCGGCAAGACCCAAACGTTTTGCGCGCATGCGCACTTGAGCATTGGCTTCCTCGCCAGACACGTAAATAGTTTTCAAGCCAGCATTTGCGAACTGAGCTGCAGCCTGAAGCAAAAGCGTTGATTTTCCGATTCCTGGATCACCGCCAACCAAGATTGCAGAAGACGGGACCAAGCCTCCACCTAAGACTCGGTCGAGTTCATTCATCCCAGAATGGGTGCGTGGGGGCGGGGCCTCTTCGGTAGCAAGGTCGGTCAGTTCAATGGTACTGCCGCGTCTTGCACCGATGGACTTACTTGCTTTGCCGCTCGGGCCTGACGTGGAAAGGCCTGTGTCCTCAGAGATTGTATTCCAATCGCCGCAGCCATCGCAGCGTCCTGACCATTTGGTCGAGCTTGCACCGCAGGCGGAACATGTGAAGGTGGTTGTTGTTTTTGCCATGTGGCTTATGTGCCTGAGCTATCGCTCGGCGTCAAAACTTAATTGCCACTTATTCGGCCGCTTTGGGTGTCAGCTCAACAGCGGTGTTGTCCGCACGAACAACAGTTTCGAGCCCAAGTTCTGGTAGCACATCTTTAAGTTCTTCGCGAAGGCGATCCAATTGTGCGGCAGCGACAGATTCTTCTAGCTCAATTTCGTGATGCCAGTGCTTCAATTCGGTGCTGACTATTTTAGCTTGGCCCAAACGGTCGTTAAATTGCTGTAACTCGAATTGGCGTTGCTCAAGAAACCCGCGGGCGCGTGCAACGCGATCATTTGAGTAAACCTCTGCCAATTCTTTGGAAATGTGAGACATTTGCGCGGCTTCTTCTAGAACGGCTGGTTCAAGGGGTGATAACTCTGGATGATCACGCAGATAGATTAGGCGCTCGCGTACGCTGTCAAATTCATTGCTGAGGCGGAAAGCATCACCGCGGTCTGCGGCGTGAACCGCGCCATAAGCGCGAGAGACATCAGACATACCGATTGAAAACTGGCGGTGCGAGTTGTCAAGCTGAATAATGCGGCTGTTGGACGGAAGGAAAAAGCAAATACCAACGGCAAAGATGGTTATCCCTATTTGAACAAACATCCCAGCATTTGGTACGGTTTGACCGTCCCAGCGCAAGTTCACTTGAATCCAGGGCAACATGCCGAAGCTTGCGGCGATTGTAGCGCACAAAATTATCAGGGACGCACAGGCGAATACAATCAAAGCAAGTCTTTGCATTAAATACTGAACGACGATGGCCAAGGCCTTTAGTTGCAACACGTCAGACCCTCCCCCCAGAAGCGTTAGATTGTTGATGAGCGAACGTACGCTTATTGGCTGTTTGCGCGAGGGGAAAAATTATTTTTTCAGGTCATTTTCACTGAAAAAGCGGCCAAGTTATCAGAATTGTTGCAAATAAGAGTTCAATCAATTGCTTTTGGTTCGGACTGTTTACTGAACAGAGACACAAGAAGTGATGCGACGATGCATGCGGTGAACAAATAGAGCCCCCATGCAGTTTCGATACGTCCGATCCCGATTCCCTTCGATAGAGTGATATACAACGCGATTAAAAAGATATCTGCCATCGCTAGTTTTCCAAGGATGTGAAGTGCTGGCAGCAGCTTTTGGCTCAGCAGGTTCCAATGCAGTAATGCCAAACCGATTGTCTTTGCGTAGTGAGCAAATAAAGCAAAAACGGTTACCACAAGGGCTAGAAACAAATCGGTTTCCCACAAAGATTGCAGGCCACTCATTACGCTGATTTCTTTGAGACCAAACAATGGGAGCAATCCAGCATTCAAAAGTGGGGCAAACCACGCAATGGGATAAAGGATCAAAAGGGACAGATTGGTATAGCGCAACATAGGAAACCTACTTCTAATACCATATGGATATGGGCGATCTAGCGGACCGCTTCAATAGGGCCGATTGCGCGACCATGGATGAATTGGTCAAGGAAGGGGTCACCCGACGTATCAATATCGCCAACTGGGCCAGCCCATTGAATAACGCCGTCATGTAACATCGCCACATTGTCGGCAATCGCACGAACAGATGTCATGTCATGAGTGATGGTGATGGCAGTCGCGCCCATTTCCACAACGATTTCGCGGATCAGGTCGTTGATGACGCCAGCCATGATCGGGTCTAGGCCCGTTGTTGGTTCATCGAAAAAGATAATTTCAGGATCCGCCGCAATGGCACGGGCAAGGCCAACACGTTTTTGCATGCCACCAGACAATTCCGCGGGCAATCTGTCTGCTACATCTGGGGTCAACCCAACGCGCCGTAACTTTTCTATAGCGATCTGTCGGGCCTCGTCCTTTGGGCGTTTGAGTGAGCCGCGCAATAGACGGAAGGCGACGTTCTGCCAAACGGGAAGACTGTCGAACAACGCTGCACCTTGGAACAACATGCCAAAACGAGCCAAGAACGCATCGCGATCGGTCTGGGTGACGTCCTGACCATCCACAGTTATTTTCCCTGCGTCAGGTGTGACCAAACCAAGGACAGACTTGATTGTGATTGATTTACCTGTTCCAGAGCCACCAATAATTACCAAGGATGTTCCGCGATCTACAGTGAGGTCAACACCGCGCAGTACATGGTTGTTTCCAAAAGATTTTGTGACGCCAATAAGTTCGATCATAGTGAGAAAAATACCCCCGTCAGAACGAAGTTCGCACCTAAAATCAAGACTGCAGCAGCTTCCACTGATCCTTTGGTTGCACTGCCAACGCCCTGCGCACCTCGGCCAGAATTCATGCCGTAATAGCATCCCATCAGTGCAGCAATGAATCCAAACATCGCACCTTTGACGAGTGAGGACACAACGTCTTTCAGTTCCAAAAAGTCTAAGGTGTTGCGAATATAGGCGGCAGGATTGAACCCTAGTGTGCCTGTTGCCACGGCGTATCCACCAAAGATTCCGATGATGTCACCGACGGCAACCAGCAATGGAACAACAATTGTAGCGGCCAAAACACGAGGAACGGTCAGATATTTCATGGGGTGTGTGGACAATGTTACAAGAGCATCGATTTGCTCAGTAACCTTCATCGTCGCGATTTCAGCAGCGATTGACGAGGTGACACGCGCGGCAATCATCAGCCCAACCAGAACGGGGCCAAGTTCGCGGACCATGCCAATGGCTACGATTTGGGGAACCACAGCTTCTGCACTAAATCGGGCACTGCCTGCATAGATCTGCAACGCCAGCGCGGCACCCGTGAACAGAGAAGTCAGCCCAACAACGGGCAGGGACAGCCAGCCGATGTTCAAAAAGGAAATGGCTAGTTCGCGTAGATAGAATGGTCCGCGAACAATATGACCAAGCGTTTGTCCTGCAAAAATCGCGATACGTCCAATTGCAGCAATTAGCTCAAGAAACGCACGACCTATGGAAACCAGCAACCTCATTCTAGGTAGGTCCGTGCGTATCGATTGCCCATTGAGGTAAGGATTTCATAACCTATGGTTCCCGCAAAATCAGCCACGTCATCAACGGATTGATGTGTGCCCAACAATTGCAGTGTCGTCGGTTCCTCTGGCAGGTGGGAAATATCTGCTGTAATGAGGTCCATCGAAATACGTCCGATAACAGGAACTTGGATGTCACCCGCATAAAGGCGTGCGCCGTTGCCCATCGCGCGGATAAGACCGTCAGCATAGCCAGCTGCAATTGTTGCAACAGTGCTGTCTTGCTCCGCGACCCAGCGATTGCCGTAACCGACTGTTTCGCCTTGGGCGACTGTTCTGGTTTGGATCACAGGAATATCCAATGTGACCACGGTCTGTGCATCCTCATAAGGCATACCACCATAAAGCCCGATCCCGGGTCTGGTCATGTCAAAGTGATACTCTGGCCCAAGCAAAACACCACCTGTCGCCGCCAATGAACATGGTACATCCAATCCATCGGTCATTTCGCGAAAGGCTTTGAGTTGATGGCGGTTCATTGGATGATCAGGTTCGTCAGCACACGCCAAATGAGACATGATCAGTGTTGGGTTCTGTGAAAGAGCAATGTCTCGCACTGCGGACCATTCTTCGGGCTCCATGCCCAGTCGGTTCATACCGCTGTCCAGCTGGATACCAAATGGGGCCGCTGGCAATGCCTCCACGTGGCGCAGCATCTGGTCAACGGAGTTGATCATTGGCGTTAATTCTGAGCTACGAATGATATCTGTGTCGCCGTCCATATGGCCGGAGAAGACGTTTATCGTTGGGCCTGAACCAAGTGCAGTGCGTAAAATCACACCTTCTTCGGCGGCTGCTACGAAAAATGTACGTGCTCCTGCTTTGGCAAGAGCCCGCACCACTGAGGGTGCTCCCAAGCCATAGCCATTTGCCTTAACGACAGCCGCGGTTTCGCAGTTTGTCGTTGCATCCAAAGCGCGCCAATTGTTGATGACGGCGTTTAGATCTATTGTTAGTCTTGCTGTACCCATAATCCGGTTTTGACAGGGCGGCGCGTGGGGTCAAGAGGAAATCTGTTTTATGCCGTTGGATAACGGCTGGAGTTAGAATTCTTGATCGTTGCGCCCACCATCTTGCCAAGGCTGCGCGAGGTTGCCGAAGCGCGTGAACTTACCTTCAAAGGAGAGGTCAACAGTGCCAATTGGGCCGTGACGTTGTTTGCCAATAACAACCTCGGCGCGACCATGTAAGCGCTCCATCTCTTCTTGCCAGCGTGCCATGGCTTCAAGATCGTGATCGCCGGGCTTTTCACGCTCTTTGTAGTATTCTTCGCGGTATACGAACATAACAACGTCTGCGTCTTGCTCAATTGAACCCGATTCACGAAGGTCAGAGAGTTGCGGGCGTTTATCTTCGCGATTTTCAACCTGACGCGAAAGCTGAGACAGCGCGATCACAGGGATCTGCAGTTCCTTGGCAATCGCTTTCATACCCATCGTAATTTCGGAAATTTCGTTCACACGGTTTTCTGAACGACCTGTGCCACGCACCAGCTGAAGGTAGTCGATGATCAACAAGTCTAGCCCATGTGTCCGTTTCAAGCGACGGGCACGCGCGGCCAATTGGCTGATGGGTAGGGCAGGTGTGTCGTCGATGAACAGGGGACATGCCTCAAGCGACTTTGCGGCATCAACAAAGCGACGGAATTCAGTTTCGGTCATATCACCACGACGAATTTGCTCTGATGGTACTTGAGACGCTTCAGACAGAATACGTGCCGCCAACTGATCCGCGCTCATCTCAAGGGAATAAAAGCCTACAACGCCACCCTCGATTGCCCCCTCAGATCCATCGTGCTTTTTGCCTTTTTTGTAGGCTTTGGCCACGTTGAACGCGATGTTGGTCGCAAGTGAAGTTTTCCCCATGGATGGGCGACCCGCAAGGATCAAAAGGTCAGACGGGTGCAAGCCGCCAAGCTTTTTGTCCATATCTATCAAGCCTGTGGAGATACCAGACATGCCACCATCACGCTGATATGCGGTGTTGGCTAAGTTCACGGCCTCGGTCACAGCCTTTAGGAAGCTTTGGAAACCGCTTTCTGCTTGGCCTTGTTCGGCCAGCTTATAAAGCTGTTGTTCGGCTTCAACGATTTGCTCGCGCGGCTCCGAATCCACGTTCACTTGCGCTGCTTTGGCGCTGATGTCGCGGCCCAATAGGATCAAGTCGCGGCGTACAGCCAGATCGTAAATCATCTGTGCATAGTCACGCAAAGCAAAGGCGCTGACTGCAGCGCCAGCAAGGCGGGCAAGGTAAGCTGCGCCACCAAGTTCATTAAGGCCCTCATCATCTGCCATGAAGGATTTGAGGGTTACGGGGCTGGCTAGGTTGTTTTTTGCAATACGAGCAGCGGCGATGTCAAAGATGCGGCCATGAACTGGCTCATAAAAGTGTTTTTCACCAATGATCGAAGCAATACGGTCATATACATCATTATTGGTCAGAATTGCGCCCAGCAATTGCTGTTCTGCCTCGATGGAGTGAGGCATAGTTTCGGCGGCCTGAACTTCAGGGATGCCGGATACTGGAATGCTGCTAATTTCGTTCATGGTGTCCCCGTATGCCCCCCAGCGGTATTAGCGTTTGTCTTAAACGTCAAAGGTGCGGCAGCGCAATCTGGATATCTTGTGGATATGTTTCGCTTGGTGAGGAGTATACCGTATCTAGGATCAAAAGTTAACTCCGACCCTAGATACGGTGTTTTTCTTAAGGTTTTTTATTGGCTTCTTGCCAGCCACGTGGGTCGTTTAGGAAGGCTTCGACGCCTTTGATCGTTTCGGCATCAAACGCACCAGAGTCCTTAGCTTCGGCCAGAACGTCCCACCATGTGCAAAGGTAATGTAG
>JAOEQC010000053.1 GCA_028388995.1 Ascidiaceihabitans sp. | reverse complement strand
AGGATCAAATCCCGCAGTGTATTGTACGCCAGCTTTGTCGCTGAACTTTCTGGAGCGTTGGCAGAGGGACTAAGGCTGATATTCATATGCGGCGTATATCCTATTTTCTTTTGACGGACGCAACGATATTCGCGAACTCTTCGTTCGATAGCACGTCCCGCTTAGAGATACCCAATAGTTTGACTTCGTTCAGGATGAGGCCGATCTTGTCATCTTCAAGCTCGCCCATGCCAAGTTCGCCCATCTTATAGATGATGGACGCCTTGCCGGACTTCTTGCCCAGCACAACTTCACCGACCTTACCTGTCAAAGACGGGTGTGTGGCGAACATGACCAGCGGGTCGTTCATGACGTAGTTGATGCCGATACCGCTTTCACGGATGAAGTTGCCGTGGCCCAAGACAGGCTTGTTTCGCGCGATTGGGATGTTTGATTTCTGCGCGATCATCTCTGCCAGCTCGGGGATTTTGTCCAGCTTGTAGTTGGTGTCGTAGCCGTAAAGCAGATGCAGACCCATCATCAGTTCTTCGAGGGCGGCATTACCCGTCCGCTCGCCCAGACCATTGGCGCAGGAATGCACGCAAACGGCGCCAGCCGTCACCGCGGCCAGTTCAGTCGCCACGCCCATACCAAAGTCGTTGTGCGTGTGGATTTCAATCGGCAGGCCCGTCATGTCGTTGACCCAGCGGACCATATGTTTGATCGCCTCTGGTGTCGCACAACCCATCGTATCGACAATCCCGATGGAATCCGGCGCTGTGTGATCCATGATGTAGTTGCACAAGTTTGTCAGATCGTCCTTTCGCGCACGCGTTGTGTCATACGGAAAGAACAGGGCGTGAAGGCCATTGTCCTTGGCGTATTTGATGATCGGTGCGGTCTTTTCCGCCACGTCGCGCCATGTCCAACCGAACTGCGTGACCAACTTTGGATACCCAATCGGCACCTCGATCACGACGCCATCTGCGCCGCATTCGAGAGCCAGATCGATGTCTGTCTTCATCGCACGTGCGAAAGTGAAAATCTTAGACTTCAGACCCAGCTTAGAAATTTCTTTGATCGCTGTTTGGTCCATCTCAGACACGGCGGGCATGCCTGCCTCGATGCGCTCCACACCAAGCTCGTCCAGCTTTGTAGCAATCTCGATCTTGTCATCGACAGAGAACACAACGCCGGGTGTTTGTTCACCATCGCGCAATGTCGCATCATGGATTTCGACCTTAGGTGGCAGGTTCAAACTATCACGTACGTCTTCCTCAAAATTGTATGGGCTGACCCACCATTTACCGTCTTCAAGATGTGTTTCGCGCATAAGGTTCTTCCTTCTTCGTAGCAGAATTTATGTGTTTTCAGTTACAAGGACGAAATCGAAATCGACCTTAAAATAAGGGAGAGTGGCGTTGCATCCAATTTCTAGATCATTGGGCAGCGCGTCAAGGTCGTGGGTTTCGACGTAGTCCATAATCAGGTCTTCTCGAACGCCAAAGACGGCATCGGAATCGAGGTATGGATCGTCGTTTGCAAAGACCTCAGTCACGAGTGATCTGTACCCTTCGGATTGCACAATAAAGTGCAGATGCGAGGGGCGCCAAGGCGTACGACCTGTGGCGCGGAATAGCTCTCCTACTGGGCCATCATCCGGGACTTTGTAGGGCGCGGGTTTCACTGTGGTCATTGCGTAGCGACCATCAGCACCGGTCTTCATTGAACAGCACAGGTTGAAATCGCCCTGATTGCCGTCTTGGCTGTAATACAGACCGTTTTCTGCGGTCTGCCAAAGCTCGATCATCGCCCCCTCGATCGGGTTACCGTAGGTGTCGCGCACGACCCCTTCAACCAACACAGTGGCACCATCGTTGTCTTTCTTCAGATCACCACCGACAGGCAGCTCTGGCGCGCCGACAGAATGGAACGGCCCAAGCACGCTGGATGATGTACCATCGTGTTGTGACCCAATCATATCAACCAAAGATGACAGGCCAGTGACGTCAGAGATCAACACAAACTCATTGCGCTCGTCATCCGTGATCTTGCCAGCGTCGGTCATAAATTTCAGGCCGCGCGCCCATTCTGCGTGGGTCAGTTGCGTTTCCTTAGCGAATGCATGCAAGTGCTCAACTAATTTAGTCAGCACAAACATCGTGCGCGGGTCAGTGTCATCAGCGCAGTAATCCACGAAAGCTTGTGTGATGGTATCGATTGAGACGTTTTTCATAAAGACCTCGGAGGGTTAAAGGAGGGCAGTGGACAAGATCGGATATTGGATAATCACGATCAGCGCCAAGAGCATAAGAAAGGCGAAAGGCAGCGAGCCGAGGAACACATCCTTGAGTGAAATGTTGGGATCATTCAGCGTACTTTTGATCACGAAACACGAAATCCCCAGCGGCGGTGTTAGAAGGCCAATCTCAGCGCCGATCACGGTAACAATGCCAAACCAAATGAGGCTTAGGCCTTGGCTTTCGATCAGTGTGATGAACAGCGGGACGACGATTAGGATGATGGATGCCGTGTCTAGCAATGTGCCTAAAACCAGCATCAAGGCCACGTAAAGCAGCATTATCTGAAAGAACGATAAATTCCATTCTTGTAGCAACGAATCCAGCTGGTTTGGCAAGCCCGCATAGCCCAACATCCGGCTATAGAACGACGCCATCGCGATCAGCAACAGGATCGCTGCCGTGATGTGGCCAGTTTCGACAAGTGTGTCCCAAAACTCTTGGCGGGACATTGACCGGCGCACCAAAGCGACGATCAAAGCCAATGATGCCCCCGCAGCGCCTGCTTCAACAGGGGTCAGCCAGCCCGTATAAATACCGCCCAAAACAAGCAAGATCAGTGCTATGATAGGCCAGGCTTTCTGGAACATCTCGCCGCGATCCATTGCAGGTAGCTCATCTGTCTTAATGTCGGCCCCGATGTAGGACGGCCAGAAACGGGCCATCAGATAGATCGCAACCATGTAAACTGCCGTCAAAAGCAGCCCCGGAATGATGCCCGCAAGAAACATGTCACCCACAGACACTTCTGCCACAAAAGAGTAGATAATCAGCATCGCAGAAGGTGGGATAATCATGCCCAGCACAGAGGATCCGGCCACAACGCCGACTGCAAAGCGTTTGTTATAATTATAGCGCATCATCTGTGGGACTGCGATTTTGGTGAACACAGACGCCGACGCGATGGATGACCCGGTAACGGCGGCAAAGATCGCGTTGGCCCCAACAGTTGCCATGCCGAGCCCCGCAAGCACTTTGCGGAAAGCGGAGTTCATCACATCATAGATATCGCGGCCCAGCCTTGCCTTGGACACCAGCAAGCCCATCAGCGTGAACAGCGGGATGGTCGCAAAGTTATACTCGGTCACACCATCGCCGACGGCCACTTTTAGAAAGTTGAACGCAAGAATGGATTTGCCGGACATGATCCAAATCGACACGAACGACACAAGGCCAAGGGCGATTGGGATGTATAGCCCAAGGTAGACCAGCACGACGATTGCACCGACCGACAGCATGCCAATTGTAAGTGGATCCATGACTCAGGCCTCGCGACTGGTTTGGGCGGTGATATGACGCGGTTCTTGCGTGTCGCCAAGGACGGTTTTGAAGAAGAACAGAATGGCAGCCCATGCGCAGCCGAATGCAATCACAAGGCGGACAGGCCACCAGGGGGCTTGCAAGATTCCGGGTGTGCCAAAGTAGTCGCAACGCTCTAGCGCTGTTCTGAAATCAACCCAAAGGTTGCCTGTCGGCGGTACGCCAAATTCGGGCGGTGTGAAGAAGTGGCAGCTTTCAAAGCTTTCAGTGAACTCTGGCCAAACCGTCCAGACGATCAAGCACATAAACATACAAGCGATTCCGTCTAGCACCCGTGCCAGAACATTTCCCACGTGTGGGTTCATCACGCGCAAAAGACCCAAAAATCCGTCCGAACGGGTCAACCGACCTTTGCGCACAACGTCAGGCAATTGTAGGAATACGATCAGCGCCAATGAGAATATTACCACTTCGACCACGCCGCGAAACGGGGCGTTAAACAGGTTTCGCGACACCACATCGACATTCATAATAGCAACTAATGCCAGCAGTACAAATGCACCGCTGACATTGGCCGCAATCGAAATTACCACGACCCAGCTTTCGATTTTTCGTAAGATCGTGACAATCATTTTCTTAGTTCAACTCTGCTGCCCAGTCGCGCAAAGGTGCGAACCCAGCTGCGGCCAGCTTGCCCATGTAGGCCACCAACATGTCGGACCCCGGCGCACCAGTTGCATCCAGATCACGCGCCCATTCGGCGGCGATGTTCGGCATGCTGTCGGCCCAAGCTTGACGCTCTTCTTGGCTCATCACTACAATCGTGCCGCCACCATCGATGTAGGCTTGGCGCGATGCTTCTGCGCGGTCCATTGCGATGCCTGCAACATGGTCGCGGTATTCAATTGCGACAGACTGCAATACGCCCTTCACTTCGTCAGGCAAATCTGCCCAAACGTCGGAATTGACGGTGACTGTCTTCGAGTTCACAGCGCCCAGATCAGCTTGCAACATGTAAGGTGCTACTTCGGCAATCTTGAATGTCTTGGCCGCTTCTGGCCACAACATCGCTGCCTCAACAACGCCCGTCTGAAGCATATTGTAGAAGTTTGGCAAACCGCCACGCACGCCAGCTGCACCTGGAATTCCTTCGAGGTAGCGCAAGTTGTAACCAGCGCCCGCAACCTTCAGACCCTCAAGATCAGCAAGTGAATTTAGCGGTGTCGTTGAGAACATCTGGTACGTGTCGAGCACAACGCCTGTCGCCAGGTAAACTTGGTTCTCGGCTTCTAGTTCAGCACCCATCTGTGGAAATTCACGTGCAATCTCGTCCACGGCTTGTGCGACAACTCGCGCATCAGCTGCGATAAACGGCGTGACCGCTGACAGACCCTGTGATGGCAATGCCGAGTTATGGAAAATCGTCGTGACGATACCGATGTCACCTAAGCCCAACTTGATGCCTTCCAGCACGCCACGTGGTTTGACGATCTGGCCACCGTAGGCTTCCATCCAATTAATCTCGTAGTCGCCGTCAGCGGCCAGCTCTTCGTTCACACGCGGGATAAAGAAAGCAGAGAATTCTTTGACCCACATGGACCGTTCTGGATAGCCATCGATGGCTGTCATGCGAATTGTTTCTTGCGCCGAGGCGGTCCCTGCAAGTGCGCCGGACAGGCTAATTGCAAGACCTGCAGCAAGTGCGATTTGTCGTGTTAACATCGTATTTTTCTCCCATAAAAGTTACTTTAGCCAGATTTTTTTGATCTTAGTTGATGATTGTCGGCAGTGGTCGTCACATTGTTAAGCTTGCCTTATATCGCGGTTTCCTTGTCTGTGTGGCCAAACTATTCAGCATAATGACCATGATTCATGCGCCGCTCTGGTTCAGAGAATTTCGCAAACGTCATCGAAGTCGAAGCGTGGCAACCGCTGGAAAAGCGCCGCCTCATCAGCGTAGCCGATGTTGCAAAGGAAATTCGACTTCAGCGCCGTACCATTGAAGAACTCTTCGTCCACGACCGCATTGTCAAAGCCAGAGAGCGCACCGACATCGAGCCCAAGTGCGCGCGCCGCAATCATGAAGTACGCACCTTGCAAGGTTGAATTGCGGTAAGCGGTATCTTTGATGTAGGCATCCTTGCCTTCGAAGAAGTGGCGACGATCTTCATGCGGGAACAGCTTTGGCAGGTGGGTCCAGAACTCCAAATCATATGCGATGATCGCCGTCATCGGTGCGCCCGTGACTTTCGCCACATTCGCGGGCTTTAATGACTTGGTAAGCTTCTCTTTACCCTCGGCCGATTTCACAAAGATGATCCGAGCAGGGCATGTGTTCATGCTGGTTGGACCCATTTTCATGATGTCGAAAATATCGTGCAATACCACGTCGGGAACCGGCTTGTCCGTCCAAGCATAGTGCGACCGTGCTTGCGTCAGGATCAACCCAAGCTCGGCTTCGCTTAGAGTTGTAATCTTGTCACGCAGCGAACGTACTTCGTCTTGAGCGTGTGCGCGTATCTCGTCGGATGTTGTGGCGTAGGTCATGATCTCTCCCAGAATCTTGTAATTTGAAAGTGTCGTGATTTTTACCTCTTGTCCAGAAAAATCGATTTTTCATTTGCAGGTCGCCGACACGTCGTTAGGGTTGGGTCAAAGAGAAGGATTCGACGATGCCGAAATGGGAAGACTACAAAGCCGAAGCTAAGGGACGCGGCTCGCTCGCGATGGAACTGTTCGTTGTGCGCAGCAGACCGGCGGGCAACATGGGGTTGGTCAAAGCGACCTTACCCGACCACCTTGCCTATCAAAAGAAAATGGAGGCCGCCGGATCGTTGGTCATGGCTGGACCGATTTCAGATGATACGGGCGAAGAAATGCAAGCTGAAGGTATGATTATTTATCGCGCCGCAAATTTGGATGCGGCACGCACAATGGCTGATGGCGACCCGATGCACGCGGTTGGCGCTCGCAGCTATGACATTCGCAAATGGTTGATCAACGAAGGCAGCCTGAGCTTTTCGATCGCACTATCGTCGCAATCAGTATCAATTGGTTAGTTAGTTTTAGAATATGAATATGCCGCGCAATCGATTCTTGGGGGATATGTTAACAACACTGTTTGATCGCAGTGGCAACATGCGGGGGGCTGTTGATAAGCGTGATATATTCGCGCTTTGTCATGCTTTGCTTTCACCGGAAGGCACTGTTTCGGGTTATGCATTGGCCGCAACCGTCTTGAATCGCTACAAGTCACTTTCATCTGATGAAAAAACTGCATTCTTTACTTTTCTAAATGAAGAATTCGACATCGATGCAGATGCATTAACAGCACTTTCCCAAGGCTATGCTGCGGACACGTCACCGGCAACGTTTGAAGCGTTGTCACAGGCCGCTGAGCCAAAACGCCAAGAATTTCTGCGCCGTCTGAACCAACCTGCGGGTGCCACAGCTGACATCGTTGCTATGCGGGTCGACCTGTTGAACATCCTCAAAGAGAACCCGGAGCTTGCGCGCACTAACTATGACTTTACGCATCTTTTGCGTAGCTGGTTCAATCGCGGTTTTTTGGTTCTGACAGCAATCGATTGGGACACACCTGCGGCGATCCTCGACAAAATTGTTGCCTATGAGGCGGTTCATCAAATCAACGATTGGGACGATCTGCGCCGCCGGCTTAAACCTGCAGACCGTCATTGTTTTGCGTTTTTCCACCCCGCGATGCCGAACGAACCGTTGATCTTCGTCGAGGTTGCGTTGACGAAAGCGATCCCAAATTCCATTTCGGATTTGCTGTCGGACAGCCGTGCACCGCTGGATACAGAAGACGCAAGATTTGCGGTCTTCTATTCGATCTCGAATTGCCAAAAGGGCCTGGCGGGGATCAGCTTTGGCAACGTATTGATCAAACAAGTTGCTGCTGAACTGGCGCTTGCTTTTCCGCGGTTAGAAAAGTTCGTGACGTTGTCACCGATCCCGGGATTGAACCGCTGGCTTGCCACACAGACAGAGGATGCGAACCATGGACATGTGGCGTCGGCGATCTTGGATCAAAGCGCCGAACCCCAAGACGTTCGCGCGATGGCAGCGCGTTACTTGATAAATGCGAAACGCGATGACGGAATGCCTGTCGATCCTGTCACGCGTTTCCATCTGACCAACGGTGCAGAGGTCTATGACATCCATGCGCAAGCCGACATGACCGATAACGGGTTGAACCAATCAAGCGGTGCGATGGTGAATTATCTTTACGATCTGTCGCAAACCCAACGTAGACACGAGGATTTTGTCCTCAGTTCTATTGTTGCTGCGGCAAAGCCAGCGCAAGTTTTATCAACGAGCGTCCTGCCTAATAAACCAACGCCACATTGAGCACACGAGGTCTATAGCCAAACCATTTTTTTTTGACTTCGTATCATTTGATACATTGCCACTTACGCGCTTGGGACGAAGCTATTGCAGTATTTACTGCATTTCCACTTTGGTATTGATTACCACGTTCTCTACCCCGTCCTTGTACACCAAGGGCAGCAGCGTGATCTTTTGGAGTTGGAGCTAATGGATCAAATGATCTATTTCCACTTTGATGCTGATTGGTTCCGTCACCACCTCCCTGCCGAACACCCAAAGCAGTAGCAAGTTGTACGTAGGAATACTCTTTCTCTTGGCTGATATAACACCCCGGAACGACACCCTAAGGCTATTTATGCACTCTGCGCACGAAGACGGCTCAGGTGCTGTAGAAACGGCTATTTTGTTCGCTTATCATTACTTCTGCTCCGCATTGGGCGTAGATGCTCGAATGGGTTGCAGCTGATTGGAGGAACTGGAAATTACAAAGATTATTTACACTAAGGCGAACCTTAATATCGTTAAGTGATTTTTTATACTTAGGTTTCAACGATCCTTACTCCACTTAAAGAACAGACCTAAAATGTGCGACACAATGCCTAGGTTGTTGTTCTTGAATGTTTCATTTGGCGCGCCAGCTATTGAAACACGTGTTTAGCGAAACTCGTCTTGCCCGTTATCTAGCTGATGCCAGCTCGATCCTAACAAACCTGGAGTTACAATATGAAAACCCCTCTTTCCTTTTTAACAATCCTAGCAACGGTAACTACATTTTCTTCTGCGAATGCAGCTGACACAACTGTCGAGATGCTGAACAAACGCGATGATGGAGCCAAAATGGTTTACTCGGAGGACA
Source organism: Ascidiaceihabitans sp. (assembly GCA_028388995.1). Taxonomy (GTDB): domain Bacteria; phylum Pseudomonadota; class Alphaproteobacteria; order Rhodobacterales; family Rhodobacteraceae; genus Ascidiaceihabitans. The sequence continues at coordinate 1,172 of JAOEQC010000053.1, read as the reverse complement.
TCACACGAATTGATGTGGGCGATACCGTTACTTGGGTGCCAACATCTAAAGGTCACAACGTAGAATTTATTGCTGGGCCAGATGGATTTGACGCACCCAAAAAATCAAAAAACAGTAAAGAAGTTTCAATTTCGTTTGATGAGCCAGGCATCTACTACTACTGGTGTACACCACACAAAAGCATGGGCATGATCGCTCTAGTGGTGGTTGGTGATGATACGTCTAATATCGAAGACATTGCGAAGGCAAAAGCAGTGGGGAAGTCGAAGAAAAAGCTAGCCACATTGCTTAGCCAATTATAAAATAACTCGATGAATTAAAACGAAGGGGTGGTCAAAAGGCTATCCCTTCTTTCCCAAACAAACATCTAGTGCCAAACACTTAGGCGATTAGTACTTTCTACACTTACGGAGGTCTTTTTACACATCCAAGTGGCTTAACCCTGTTTCTTGCCTACCGCGTGCAAATCACCATCTACAATCGCTCCAAAGTCTATCCTAATACTTTCAGCAACTATTTCACCTTTAAAGGTTGCAGTTAAAGCTAAGACAACATCGATAGCAGCGCTGGTGCCATTCAATTGCCCCTCGACCGTTACAGACCTAGCCCTTACATTTCCTTCAATCGTGCCAGTGCCTTTGAGTATCAAAACGTCCACAGTCAGATCACCAACAATTGCACCACCGAATTCAACAATGCCCTCGCTCTTCCAATCACCCTGGATAACAATGCCATCGTGCAAAAGTGATCGTCGCTGTACAGGTTTACTGATAGTATTTTGAGGCAAGTAAGGTTTATCTTGGTGCTGTCAAACTAATCAAAACTCGCATCAGATTGCTAGCACAGCCTAAATCTATGCGTTCAATAATTGACGCCACTCAGCGAGAGCAGCAGCACGGTTCAGCTTGAAATTGATTCGTGAATAAAGATGGCGCTCCTGATTGAAATGGTTCTGGACGGAGACGAATTTCTGCAAACTTCGCATCTGCCGAAAGCGCAGCATGGCTCGTTCTCGTCCTCGAAACGGCAAGTGGGAATTCTCAGCTCGGTGCTGTCAGACTAATGATTGCAAACATCAGATTGATGGGGCAATCGAAATCTATGCGCTCAGTAGTTGACGCCATTCAGCGAGGGCAGTGGCACGGTTTAGCTTAAAATTAGTAGGTGAATAG
>JAOEQC010000052.1 GCA_028388995.1 Ascidiaceihabitans sp. | reverse complement strand
AACACGACTGGTGTTGGTGCTAAGGAAAAGTTGAAGCTACTAAGCGCCAACTAGATTAGCATTCACTGGCACAGAGTTTTGAGCAGCCTCATCGTGTGAATCTAATTCAGCCATTACCATTGCCATCTGGGCCGCAACAAAAGTGCTACGATCATAGCCAAGATCTTTTAGTTGGCTGTCAGACATGTAGTCCATAACCTGCTTAGATGCAGATGCTGAACGTGCTATGATAAGTGCATTGAAAAAGTTTCTAAACATGACAATCTCCTTTGTGTTCGGAGCAGCATCTAGCAAACTGTTTTAACGGTCACATCAAACAATACGTACTATCCGATATGCAATAATAGCATGGGTCAGCTTATCAAACACATAGCTTTGAAGGGCATATGCTGAGTGTCGATTACGTGGGCAACCTGCTTGATGGGTTTCTTAGGGTGTAGGACTTCATCCCCGCTTATACCCAACAGCCAAGTTGTGATCTATCTCACAGGTATCCCCCGAACAGCATTCAAAGATGTTGGACTTACAGACCACGCATTGCTCATGCCCGTGAACCACAACCGTGTTCAATGGTGACTGACATCTTGGGCATCGTTGCTTATGCGCATTGGCTGGGTGAAGGGTGTTGTTCATCGTCAGTTTATGCTTCTGTTATTTCACCCGCCACGATGGTGTCATCACCCACTTTAGATCACTGAACTGTCTGGTATTGAACAAGTCAGGTGTGAAAACAGCTGAACCACTTCAGTGAATTCAAGACAAGAGTTTAGTTGCGTAAGTTAATCTATATTTCAAACGTACTTTGTGGCATAATACAATTCATGTTATAAAATACGGAAGGTATCGCTATGAATAATACGGCTCCAAAACTTACTGGAATGATAGTCGTCGCTGCAATGTTTGGCTTACTATCGGTAGGTATATCCTATGTAGTATTTGAGCTTGAACAGGTTGGTATAGTATTGGTTGGTAGCGGTGTTTTTGCACTAGTGTTTTTTGTATTGGCCCTCGGATGGAGAGAGCCACAAGGTGGCCCAAAGCGTCCAACTAAGTGATAGCCTTACTGGCACAAGCATCCACCAGAACATAAAACAGTTGGCTCACTATTGAAGACAATATTGCTGCCCATGTGTAGCCAGAATGGTTCCTGCTTTAACTCGTGATGCTGTGAAGGTCATCTATGCATCCAGTCTTGGAACAGGTGGTTTGAATAAGTTGCGTTACTCAAACCAGTTCAAGCAAGACTTCTTAGAGATGGTGTCGAAGGCACCTTGGAAAGAGGTCAGGGCAGCTATGTTAGAGGCGATGCCACAAATCGAACTGTTAAAGCCTCGCCATATGGACTGGGCCTATCTCAACTACCTTGAATCAGAAGTTTTGCGGCTGACAATGGAAAAACTACAGGCGCTGGGCGTAGGTTTCTTGCCACTACACGATGCGCTGATTGTGCCTGTTGAAAGCATGATAGTAGCAAAGGAAACCTTCTCGCAGACCTTTTACGAACAGTTAGGTGTTTGGCCTTTGATTAAGACTTCAGGGACTTGAAGGAATAGCCAATCCGCAGCAGTTTATGTTAGCACCCACTGTCGATCATTGAACCGTTAGGCATGATGGTGTTGCAGAGGCTTGTACCGTTCATCAAAGCATAAAACAGATTAGCAACTCCCAGATAAGCACCCCTCAGGTCAGCATCTTTCAGATTAACACCCCTCAGATGAGTGCTCTTTAGATTAGCACTTTTCAGATAAGCACCCTTCAGAGAAGCACCTCTCAGATCAGCGCCACTCAGATCAGCACTCCTCAGGTCTGCACCATCCAGAATAGCATCCTTTAGATTAGCATCCTTTAGATTAGCACCCCTCAGATCAACAAGAAACAGATCAGCACCCTTCAGATTACACTGTACGCAATCACCAGTATGCATCAGCTTCTGCAGATCAGCAGGATCAAATGCAGATGCACTACTAGCAAACATGGTTGCTGCTATGGTCAGGGCTGTCAGTGTTCTTTTCATCTTAGGATATTTCCTAGTTCGTGTTTAGCCCACGTTTCTTTCATAAGCGGATGAATTGTTTGTCAGAGACTTGATGAAAGAAGCTACCAAACATGTTCTAGGAGTAGAGTTAGGGTTTGATGTGAACAGGCAATCAGTACCAAAAACCTTAGCATCCAATAGTTACAGAGATATTGATTTCACATCTAGACCGGTTGACTATGCAAGGGAACACGAAGCGTATCTAAGTACAGCTTACCACAAACAACAGTGGGACAGATTTCAAAAGCTAAGATTAAGAAAGGAAGGATAACAGAGAGGATGGCTGTACTATCATTCCAATCTTTTCCTCCTCACCCTTCCTTAAATCTCTGTGTTTAACCTGTTTAGATTTTCTTACTTTTACTGAGAGTGTTTAAGAATTAGCCCTGTAAAAACACAAACAAATAAGCCGTATATGGATAATACTATAGACAATACTTTTGAGCTACTTTAATTATGCTTCTCAATGTAATTTAATCATTTATTTACATAAGCTTATGTAACATTTTGTGACTGAAGTAGATAAGACCTAAGGGAGTTCAATCTTCCCCCACAGCACCAGACCTTCCACCTTGTTTATATCGTAAATTTATAGTACATTAACCTATGTTGTAGTGTCCCTCACGACACCTGTCACGACACTTACATCGGTTAAGGTTAGACATGCACACACCAGCACAGAAAATACTTAATTGGGAAGATTATCCTGAGCCTCGACTGGTACTCGCACGGAGTAAGCTAGTCGTCGAAGTTAGTATTCCACGGCCAATCAGACACCTCTTTGGTAGTCGAAATAGCAAAACCAATAACCGAAGGCTGACCACTGGTACGACCGACCAATCAGGTCGGTGAACTTAGAAATACAAAAAGAAAACCTGTTGATTCGGCTTCAAAATGGATCGTTGAGTTGTAGTTGTTGTTTGCATCGTAAGTACCGAGAAACCAAAACGTGGTACAACAACCTGGTACAAGCCACCAAAGACCCACAATGAATTTTACCATATAAATAGGGCATCATGGCTCATAGTTAAATGGTGGCGGTCCCTGAAGGACTCGAACCCTCAACCTGCCCATTAGAAGTGGGCTGCTCTATCCAGTTGAGCTAAGGGACCGCTGATGCTGTTTTGTGTTATCTACCGCATCTTGGCAAGAGTGTTCAGCAGCGAAATTATATGACGCACGTCATAAATACGCTCAACGGATCCTCGGCATATGCGCCAAATGGCGTACACTCTTTAAATCCATGAGATTGGTAAAGTTGTCTCGCAGGTTCAAAAGGCCCTTCGGACCCAGTTTCTAAACTTACTGCTTGCCAACCCATGGTACCGGCTTGCTTTATCAGGGCTTGCAAGACCTTCCGTCCTGCGCCCTGTCCGCGCACCGCTTCCAACATATGCATTGATTTCAGCTCAGCGTGACCCGGAGCAATCACTTTTAGCCCACCTATGGCTAGCAAATACCCCTCTTGGCGTGCCCCCATCAAAACAACATCCGCCTCCAGCAAGCTATCAGGCTCCATCACGTGACAGCTTTCGGCAGGCGAGATCGCACGCATAAGTTAAAAATGGCGCTGTAGAATGGCGCGGACCTCACCGGCTTTCGGAGATTCAATTTGGACCTTAAATTCAATCACCGGTGCATTCACTTATTGTAGGATGACGTTGCCATAGAAAAATAAATACACCCGAGCACCGCAACCGTAAAGCTGTAGCGCTATTGAGCTTCGGCGACCGCCAATGCAGCCATCTCTAAAATTCCCTCGCGCGAGTCAGCCACTGCGATGAAGCGTGCGTTATGACAGAACTTTGCTCCCTTAACGCCACAAGCGTTTTCAAGCGCCTCATCTGTTAAGCCGGCCCATGCCCCAGGCAAATCAGCGCGATTTTCGAAAGTCTCATTCGACAATTTGATACCGCCAATCGTCCAGTCATCTCCACGCGGAGTAACGACGAACAGCATGTGATCAGCACCAGATTTATCAAGCGCCGAGCGATAAGGCATACCCATTGGTAATTCTAGAATTGAAGAGGTTCCTGCCCTTTCGATAGCCTCTAACACAAGGCTGTGAGCGCGTGCTTTAGCAGCGAAGTTACCAACGGATGCTTCGATAAAGCTGCGTGCGATCGGAAGCGCTGCCATGAACGCATCATCATCTGCCGTTTCCGATGTGTCATCGAACACAGGCTTAAGGCTACCTAAAAGTGCGGGCAGTGTTAGGATCGAAAGTGGACCAGCAACAGATGGCTCTATTGCACCATTGTCCAACAAATCAATCGGTAGAACAAATTTGGAATCAAATTTATCGTGAATTGATTCAATATCATCAGAAGGCACATTCATGGCTACTAAATATTCACAACCATAGTGGGCCCAGATCAAGCCGAAGGAGCTGTAGGGTTGCTCGTCCTCACGTAGTGGATTTGGACGCTGATGATGGTCGAAGATTTGAGCTTCAGCGTTATAGTTGCGACCCACATCATAAATAATCTTACTTGGTGATGGTGTGACCCAATCTTTGTCACGCGTGCGGATCAATTCCGCCTGAGGGAACAACCGTGTTAGGATGACAGAAGACAGCAATTCATCGGCGTGAAAGCCGCCCGAATGGGTAACAAGGTGTGTGATTGTCATGCGGTCACTCCAGCATTTCAAAAGCAAAAAGACGGCTAGCAAGCCACCTTGTTTCAATTGATTATAAGTTCAACAATTAGGTCAACAGGTTAACATATAATTAACTTGTCTTCACAGCTTAGTGTGTCCAGGCACCACGACGTCCTGTTGCAAAGTTCTCTGAATATCCATTTGGACGAATGTTCACTTTGCGTTTGTTGGGCTCTTGAACCTGCGCCTCAATCCCGTTCTCACCTGCGTATTCAACAGCTTCTTCTTTGCTGTCAAAGTTAAGGCGCACTTGGCTTTGGGTATCGCTAGACGACGTCCAACCCATCAACGGATCAACTGAACGCGCGCTTTCTTGTGTGAATTCTAAAACCCAGCCTTTTGTTTTGGCTGTTCCAGATGACATTGCAGTCTTGGCAGGTTGAAAAATGCGTGCGCGCATGGGGTCGTCTCCGGTTTATGATCGGTACACGTATCCGAAATTTAGCACCTCAGGGCAAGTCACCTTTTAGGGTCGTGGTTTCCACAATTTAAAATCCAGAAGGAAATGCCTAACTCAACCTAAAAGACGCATTGTATCTGACTGTTAGCAGCTCACATCTGATGCTAAGAACCATTATCATCAGCCAACACTACTGACTGTTTCTGCCAGCATCGCACTTCACCCTCTTGAAGGAGCCTAGAAACAAATCAAATGTGTCTGTGAAAGCGAGTCGATTATGCCATATGCCCACTCTGACCAAGCCAACGCCGAACTGGGCGCAATTTCTGGCGATGTACGCAATCGGTTGAAGCTAGAGGGTGGTCGTCCGTTTGTTCTACAAACTGAATTTACACCTGCTGGCGATCAGCCCACTGCAATCAAAGAACTTGTCGCCGGGATAGCGGATGGCGATCGTGATCAGGTTTTGCTTGGGGCAACTGGTACTGGCAAAACTTTCACAATTGCTAAGGTGATTGAGGCAACCCAACGCCCCGCGATCATTCTAGCACCAAACAAGACGCTTGCTGCTCAGCTGTACGGCGAATTCAAAGGCTTTTTCCCAGATAATGCCGTCGAGTACTTCGTCAGTTTTTATGATTATTATCAGCCAGAAGCCTATGTTGCCCGTTCTGATACGTTCATCGAAAAAGAAAGCCAGATCAACGAACAGATCGACCGCATGCGCCACTCTGCAACGCGGGCATTGCTAGAGCGCGATGACGTCATCATAATCGCCTCCGTGTCCTGCATCTATGGTATCGGTTCGGTAGAAACATACGGTGCAATGACCCAGGATTTGAAAGTTGGCGGTGAATACAATCAGCGCCAAGTCATCGCAGATTTGGTCGCCCAACAATACAAACGCAACGACGCTGCATTTTTTCGCGGTTCATTCCGCGTACGTGGTGATGCGCTAGAAATTTTCCCTGCCCACTTAGACGACCGCGCATGGCGCCTGTCGTTCTTCGGTGACGAACTCGAAAGCATCACTGAGTTTGATCCACTGACCGGCGAAAGAACAGACAACATGGAGCAAATCCGTGTCTATGCGAACAGTCACTATGTGACGCCAAAACCTGCGATGTCACAAGCGCTGATCAGTATCAAGAAAGAGCTACGCCATCGTCTTGACCAACTGGTTGGCGAGAACAAACTGTTAGAGGCCCAACGCCTGGAACAACGGACAAACTTTGACCTTGAGATGCTTGAGGCCACGGGCGTATGCAACGGTATCGAAAACTACTCCCGCTATCTGACAGGCCGCGCACCCGGCGAGCCACCCCCCACATTGTTTGAGTTCATCCCAGACAACGCAATTGTTTTCGCCGATGAATCACACGTGTCGGTGCCACAAATCGGCGGCATGTATAAAGGTGACTTTAGACGTAAGATGACCCTGTCAGACCACGGCTTCCGCCTGCCATCGTGCATGGATAATCGCCCCCTCAAGTTTGAGGAATGGGATGCAATGCGTCCACAATCTGTATTTGTATCCGCGACACCAGCCAAATGGGAAATCGAACAAACGGGCGGTGTGTTTGTTGAGCAAGTCATTCGACCAACAGGCCTTCTAGATCCGCCTGTAGAAATTCGCCCTGTCGAAATGCAAGTCGATGATTTGTTGGACGAAGTACGGATCGTTACAGAGCAGGGCATGCGCACATTGTGCACCACCTTGACCAAGCGCATGGCCGAAGACCTGACAGAATATATGCATGAACAAGGCATTCGCGTGCGATACATGCACAGTGAAATCGATACGATTGAACGCATCGAAATCCTGCGTGATCTGCGCCTTGGGGCCTTTGATGTTCTGATCGGCATCAACTTGCTGCGCGAGGGTTTAGACATTCCCGAATGTGGGCTTGTTGCGATTCTTGATGCGGACAAAGAAGGGTTCTTGCGCTCTGAAACCTCTCTGGTTCAAACCATCGGCCGCGCTGCGCGTAACGCTGAAGGGCGCGTGATCATGTACGCCGACAAGATTACTGGTTCCATGGAACGCGCTTTGGATGAAACAAATCGTCGCCGCGCCAAACAAGAAGCCTATAATGTCGAACACGGCATCACACCTTACACCGTAAAAAAGAACGTCGAGGACATTTTGGCCGGTCTCTACAAAGGCGACACGGATCAGTCCCGCATCACCGCCAAAATCAACAAACCTTTGGCCGGCGCAAATCTACAGACCGTACTGGAGGGGCTTCGCACAGATATGCGCAAAGCTGCCGAAAACCTTGAGTTTGAAGAAGCCGCCAGATTGCGTGATGAGGTCAAGCGATTGGAGGCTGTCGAGCTAACAGTCTCAGCCGATCCAATGGCGCGCCAGTATGCGGTAGACAAAGCTGTAGATGAGGCCAAAAAATCATCTGGTCGTTCCACGATGGGACGTGGCGGTATGCGCGGTGGCGTTAAGCGCCGCGGACGTTAGGCACCATGTAATTTAGGCCCGCACATACTTGCGGGCCTAAATACGTCTCCCTCAGTCCATTCGTATTGCAACCTGCATCACACCTCGAACAGGCTGTTCCCAGGTCAACTTAATCTGATCAAGGTTACTGCCTTGTCGAAGGTCAACATAAGGGGTCGGAAACACCACACTGTTTGAACTGTTGCAGATTCGGCCAACCACAACCACGCTATCCATCGCCCACGCCCGCCCTTTGAATGGCAATTGATCCGCAGGATCGATGGCCCATGTTGTGGCAGCACTCCCCTCGGTATGTTTGAACCGAAGCCGATTTGACACGCGTTCATTCACACCATGAAAGGAATTATCAGCAAAGTTAATTTCGCACATTCGACTATATTCTAAATCAGCGAAACTGGTGTCGACCCGTTCTACGCGATCAACGGCTGCACCCAAAAATTTAAAGCAATTTCTCGAGATGCTAACACCTTTCAGGAAATGCCCCACACCATGCGGTTTCATCACAATGTAACTGAACCACGGCGCAACATCCCCCGATAGGAACACATTGTCAGCTATACTTAATGCACTGAACGAAAACTTTGAACTAAACTCTGGCGCGGGATCGTATTCATTGGTCCATTCAATCGAACATTTGTCTATATAGTTGCCAGAGATAATCGAACTGGCGTGCGCTTTAGCAATGACCAAACCTGCGGTTCGAATACCGCTGGCAACCGTGTCACCTTGGAAAAAGTGATTGCCCATAAACTGTGTGCTGCCCCCGCCGAGAATGGCGAAGTGACGGAACCTTGTCGCCCAATTGTTGCGGATTTTCACATCGTTGGCATGAGCGTTGATTGCAATCGTCGTTCGATTGGCAACGGTTTCACCATCCTCTGATGACAAGAATTAGCAGCGATCAATGAGCATTCCCTGACACCCCAACCCATGAGAGGTAATCCCTCGATTGCCAGGCCGAGAGATGGAGCACTCATCAATCTCAAACACTGACCCCAAGGGAGCCAAAAAAATCCCACTGGCTAAGTTGTTGCATTGGACCTCGAAACACCCTTTCTCACAGGGCCACACCTTGGAAACTTCCAAAACATCGCCACCCACTTGCTCACGTGCCAACAGAAAGGGAAATATCAATAAGCCGTTAATAGGGTCTCAAAGCACCATACGGTGGGATGCCAAACAGGCCCTACTAGGCATCAGCACCTGGACTTGGAAACAACTGAACACCGTTGATTTTCCACCCCATATCAGTCTCTAACATGCGGTAGCCAAGGACGTGGACAACACCCTTTTGATCCTTAATCAGAACCTTCTGCCAAAGGCTGCCATTCACGTCAGCCAACTCCAAATACCGCACCTCGGCAGGTCTCCAAACCATTGGATAACCACGTGTCACCATCCTGCGAAAATTGTCGGGATTGCCAAACAACCGCTGTAAATTCGGGCTGGCAAACCCAAACGCTGTCTCAAAGTCGTCGGCCTGAAATGCTTCGATCTGTCGGTCGATCGTGGACTTTATGTCAGCCCCCTGCGCCTGCGCACCACCTATTCCTAGACCGCTCATTAGCATTACGATCATTGCGATTTTCAGGATATGAAGCATTTCCAATCTCCAACTGTTTCACATTTGAGTTAGCCCGTAATTAGCCCAAATCAACAAGATATGAAAAAGGGCGGCTTGCCGAAACAAACCGCCCATTCAATTCCAAACCAGTCTTCGGCTACTTAAAGCAACTCACCTACCAAGGCGCGATCGATCAAAGCAACAGTTTCATCAACACCGTACAGCGCGATGAACCCACCAAAACGTGGACCCTGCGAGGCACCCAGCAGCACTTCATAAAGGGCCGTGAACCAGCCACGCATCGGGTCGAAACGTTCACGACCACAAGCAAAGACTTCGGACTGCAACGCATCGCCGTCCAACTCACCGTCCCAAGATTTCAAACGATTACGCAGATCTTCCAACGCTTCGCGCTCAATGTCTGTCGGGGCGCGGAACACTTTGGTTGGTTTTACAAAGTCATTGTAATACCGCACTGCAAAACCAGCAGCCTGATCCATGTCAGGGTTCGTTTCAGCCGAAGTATCAGGTGCATAACGCTGGATGAACCCCCACAACTGGTCCTTTTCCTCAGCACCCGAAACAGAGGCCAAGTTCAAAAGCATGGAATACGGAACCACCATTTTAGATTCAGGAACGTTACCACCGTGAATGTGCCAAACTGGGTTGTTCAACTGGCCTTTGATGTCTTGACCAGCATAGGCACGCAACTGCTGATGGTATTCGTCCATCGCTTTTGGGATCACATCAAAATGCATCCGCTTTGCTGTCTTAGGCTTTTGATACATGAAGTATGAAAGGGATTCAGAAGACGCATAAGTCAGCCACTTATCAATGCTCACACCATTGCCGCTGGTCTTTGAAATCTTCTGGCCGTTTTCATCCAAGAACAACTCGTATGAAAAGTGCTCTGGCGCTTTGTGGCCCAAAATACGACAGATGCCATCATAGATCTGCGTGTTGGTTGAATGGTCTTTGCCATACATCTCAAAATCAACGCCCAAAGCAGCCCAACGTGCGCCAAAATCTGGCTTCCACTGCAACTTAACATTGCCGCCAGTGACAGGTAACGTCCATTCAACACCATCTTCATCATCGAATGTGATCGTGCCATCAGCCTTGTTGACCGACTTCATCGGCACATACAAAACGCGACCCGTTTCTGGGTGGATCGGTAGGAAAATAGAATAAGTCTGACGAC
>JAOEQC010000051.1 GCA_028388995.1 Ascidiaceihabitans sp. | reverse complement strand
AGCCATGCAACAAGCGATTCACGCGCAGGGGGTGACAGCGGTACAATTCGTTCTTTGCCCCCTTTTCCAAGGATCAAAAGAACGCGTGGATCACCACGTGCTGCTGACACCGGCAAGCTGACCAGCTCGGTCACACGCATTCCTGTGGCGTAGAGTATTTCCATCAAACAGGTGTTGCGAAGTGTATCGCGGCCAAGGGCACGTGCGGCGCTTAAAAGCCGATCAACCTCATCAATATCCAGGGTTTTTGGTAGCTTTGTATCAAGGCCAGGCCCGGCAATTTGAATGGCTGGATTGTCCTCCCGCCAGCCTTCTTCAAAGGCGAAGCGGTAGATTTGTTTGATTGACGACAGGCGGCGGGCCCGTGTTGATTTGGCCAACCCTTGGGCATCGCAATATATCAAATAATGTTCGACGTCGTCTTGGGATGCCTTAAGAAAATCGATGTGTTTGCGGGTCAGCCATGCCTCAAAATCCTTAAGATCGCGGCCATAGGCCAGTAATGTGTTGTCTGCCGCGCCCAGCTCAGCCGCTTGCGCCTCTAGGAATGTTGATATCCATTGGCTCATCTGGAGGGTGTCTCAATCAATATTTGTAGGGCTGTGCGGCGTGCCATGTCCTCTAACCCAAGCGCGCGTAATGTCGCCAAAGCGGCGCTAAGTTGGCCCATGTCGCCGTCGCTGCCAGATTGAAGCATTGTCAGAGTGTTGAGCAATGCGTGGCCCAATTCGCCACTTTTTGCTTGCTGTAGCAAGCTTGGGTCAGCTGAATTGGGCAAAAAACCAATTTTTATTGCTATCTTCAGCGGGCTGTCCGCGTTGGTTTCTCTTACATCACCGCTTGCAACAGCGGTGCGGAAGGGGTGCCTATCGGCCGCATCAGGGAAGGTCGTCGCGGCACTTTCATAGAGAGAGCTGTACTGGATAATCTCGAGCGCATCATCGTGTACCTGAGGCGGCAGCCCAGTTTTTAACACGCCTTCTGCGAAAAGGGTGGTGAATGAGGCAGAGAGGTTGGCAGATTGCATGAGCGACCATGCTTTGGGCATTGTTTTGGCAATTGCTGTTGCACTACGGGTGTTCAGCGCGGTTTCAAACCGTTGAACCGCAGCGACATGGTCCCAAATTCCGCCAGAGGCTGCAGGGCTGCGTTGTGAGTATATCCCTAGCAAGCGATTTGCTGGCAGTGCGCCAGATTGCGCGAGCCGCTCAGCACCTTCGATTTGGGTTTTCCATCCGGCAATATCGCGAAGATCAGCATTGGCATATGCCAGTGGCCAGCTGCGGGTTGTTATGGGCTGGCCTAAGGCTTCGTGCATCCGAAACAATAGGGGACTTGGCGTTGTTGGGCGTGGAAGCGGTGCGTCATTTTCAAATAGATCAGGGTCTAAGAACCGTTCGAGAACAGCAGCTTGATCTGGTGTAACCGTGCCCAACGTTCGCGCGGTGCCAAAAAGTAATGCAGCGGTGTTCCAATCTCCCGATCGGGCAGCACAAAAAATGCGATAAGCAAAATCAGGAGCTAAAAACGGGGAGGTATTTATCAGTGCACATCCTGCGGTTTCAGTTTCGTTTAGCAGGGATGCATCAATAAACCGTTGTGCGACAGCTTGGCTACGAGATGGACCAATTTGTTCGATTAATGCCAAGGCTGGATCAAGGGCACCAGCTTTAATCAGTGCATCGACACGGGCCAAGTTGAATTGTTCGGCCTTACCGCCTGCGGGATCAGCGACTGCCAATAACAGGGTGAATAGTGTCGCTTGCGCTGCTGACAAAGTCAATGTGGGCATGTCCAGAAGGGTTTGCGTCAACTTTTCAGCATCGGATTTTGCCCATAGATTGACGGGTAAACCTGATATGTTCGAAGGAACCAAACCGATGATCTTAGCTGTTGGTCCATCCAGTGTTGTCACAGTTACGCCTGGTAGTGTCGCGCCGTTGCTGATCTTTGGTTCATCGAGGATCAATTGGATAGGTGCAGATTGTGGTACACTGTCCAGCCAGTCGATGGCAGACAAAGGACGTTCTGAAATTGTGCCCTGTGCCAAGGTGGTGCTGGCACAGCTCACCGCAATCAATACGGCGTGACAAAAGAGCTTAGTCTGCATTAAGGATCAGTGGTTGACGAACGTCAGTTTGGGGTACTGAAAAATCTGCACCAAAAAAGGGCCCAATATATGCATATCCGATCAGCCCGATGAATGCCAAAATAGAGATAAAAAACAATATCTTGATCAGTTTTTTCATGAATTCGGCTGCCTTTTTAGATTCTTACTCTTGATAAGTTATATATGGCCTTTCTGACAATATCACGTCATTCAGTCGATTATGAACGAAATTGAGCAAACGATGGCCTATACGCCAAATCCTAAGGTGCATTACACCTTGCTAAAGACGGTTGTGATGGTCGGAATGATGGGTGCTGGCAAGACGGCTGTTGGTCGCGCCTTGGCCCAAAGGCTGGGCGTTGCCTTCTTAGACAGCGATGCCGAAATCGAAGTTGCGGCCAATAGGACCGTGCCTGAAATTTTCGAGCGCGATGGTGAAGCGTTCTTTCGTGACAAAGAAACACAAATTATTGAACGTCTATTGATCGACAAACGCTGCATCCTATCGACAGGTGGCGGTGCGTTTCTGAGTGAGAAAAATCGCAATAACATATCGGCCCAAGGCATCTCTGTCTGTCTCAACGCCGATCTTGAGTTGTTATGGAACCGTGTTTGCAGCAAGGACACAAGACCTTTGCTTCGCACTGACGATCCGAAAGCAACTTTGAAAAAACTGTATGATCAACGGGTACCTATCTATTCCTTGGCAGACCTGACTTTATGTTCATCCCCTGAGTATTCGATTGAAGATATGGTGGACCAAGTGATTGACGCATTAATTGCTCGCAAAAATATTTTGGAGGTTCACAATGCGTGACATTGTTTCTGTAAATTTGCCGGGTCGTGAATATGATATCCACATAGGTCCGGGTCTTTTGGATGATGCGGGAACGCTAATCGCGCCGTTGTTAAGTCAGCCACGCGTGCGTGTCATCACCGACGAAACCGTTGGTGCGCTGCATTTGGAAACATTGCGTGCAGGACTGGCGGGTGCTGGCATTGCGATGGAATCCTTGGCGCTGAAACCGGGTGAGGGGACTAAGAATTGGGAGAACCTAAGCACCTGCGTTGAATGGCTGCTGGGCCAAAAAGTCGAACGCCGTGATGTGGTTGTAGCCTTTGGTGGTGGTGTCATTGGTGATTTGGTTGGATTTGCCGCCGCAATCTTGCGCCGCGGTGTACGGTTCGTACAAATCCCAACATCGCTTTTGGCGCAGGTCGACAGCTCTGTGGGTGGCAAAACAGGTATCAACACGCGTCACGGCAAGAACCTTGTTGGATCGTTTCATCAACCTAGCCTCGTTCTGGCAGATATTGATGTCCTTGGAACATTGACCCTGCGCGATTTTCTGGCGGGTTGTGGTGAGGTCATAAAATACGGTTTGCTTGGGGATGCAAAATTCTTTGAATGGCTTGAAACCAATGGCCCTAAAATGGCAGCTGGTGATGTTGCTGCGCGTGTTCATGTCGTGCGTCGCTCTGTTGAGATGAAAGCAGAGATTGTAACGCGAGATGAGACCGAGCAGGGAGATCGTGCGCTTTTGAATCTTGGCCACACCTTCTGTCATGCCCTTGAGGCGGCAACGGGCTATTCTGATCGTCTGTTGCATGGCGAAGGTGTTGCTATCGGTTGTGTGCTAGCGTTTGAGGTCTCTTCCAAGATGGGACTGTGTTCACAGGAAGACCCGAGTCGTTTGCGGGCGTTCCTGAAGAATATGGGTATGAAAACGGACCTTTCAGACATCGAGGGTGATTTGCCTAACGCTGAAGCACTGGTTGATCTGATGGGGCAGGACAAAAAGGTTCTGGATGGTCAGCTAAGGTTTATTCTGACGCGCGGCATTGGGACATCATTTGTCACCAGTGACGTGTCGCGTGATTTGATCGTTGATGTGTTGGAAGACGCGCTAAGATCTTAATAGTAGTGTTTTTTCGATAAAAAATGAAATAACCGGGCTCAAATGAATGAACCCCACGATTTTTTGTCGTGCTAAACGTACAATTACGCGCAGCGGTTTAGAATGGGATTTCGTCGTCTAGATCACGTGACAGAGCAGGGGTGCCAGAGCCACCACCAGAATTGCCGCCACCGTAGCCGCCGCCGTCATCAGATGGGCCTGAATCGTAGCCCATTGATCCGCCACCACCTTCGCTGCGGCCGTCTAGCATTGTTAAAGTACCGCCATAGCCCTGCAAAACAACTTCGGTGCTGTATTTGTCAACGCCGGCTTGATCCTGCCATTTACGGGTCTGAAGTTGGCCCTCGATGTAAACTTTGCTGCCTTTTTTTAGGTATTGCTCAGCGATGCGCACAAGCCCCTCTTGGAAAATAGCGACAGAATGCCATTCTGTTTTCTCTTTGCGCTCGCCTGTGTTGCGGTCTTTCCACGTTTCAGACGTCGCAATGCGAAGGTTGCAAACTTTGCCACCGTTTTGGAATGAACGCACTTCTGGGTCACGGCCCAAATTGCCAATTAGGATTACTTTGTTCACTGAGCCAGCCATGGCATCCCCCGTTTTTAAATCTTTTGACGTTGCGCATCCTAATCGTAAATACGAATCCGGAGCACATCGATTTCACAGAGCCTATACCGACAGCGCTTTGGTTAAAACATCGTAAAACATGTTCCATGACAGCTAATTTGATCAGATCACTGGTTTGATCGTTAAACGTGTCTATATCATGCGAGAGGCAGATGTCTTGGGGCTAAGACAAAATGCGAATAGGTGTAGTTGCAACGATTGTTTTATCGTTTGTGGGCGAGGCTGTTCTTGCCAATGGGTTCTCTTCCAGAAATCGAAAATCTTTATTTTCGTCGCAAATGAAGATTTTAGATTCACGCGCGTCAAAGCAATACAACAGCTCAGTCAGATTAAAGCCTGCGAATGTAAACACACCGTCAAAATGGGGTGATGGAGCATCTCTTCGCTTCAATGAAAAGTACAAAGGCAAATTCCTTCCAGTGGCACGCCGCCATGGTATTCCTGAAAATCTGTTCCCGCGTTTAATCAAGCAAGAAAGTAATTGGCACCCAACGGCAAAATCGCATGCGGGTGCTTATGGATTGGCAGAATTGATCCCTTCAACAGCTCGCTATTTGGGGGGTGGATATTCTTGATCCATATCAAAACGTTGATGGCGGTGCCCGTTATATCAAAGAACAATATCGCACATTTGGATCATGGCGTTTAACATTGGCGACCTACAACGCAGGGCCGGGAGCCGTCAAAAAATATGGTGGTGTTTCTCCATTCAAAGAGACGCTTAACTACGTCAAAGTGATCTGGGGAAGCTAACCGCGTCTTCATTTGGCCATTCACTGTTTAATCTTTTGCCATTTTTTTACGTTATGGGTGTCCTGTATTTATGAGGGCACCATGTGTCAGTTTCATCAACCACCGTTGCAGAACGCCTAACGCGTTTAAATTCCAACTCAGTCAAATTGTATGTGGATAATGAAACGCCTCAAGAATATGAATCTGCGAACCTGATCTGCGCAAAGCCCAAAGTTACACGCACTTATTCGACATCTATCGCGATTGGTGGCGGACTTGGCGCACTCGCAGGGCACATGTTCAAAACCAACGTTGGAATTTAAATCTTCTTTTCCTAATCGGTGCCTGTTCTCTTCTCGCTTATTAAATCCAACAAAATGATCGCTGGCATTTGCCTTGCAACGCTGGGTGGGCCCGTTTGTTCGATCGCGTTTCAAATTTTTGGCGATACAAAACCACGTCTATCTCAGTTTTGGTGGTCGTACCTTGCTGGTTCAATCGCGGCGAACGCCATGGCGTGGTATTACTTCTACCTCACCATGACAGCCGAAGTCATTTAGCAGCAATTTTGATTACGGCTTCCATGCCTGCCAATTCTTCGTCGCTGAGATGGCACTTAACCTGATGCCCGTCTGCGATTTCACGGACGGGCGGCATTTCAATGTCACACAAACCACCTGAAACCTTTGATTTCCAACCACAGCGCGTTTGGAACGGACAACCCGGTGGTGGGTTCATGGCAGACGGAATGTCACCTTCAAGCACGATATGTTTCTTGATCACCGAAGTGTCGGCAATTGGAACGGCAGACAATAACGCTTCTGTGTAGGGGTGGTAGGGTGGTGTAAACACCTGATCTGTGGTGCCGAGTTCAACGACGTGTCCCAGATACATCACCATCACGCGGTCAGATAGATACCGGACAATCGACAAGTCGTGGCTAATAAACAGCAGTGTGGTTTTGTGTTCGCGCTGAATATCCATCAACAGATCAGTGACAGCTGCCTGAACGGATACATCCAGTGCCGAAACGGGTTCATCTGCCACAACTATGCGTGCGTCACCTGCAAATGCACGGGCAATTCCGACGCGTTGTTTCTGGCCACCAGACAGCTGGCGCGGCATGCGGTCTGCGAATTCGCGCGGCAGTTTCACCAAATCAAGCAATTCTAACATGCGTGTGCGGCGTTCCGCTTCGCTGTTGCCGACTTTGAAGATTTCAAGCGCGCGAATGATTTGACGGCCAATCGTCATAGATGGGTTCAGCGTATCAAACGGGTTTTGGAACACCATCTGAACGTCAGCCACTGTTTTGGTATCGCGGTCTTCGATTGCGGTATTCTGAACCGCTTTGTTGTCCAACAATATTTCGCCGTCAGTCGCGGTTTCTAACCCCATAAGGACTTTTGCAAATGTGGATTTGCCGCAGCCAGATTCTCCAACAATCGCTAACGTTTCGGATTCATGCGCTTCAAAAGACAGCGTTTCGTTGGCTTTGACGACCTTTTTGTTGCCACTACCAAAGATGGCAT
The DNA here is from genome assembly GCA_028388995.1 of Ascidiaceihabitans sp. GTDB lineage: Bacteria > Pseudomonadota > Alphaproteobacteria > Rhodobacterales > Rhodobacteraceae > Ascidiaceihabitans. Next base: position 3,730 of record JAOEQC010000051.1, on the reverse strand, counting down.
TCGAAGCGACCTCATAGTATTTTTTAAGGTTGTCGATTTTCAGAACGACTTCGCCAATTGCGGCTTTTTCTTTTTTCTGTGCCGCAATCAAGGGGGCGTCCCAATCGATCTCTGCAAACTTTAGGCAACGGCTTTCATGACGGTCACCGTGTTCCACATGTGCCATGGGGATCGCCATGTTGGAGTTACAGCGGCCTTCCTCAAAATAGTCGCAGCGCGGCCCAAAATTACATCCCTTTGGGCGCTCGTGGGGCAGGGGGAAGTTCCCGGGGATTGCCACCAGGGGACGAGAATTCTTGTCTGCACCCGGCAATGGGATCGAACGAAACAACGCTTGTGTATATGGATGCTGCATCTTGTCAAAGACGTCTTCGATACGGCCTGTTTCGACGGCCTCACCTGAATACATCACGCAAATGCGGTCACAGGTTTCTAGGACAAGGCCAAGGTTGTGACTGATGAATAGCATGGACGTACCGTACTTCTTTCCCAAATCTTTAACCAATTCCACAACGGCTGCTTCAACTGTCACGTCGAGTGCAGTTGTCGGTTCATCCAAGATAAGAAGTGATGGTTCAGACATCAAAGCCATTGCAATGACGATACGCTGCTGTTGACCACCAGACAGCTGGTGCGGGAATGAATTGAGGATACGTTCAGGGTCAGGCAGCTTAACATCTGTGATAACCTGCAACGCGCGCTGATAGGCGTCTGTTTCAGACATGTCCTGATGGATCATTGGCACTTCCATCAGCTGTTTGCCGATCCGCATCGCTGGATTCAGTGATGCCATTGGTTCTTGATAGATCATCGCGATCTCACAGCCGCGAATGTTACGTAACTCTTCCATCGTCATTTGGCCTAAATCTTGGCCTTTGAACTTAATTGTACCGCCAACAACACGACCATTTTTGCCCAAATCCTGCATGACGCCAAGGGCTACGGTGGACTTACCACATCCACTTTCTCCAACCAGTCCAACGGCCTCGCCGGGCTGAACCGTCACTGAGAAATCCATAACTGCTGGGATCTCACGCAGGCGCGTGAAAAACGAGATCGATAGGTTTTCGATCTCAAGGATAGGTCCATCATAGTCTTGCGTCGCCATCGTCGTCATCTCCCTGTTCGGAGGTTGAGCCGGTATCAAATGTCCGACTTCGGTGTTCTTAGCAATCGGTGAGGGCGCAACACGCCCCCATTATTAGTCGCGCAATGATTCCTCACGCAGACCGTCTGCCAATAGGTTTAGGCCTAATACCAAGGTTAGCAACGAGACTGCTGGCGGTAAGAGGGGATGCACATATGCGCGTATCAGGGTACGACCGGTGTTGATCGTTGTGCCCCAGTCAGGGCTTTCTGATTCCAACCCAAGTCCGAAGAACCCTAAGGTACCGAGTAGGATCGTTGTGTAGCCAATACGCAGGCAGAAATCGACGATCAGTGGGCCACGTGCGTTTGGCAAGATCTCCCAAAGCATAATGTACCAAGGACCTTCACCACGGGTTTGCGCCGCTGCAACGTAGTCACGCGTTTTGATGTCGAGGGCGAGGCCACGAACAATCCGGAAAACAGTAGGGGTGTTCACAAAGACCACAGATACAAACACGACCAAGATGCTTGGATCCATATCGTAAAAGTCCAAGAACTCTGGCAGGCCCCAAATGTTGTATTCTTTGGTTGAAATAATGTTGCCATTGTTGCTGATCAACGCGAGGTAAATCCAAGCCAAAGCGCCTAGAACTAAAATCAAAAGAGGTTTGCGTACCTTTGGTTGAGTGTGATAGCGCGAGTTCAGTAGCACCCCGAAGAAGATCACAGGAAACACGAACAACACGGCTGCCATATAGTTTGGTATACCCGTCGCTACGATCTCTGGTGTGACCAGGAGGTAGAACAAAAGGATGACAGGGAAGGCGAGGATAAGGTTCGCAACAAAAGACAGAAACGTATCCAAGCGTCCGCCATAGTATCCTGCTGGAAGGCCTAGTGTAATGCCGACCATGAACGCGAAGATAGTAGCGAACGGTGCAATCAGAACTACTGTCCATGCACCTTTGAACAAGCGGCTGAACACGTCGCGTGCAAGGTTGTCACCACCCAGTAGATACCACTGAAATTCATCGTCTTCGGCACCCCGTAGTGGCGTGCCGGGTAGTTTGTTCTTCATGCCAGATGCTTGGCTCAGGGAGTCATGGGTGATGATCATGTCAAAGACACCGGCCATGACACCGGCCAAGACCCAGAACAAGACAAGGGCAAAGCCGATCATACCAACAGTGCTATCAAACAACTTACCATAAAGACCTAATTTGCGTTTAAACTTGATCGAGGCCACAAAAATCAAAGCCATACCGACCCAGACAGGGGTAAGCTGTTGTGCAATTCCGCCAAAGATACCTGCTTTGGTGCCCATGACGACCCCGGCCAGCAGATAGATCATTACAATCGCCAATATGGCAACAAAAGTTACTTTGACTGCAAAGCTGATCAGCCCACCTATACCCGCACCGGTTGCAGCGGTGCCATCTGACTTGATGTGGATTGTCTGTTCTTTTGCGAAAAGAGAGGTGATGATTTGGACAGCGACCATGATGGCAAAAATGCCAACAGCCAGTCCAAAAAAGAGGTTTAGAAAGCTAAGGCTTCCGGTCCATGTCAATGGTTCCACTGTCTCGACCCTCCCTTAAGAAATGCGAATGCGCGGGTTCAAGAAGACGTAACCGATGTCAGAAATCAGTTGGGTCAACAAAACCAAGATGACGGAGACGACCGAGATGGCCATGAGCAGTTCGATGTCGTTTCCACGTGCCGCTTCAACCAACAAACGACCAAAGCCATCATAGGCGAACAGATATTCAACGATCACAACGCCATTCAATAACCACGGCACTTGTAGCATGATGACCGTGAATGGAGCGATCAACGCATTGCGAAGGGCATGTTTCATAACAACATTGCGAAAACTAACGCCCTTCAGGCGTGCAGTGCGGATATATTGTGCTGTCATAATTTCAGCCATCGATGCACGTGTCATGCGTGCGATATAACCCATCCCGTAAAGGGAAATGGTCAATACAGGCAAAAAGAAATTCCTGAAGGTCGCATCATCAACAGCCTTCTTAGCGGAGCCTAAGAACAGTGTTTTTGTGTCGATCCACCCCCAATCCGCAAGTATCGGCGATATTCCAAATTTGGAGGAGGCAAGAAGGGCGATAAATATTACGCCGGATACGTATTCTGGCGTCGCGGTAGAGGCTATAGAAAACGTCGACAGTGTACGGTCCAAGTTTGAGCCTTCACGCATCCCAGCCAGAATGCCGACAATCAAAGCCATTGGAACCATCAGCAATAAAACAAAGCCCATCAGTTTACCTGTAGCGGATAGGCGCTTGGCGACCAGTGCCTCGACATCGGTTTTAAATACCGAAGAATAACCCCAGAACCCTTGTAACACCCCACAGAACTGTGCCCGGTCTTCAAGAGGTGTTGCAGCTAAGAAACAGCGGCCGGTTACGACTGTTTGGCCAACATTATCTGTCTTTTTGTTGGTCCAGCCCGGCGCCACGCCAACCCATTGCCCAAACTTATAGGGAAGGGGCGCTAAATAGCCTCGATCGGACAGCCAGCTGTTAACAGCCTCGTCGGACATGCGAAAGTTGCCTTGCGTTTTTGCAAGTTTTTCAAGGTTGGGTGTTAAGTTAGTCATGAAAAAGACGATGAACGTCAGGCA
>JAOEQC010000050.1 GCA_028388995.1 Ascidiaceihabitans sp. | reverse complement strand
CAACATTGGTTCACCACGCTTTGTGCCAATGAAAGCAATACGTCCCATATCTGTTACGATCTTGGAACCTTTGTCAGCGAAAAGGGCTGTGTAAAATGTCTTGGCCGCTTCCATGTCCGAAACACCAATTGTGGTGTACCCAATCATAATTCTAACCCCTTGTTTTCAATCGTCTAAATCATTGAACTGACGGTTCAATTTCCGCATGCCGCCAATCCAGCGTTCATAATTTTCGGTTTTGGCCTGAATGTAACCCGTGACAGATTTGTGCGGCAGAACCAAAAAGGTCTCATCCCTAATCGCCTGCACACAACATTCTGCGACATCATCAGGTTCAATCATCCCATCAATGGCCGCGACGTGATCTTCTAGACCACGGGTCATTTCAGTGCGTACGGCTTGGGGGCATAATACGGAAACCTTGATCCCCTGATCTCCATAAGTCATTGCCATCCACTCTGCCAACCCAACAGCGGCGTGTTTTGTAACGCCGTATGGGGCAGAACCGACTTGGTTAAGCAATCCTGCAGCAGAAGACGTGTTCAGAAGATACCCCCCGCCACGTGCTGCCATGAGCGGAACCAAATGACGGGCCGCCCAAACGTGGCTCATCACATTGATATCCCAGATACGTTGCCAATCGTCATCGGGTACTTCGACACCACCAAATGTGAAGATACCTGCGTTCGAGCAGAACAGATCTATTGGACCAACATTGGTTTCAACATAGTTAATAAGTGACCTTACTTCAGGTTCAGATGACACATCAACCTTGATGTGTATACCATTGACTTTACTCGCTGTATCAGCCGCACCACCTTCATCAATGTCAACACATACTACCTTTTTCGCACCCTCGGTCGCAAACCGCAGACACATCGCGCGACCGATGCCTTGGGCGGCACCTGTCACCACAATAATTCTGTCTTTAAGATCCACGTATTCTACTCACTTACCGCCAGTCATTAACCGGCTGGTCGCTTGTTTTGTATCGGCTTGACGCGAGTTACTGTCTTTAAATGCTTTAACTTCAGCACGCGCAATGACATGGTGATGCACTTCATCGGGACCATCCGCATAACGCAATGTGCGCTGACCTGCGTACATACCTGACAGCGGGGACCATTGAGAAATCCCTGTCGCGCCATGTACTTGCATGGATTGATCAATGATTTCACAGACCCGCTCTGGCACCAACGCCTTGATCATCGAGACCCAAATGCGGGCTTCTTTGTTTCCTAACACATCCATGGCTTTCGCCGCCTTCAGCACCATCAAACGCATGGATTCAATATCAATCCGCATCCGGGAAACGGTTTCCATATTCTTACCGAGATCAATGATCGGTTTACCAAAGGCTTCGCGATTGATTGCACGATCAAGCAGTAAATCCAGCGCTTTTTCGGCCTGACCAATTGATCGCATGCAGTGGTGAATTCGCCCTGGACCCAATCGCACTTGTGAAATTTCAAAGCCGCGGCCTTCACCCCATAGGATATTCTCTTCGGGAACTCGAACATTCGTAAAGCGAATATGCATATGACCATGTGGCGCGTCATCGTGACCAAACACATGCATTGGACCAAGAACCTCAACACCCGGCGCGTCCATCGGGACCAAAATTTGGCTTTGTTGCCTGAAACTTTCGGCTTTTGGTGAGGTTTTCACCATAACAATCATGATCTTACAGCGCGGATCTCCGGCGCCTGAGATATAGTATTTCTCACCATTGATGACCCATTCACCGTTCTCAAGAACCGCTGAGGTGGAAATATTCTTCGCATCCGAAGAAGCTACATCTGGTTCAGTCATTGCGAATGCAGAGCGAATTTCGCCAGCCAGCAGCGGCTTGAGCCACATGTCTTTTTGCTGCTGCGTACCAATGCGCTCCAAAACTTCCATGTTACCAGTGTCAGGTGCAGAGCAATTCAGGGTCTCTGGGGCGAGGGGGCTCTTGCCCAATTCGGCAGCAATATATGCATAATCAAGGTTTGATAGCCCTTCGCCGGTTTCAGCGTTTGGCAAGAAGAAATTCCACAGACCTGCATCACGGGCCTTTTGTTTTACAGTCTCCAACAGCTCCAATTGGCCTGGTGCATAAGACCAACGATCTGCACGACCTTCGCCCATACGGTAAAATTCGTCTGCGATCGGATCAACATTTTCGCGGATGTGTTTAATCACTGCGTTCAAAAGCGGCTTATTCTTCTCCGACATTTCGAGGTTGTTCATATCGAGTGGCGTTTGACTGTCCGTCATGCGGCGATCCTTGATGTGGAATAAGTTATTAAAGACAATGTTATAACAACCCAAGTTGATGTCCGTTCTTCGTGGGCACCAGTAAAAAATTACAGGGTGATGTCAACGACATCGACCCTCAAGATTTATTTGGTGTCACATCTTGGTTTAATGCTAGAACGAATATTACCTTCTGCCAATACAGTGGAACGGAACGTCACATAATAAGATTGTCCTTGCACAACGGTTTCCACAAAACAATTTATTTACATAATACTAATTATAAGTAATTGAACACTCCAGATATCACGTGTAAGCATTGTCGTAACATATTGTTTTGAAAAACCTTTAGATCAAACCATATCCCGCCCCACGAACGGTTCTTACAACATCGCTACCACCAAACTGCGTCAACGCTTTGCGTAGCCGTCCAATGTGAACATCAACAGTTCTTGTATCAACATAGTTGTCGCGCCCCCAAACACGATCCAGCAGCTGATCGCGTCCCCAAACGCGAGATGGTTTTTCCATAAACGTTACCAGCAGTCGAAACTCTGTTGGACCAAGTTTCAGCTCGTTACCATCACGCGTCACTTTATGGCTCTCAGCATCCAGCGTGATGTCATCATACGTCAATTGCTGTCCAACAGATCGCCGCACCCGCCGCAATTGACTGCGCACACGCGCCATCAGCTCGATCACAGAATACGGCTTGACCACGTAGTCATCCGCACCCGTTTCGAGGCCACGCACACGATCCACGTCTTCTGATCTGGCAGACAGCATGATTACAGGAATTCCATGGGTCGTCGACTTTGATTTAAGTCGGCGACAGACTTCGATCCCACTGAGCTGCGGCAACATCCAATCTAGAACAATAACATCCGGCATCTCTTCTCCGACCAACATCATGGCGTCTTCGCCATTGTCAGCATGAATTACGAGATAGCCTTCAGCTTCCAAATTATAAGCCAGCATTTCGCGCTGTGCTGGTTCGTCTTCCACAACGAGTATACAAGGTTGGTCGATCGACATGAGACAATCCTTTTAGATGGTCTGCGTAGATGTTACGTCTGACTTCACACGGTCTTCTTCGGGATATTCGCCTGTCACCAGATACACCACTTGTTCGGCTATCGCGGTAACATGGTCGCCCATGCGCTCAATATTTTTACCAATAAAATGTAGATGCATACACGCTGTAATATTACGCGGATCTTCCATCATGAATGTAAGGAATTCACGAAACAAACCATTGTACATTTGATCAACATCACTGTCGCGTTTGATCACATCGCCTGCCAGCTCTGCATCACAGTGAATATATGCATCCAGTACGTCTTTCAACATCTTGCTTACCTCTTTGGCCATTCGGCGCAGCGAACCAGCACTGTCGCTCACAGGTGCCATTTGTGCCAAGACGCCCGTACGTTTGGCCATGTTCTTGGCGTAGTCACCGATACGTTCAAGATTCCCACTGATCTTCATAATTGCCAAAACAAGTCGCAAATCACCAGCCGTAGGCGAGCGAAGAGCGATTAAGCGTGCAGCATCTTCATTGATTTTCTCTTCAAGTAGATCAATTGCCTTGTCTGCAGCGCGGACTTTTTCGGCACGTTCCTCATCACGGGTTTCAAGTGATATGGCCCCTTCCAAAATGGCGGCCTCGACAAGACCACCCATTTTCATGATCTTTTCCTGAATACTCTCAAGATCACGATCAAATGCAGATGTAATGTGTTGCTGTGTCATGTTTGTATTCCCTACCCGATCCGGCCGGTGATGTAGCTTTCAGTGCGTGGATCCTGAGGCGTTGTAAAGATCTGCCCCGTTTCCCCATATTCTACCATATTGCCCAAATGAAAGAACGCTGTTTTTTGGCTTACGCGTGCTGCTTGCTGCATCGAGTGCGTAACGATCACAACAGAAAAGCTCTGGCGTAATTCGTCGATCAATTCCTCGACCTGTGCAGTGGCGATTGGGTCTAGTGCAGAACATGGCTCATCCATCAACAACACCTCTGGCTCAGTCGCCACCGCACGCGCGATGCAAAGGCGCTGTTGCTGTCCACCCGACAACCCAGTGCCAGGTGATTGTAGACGATCCTTAACCTCGTTCCAGATTGCACCACGGCGCAACGCGCGTTCTACGATATCATCCAAATCCGCTTTGTTTTGGGCAAGACCGTGGATGCGTGGGCCATAAGCGACATTATCATAGATCGATTTTGGAAACGGGTTTGGTTTTTGAAACACCATTCCGACCTTGGCCCGCAATTGAACAGGATCAACGCGGCGATCATAGATATCTTCGTCGTCAATGCGAATTGATCCGGTCACTTTACAGATATCAATCGTATCATTCATCCGGTTCAGGCAACGTAAAAATGTGGACTTGCCGCAACCCGATGGGCCTATAAACGCGGTGACCGTCTTATCTTCGATATCAATACTGACATCTTTGATGGCATGATTATCACCATAATAAACCTTCACATCGCGTGCCGAAATTTTGATGGCTGTGGTGCCCATGTGACTCTCCATAATATTCTTATCGTTCATTTTCAGCACTCCAACTCACCAGCGGCGCTCAAAGCGACGGCGTAGGATAACGGCGATCGTGTTTATCGTGACTAGGAAAACCAACAAGATGATAATCCCACCCCATGCACGCTCATAGAATGCAGGATCAGCACGTTTGGCCCACTCATATATTTGGGCTGGCATGGCTGAGTTCGGCGAAAGCAATCCAGTAGCAATGCTATCGGGCGGGTTCGACGCGATGAACCCAACCATTCCAATCAACAACAACGGTGCCGTCTCACCTAACGCCTGCGCCAAGCCAATAATTGTACCAGTTAGAATGCCAGGAGCAGCCAAAGGTAAAACGTGGTGAAAGACCGATTGCATTTTTGAGGCCCCTACCCCAAGTGCCGCATCACGGATCGATGGCGGCACTGCCTTTAACGAGGCACGCGTTGAGATAATAATCGTTGGCAAAGTCATTAATGTGAGGACCAAGCCACCAACCAATGGGGCTGAATTGGGCAGATGCATGTAGTTGATGAACACTGCCAAACCTAAGATACCGAACACGATTGAAGGAACCGCCGCTAGGTTCGATATATTAACTTCAATTATATCCGTGATCCAGTTCTTAGGCGCGAATTCTTCGAGGTAGATTGAAGCGGCAACGCCAATGGGCAAAGCCAGAACCAATACAACGAGCATCATAAAGAACGAACCAATCATCGAGGTTCCCATGCCCGCGGCCTCAGGGCGCGCGTCAGATGCATCAGACCCAGTGATGAACGACATGTTAAAGCGTTTGGCCAAGCAACCCTCGGCTTTCAATGCGTCTACAAGATCAAGCTGCGCTGGAGATATGTTTTTGTCGTTGCCAATACTGTCGCGGCTAACACGCCCTTTCAGGTAACCATCAACACGCGAAGATGCCAAAAATTCGAAACCAATGGTCTCACCAATTTTGTTTGGGTTATTCAACACATAATCACGTACCTGAGCTGCCGCACTTTTGGACAGAATACCTACCATCTTTTTAGCTTTAAGATCAGTTTCAATCCCTAACTCTATAATTTTCGCCTCAAGCGCGTTTGACAATAGCGGAGTATATCCAAAGGTGGATATCTTTTTGATATCATCCAGATCACGGTTGCCTTTTTTATCCAGCTTGCCGGCCAACAATTCGACCTCCAGCGCGACAAATGTTTGCTGATAGGCACCTGCCCCACGTGTCACAATGTTGAAAACAAGGATCGACAGCATCAACAGACCAAAGGCGATAGCAATCATCCCATAAGCTTTGAACCGTTTCTCAGCTGCGTTACGTGTGCGAGTGCGCGCATCCAACTGCAGCAGCGATGATTTCTTCTTTTCAGGTTTTTGAATAGCGTCGGTCAATCGTACTGCTCCCGATATTTGCGCACGATGTAAAGCGCGATCACATTAAGCCCGAGGGTTAGAACAAATAGCGTCAAGCCAAGTGCAAAAGCCACCAGCGTTTCTGGGCTGGCAAAATCAGTGTCACCCGTCAATTGGCTTACGATGCGTGTTGTAATGGTTGTCATCGCTTCTAGCGGGTTGGCCGAGAACTTTGCGATTGCCCCTGCCCCCAAAACAACAATCATGGTCTCTCCAATTGCACGTGACGCGGCCAATAGAACGGCCCCTACAATCCCAGGCAGTGCGGCAGGCAGCACAACTTGACGGATCGTTTCAGAGGGCGTTGCGCCAAGCCCAAGCGAGCCGTCGCGTAATGACTGAGGAACAGCGTTGATAATGTCATCAGACAGCGAGGACACGAACGGGATCAACATAATCCCCATGACCAAACCAGCGGTTAGAACAGCAGTGGCACCACTCATCCACTCCACCCCCAACAATCCTTCTTCACCACGCCCAAACACGCGGACCAATGCGGGACCAACTGTCAGAAGCGCAAACAAGCCGTACACGATGGTTGGAATACCGGCTAATATTTCGAGCAGTGGTTTGGCAAACGCGCGGACTCTTGGACCTGCATATTCACTCAGGTAAATGGCGGCAAACAATCCAACTGGGACCGCAACAATCAATGCAGTGATCGAGATATAGATCGTGCCCCACAGTAATGGAAGAATAGATAGATCGCTGTCACCACGAAAATTCGGAGCCCATGAACCGCCAAAAAAGAAGTCTGTCCACGAGTGAAGCTTGAAGAAGTTGATCGATTCAAACAGCATCGAAAACACAATACCAATGGTTGTCAAAATGGCCAAAGACGCCGCAAAAACCAGTAAGGCAAGTATTCCACGTTCAACCGTATTTCGTGCGCGAAACGTTGGTTTAGCTGCTAAGACTGAGAGGGCAAAACCGATCAATGCCAGCGGAGCGATAATCAAAACCATCCACAACTGACCCGTCTTAGTTTGTGCGCGATAGTTTTGAGCCGCCTCTAACACCTCTGGCAGAACATCAGAGCCAACCACGGCACCAACACCAGCCAATAGTGCCCGAATATCCGTCTGTTCCGTGTCCAGTTTAAGTGTTTCGTTTTGGCTCAGGGTACCTGTACTAACAACGACCTCAAGACCATCTGCAACACGGCGTACATCGCTCATGACCAGCCCGATGGAGGACCCTTCAGTGATGAGTTTGTCTGGAATGGTCGATAGAACATTTTGTTCCACCAGCATTGGTTGGGCAAGCAGCCAAATCAGCAAAACACCCAGTGCCGGTATCGCTGTGAACATGGCAGCATTAGAACCGTAATAAACAGGAAGCGAATGCAGTTTTCTACGATCGCCACCAGCGGTCGAAATTGCACGCTTACTTGCCAAAAAATAACCCAGTGTGGCCAAGATCAGGATTGCTATGACGAGTAGGCTTGTCGTGCTCATATTTCGCTCCGGCGTTGCTCTTATCGCGATAATTTAAAGTAAATCAGGCCACCCGTTTGACAGGGCAACCTGATGTATTGTGCTATTTTTAAGAACCAGACCCGACGACAACTTCGTCAGATACAGCTGTTTGTGTGGCTTCCAACTCTGGGTCCGCAACTAAACCGTATTCAGCCAACGGCCCGTCTTCACCTGCAATCTCGTCGGCAACAAAGAACTCTGCAAAAACTTTCAAGCCTGGGATCACGCCGATGTGGGCTTTTTTCATGTAAAAATACAGTGGACGCGATACAGGGTATTCACCGGTAGAGATGCTTTCGGTCGACGGCACAACACCAGACATTGTCGCGACTTGTAGCTTGTCGGTATTGTTCTCATAGAACGCGAGACCAAACACGCCAATGCCGTCTTTGTTGCTCTCAATACGCGCTAGGGTTTCGGTATAGTCTCCATCAATGTCCACCGATTTACCGTCCGTACGTAGGGCAATGCAGGCTTTCTCGGCCGCTTTCTTCTTAGCTTTGTCCGTGTCGCCAGACGCTGATGCTATCAAAACATCAAACGCGCCTGTGGCTTCACACCCCTCCAAGATCACTTTGTCTTCAAACACTTCACGGGTGCCGTGTTTTGTACCCGGAACAAATGCCTGGATAGGTTGATCCGCAAACGCGGGGTTTACTTCAGCCCAATTGGTGTTTGGGTTGGCAACCATTTGACCCTCGACAATAATCTGGTCTGAAAGTGCCAAGAACCAATCCGTTGGCGTGAATTCAAATCCGTTGCCCGCGATGTCCGAGGCAAAAACGATACCATCATATCCAATACGGACTTCGATGATGTCTGAAACACCCGCATTAGCGCAGGCTTTTAGTTCGTTTTCTTTAATCTGACGGGAGGCGTTTGCGATATCGATGGTGTTTTCACCAACACCTTCGCAAAAGCGCTTGAGGCCTGCGGATGATCCACCAGATTCGACAACCGGTGTTGGGAAATCAAAGTTTTCGCCAAAGGCTTCTGCAACGATAGATGCGTATGGAAGTACGGTAGAAGAACCGGCAATTTGAATTTGATCGCGTGCAGTGGCGGCTGTTGCAGATACGGCTGCAAGGGCCAGTGCGGACGTCGTAAGTTTCACAAATGACATAACTGTCTCCTGAAGTGACTTAATCGGGTCACCCCAATGGCGACCTTAAGCCATCCACTAGGCCTCGGTTGCTATGCTTTTGTGACGGTTACGTAACGGTTTTATGACAGCGGCCTAAAATCGGCTGAAACACCTAAAATATTTGGCAAAATAGGCGTTAGAGGTCCGCCAACGTGATCGGTAGGACCACAGCAAACGTCGTGCCTTGCGGTTCAGTCTTGTAGATTCGCATTCGACCACGGTGCCGGTTTATAATGTGTTTCACGATTGCGAGGCCAAGGCCTGTTCCACCAAGTTCACGACTGCGGTGGTCATCCACACGATAAAAACGTTCTGTCAGGCGCGGTAGATGGCGCGGCTCAATCCCTACCCCATAGTCGATCACTTCAACACGGCATGCAGGACCGCGCAATGCGCTATCGCGCTTGGACAAAGTCATGCGCACTGTTACGCGTTTTCCAGCGTCACCGTATTTGAGCGCATTCTCAATCAAGTTTGTGAACACCTGGTGCAGTTGATCGCTATCACCTTTGATCTTCACTTGCTTCGAAGAAAGCTCACACTCCAAAACGACACCGCCCTTGTCTGCGAGTGGCTTGATCGCCTCAATCGTGCTGTGCAAAACGTCATTCAGGCAAATTCGATCTTTAGGCTTAACCCGTTCATCGACCTCAACGCGCCCCAAAGACAACAAGTCCCCGACCAATCGGTTCATACGCAAGGCTTCGGCTAACATGATGGGCAAAAACCTTTTGCGGGCCTTTCCATCTTCAGCAGCGGGACCTGTAAGCGTTTCTATGAACCCAATCATTGCGGTTAAAGGTGTGCGCAATTCATGACTGACGTTCGCTACAAAATCGCGGCGCATTTGCCCCGCATTTTCGATGTCTGTTACATCTGAAAAACACAGCAAAACAATTGTGTCTTCTGGCTTAGGGCCAAGCTCAGCGCTCCGACAACTTACATCAAAAACTGTTTCAATATTATCAGAGATATATTGGAACTTTGCGTGTCGGTCTTTTCCATCCGCCAACGTTGCTTCAATCGTTTCTAAAATCGAAGGTTGGCGTACCATTGTGATGTAGTTGCGGTGAAGTGCTTTCTGGCCCAACAAGACAACGCCGCCATCATTCATCGCAACAATCCTCTCATCCGTTCCTATCGCAACAGCCGGCATCGGAACCGCGCGCAGAAAGGTTTGGATAGCATCGGGTTGCATTGTGGGATGTTCCTATTCTACGACCTTTAAGCTATCGCGAAAACGACGCATATTTTCTTGGTAGTGCAAAGCAGAGGCTTCAAGCTTGGCAATAGCTTCATCGTCTAGTTGACGCACAACCTTTCCAGGTACCCCCATGACCAAAGACCCATCAGGAATCTCTTTGCCTTCCGTAATCAACGCCCCTGCCCCAATCAGACAGCTTTTGCCGATCTTGGCCCCATTTAAAACCGTTGCGCCCATTCCGATCAGTGTGTTGTCGCCAATGGTACAGCCATGCAGCATAACCTTGTGACCGATGGTACAGTTGGTCCCAATCGTCAGAGGAAACCCCTTATCAATATGCATAACTGTGTTTTCTTGAACATTGGTGCCTTCACCAATCAAGATGACCTCGTGATCAGCACGAATAGTTGACCCGAACCAAACTGACGAACCTGCCAACATAACAACCTTACCAATAAGGTTAGTATCTGCAGCAACCCAAGTGTCTTCATGCAATTGAGGCTTGTCAGCACCTAGTGCGTAAAGGGTCATGATGTTTCCTCAAACTGAGTTTGCAGAGTGCGAACATGATCCGTCAATTGCGGCTGTTGACTGCGGCGAAGACGCGTTGCGGTTATGATTGTCTTCAGTTGTTCTTCAGTTTTATCCAAATCGTCGTTTACCAAAACAAAGTCATAGCCACCCCAGTGACTTATCTCATCCCAGCTTTTTTCCATACGACGGCCGATGGTTTCTGCATCATCTTGCCCACGTTTTTCGAGACGGTTGCGAAGCTCTGGAATAG
>JAOEQC010000049.1 GCA_028388995.1 Ascidiaceihabitans sp. | reverse complement strand
TACTTGGCCCAATGCGTCACCGAATGCGAAACCAGCCATTACGATCGGGTTTGCGCCCGCTTCAGCAAAGCGACGCAGCGCTTGCTCACGCTGTGCGTCTGATTGCAGTTCGATCTCAGCGAACTTGCCGCCAGTCTCTTGTGCCCAACGTTGCGCGCCAGAAAAGGCAGCTTCGTTGAATGATTTGTCAAATTTACCACCAAGGTCAAAAATCAGTGCTGGGTCGGCAGCTGCGGCACCAGCCGTCAATGCGATACCGGCGGCAGCGCCAAGGAATTTATGCATAAGTTTCATAAGGTTATTCTCCCACGTTTTGTTTTGGGACCGCCAGTACTGGGGAGTGAACCATTTTGATTTACCCGCTCGGCCCATCGTAAGCATGCAGAATGCTTAGATCAGATTCAAATTAGGCCGTAGTGGGCAGGCCGGGTCAACCGCTTTTTCTATTATGCCGCAAGGTATAGAGCGTTTCTTGTGCTCTGGCGCTATTTCAGGGCTCTATGCATGACGATTGCGTCGATGGAATCGCCTAAACCTCGGGCATAATAGGCAGAACGGCGTGCGACTTCTGCGAATCCATGCACTGTGTAAAGATGTCTGGCCGCATCGTTGTCTGAGGCGACTTCTAGGAATGCCTCGCCTGCATCTACGGATGACATCCACTTTGACATCAACGTACCACCAGCGCCTTTGCCTTGGGCGTCAGGGTGAACTGCTATGGTCAAAAGTTCTGCTTCGCCTGCAATGACTTGCACCAAGGCGAAACCCTGAGGGCAGGTAAAAAGATGGGTGTGTTTGTTGCGCAGAAGGGCTTCAAATTCTTGGGTCGACCATTGGCGGGACATCGTGAATGCAGCACTGTGAATTTGGCTTAGCTCATTGGGAGTCATGACAAAATCGTAGGTGCTGCGATTTTGGATGGGGCCGCGTCCGGGGCCTTGAGATAATAGGGCGCAGGTGCAAGGGCTGGGTTTGGGAAACGCGCGCGTGCAGCTAATGCAATACTGGCTGCAAGTACGTCTGGGCTTGGATCGATCGGAATAGTATATCCTTTGGATTCAAACGCTTCACCAGAAATCAATGCCGCACCAGAGGCGTCGCGAACATAGCGTTGATCACGGGGCGCTGCGATACTGTGGAACATCGCGGATGGGTTCAGAATGGCGCGTTGTTCAAAGCCGTTTACGCCGTAGGCTGGGATGCCAAGGCCAAGGGCAAGGCCGCGTGCGGCTGACACGCCGATGCGGATACCGGTGAAGTTTCCGGGGCCTGTTCCAACGGCAAGTGCATCAAGGTCTGCGTAGGCATGTCCATGTAATTGCAGTAATTCTTCGAGGAGAAACATCAAGCGCTCTGCTTGGCCTTTTTTCATTTCTTCGACGGTTTTCGACATAACGGCATCGCCGGACAACAAAGCGGCGGCGCAGTATGGGCCTGAGGTGTCAAAGGCAAGGATGAGAGGATTTCCCACTTAACAACCATCTTTCTGGGGCAGGACTGTAAAACAAGAAAACCGCCCAAAGTTGGACGGTAATCTTATAATATTATCTTTTAAAAGCATGGGTTAAACGGCGACTGGGCGCACTTCGGTCACTTCTGGGATGTAGTGGCGCAGAAGGTTTTCGATGCCCATTTTCAATGTCAAAGTGGACGATGGGCAACCGGCACATGCCCCTTGCATATGAAGGTAAACAACGCCGCGATCAAAGCCGTGGAATGTGATGTCACCGCCGTCCTGAGCCACGGCTGGGCGTACGCGGCTGTCGAGCAGTTCTTTGATCTGCCCCACGATTGCGCCGTCTTCACCTGTGTGTTCGGCGTGACCAGATGCCGGTTGGTGATCGCCAGCCATAACAGGGATGCCGGATTGAAAATGCTCCATAATCGCACCCAGCAATGCTGGTTTGATATGATCCCAATCGATGGCATCCGCCTTTGTCACTGTTACAAAATCAGTACCAAAGAATACGCCGCTTACGCCTTCAACGGCGAAAATGCGTTGGGCAAGAGGGGAGGCGTTGCTGGTGTCTGCGGTAGGGAAATCTGCAGTGCCCATTTCCAAAACGGTCTGGCCTGGCAAGAATTTTAGTGTTGCTGGGTTCGGTGTGGATTCTGTTTGAATGAACATATTAATGCCTCCTCGGGGTTGGTATTGATATGCGGTCTGATGCCCGCCAAGTCAAGGTTTGGAATCATTCTAAGTTGTCTGGATCGGTGGGTTAACGCACATTGCTTTGGCATTTATGCGCGAAACTGTGCAGTTGGACCTATGATCTGTACAGTTTGAGCAGCGTGAAATCCGTCTTTTGGGGCGGTTTTCGGCGAACTGCACAGTTTAGGGGCCGAATTGTACAGTTTCAGAACAAGAGGGGCGTTAACGATTTGTTAAGTTTCGGGTTTTGTTAATGTTTGTGGGGGACGATTAACTGTTAGTTAAGTTTTGGGTGTTTGGGGGGAAGGTCAGCAATGCGTACTTTGCTGGCCTTTATTGCAGATGCGCGTGTATCCGCTCGATGTTGTGTCGGACACAATCGTCTCGTCAGTCACGGTTTTTCCAGCCGCAATTATACGTCCATGATCGAATCAATTGCATCAAGAATTGTATGTGCCACTGCATCACCTTCTTCATGGCTGAGGCGGGCGGGGAGGCGAACATCGCAAGCACGGTTCAACATTTCGTGGGTCTTGGGTTGGTCAGGGTTCTCGTTCAGAAAATGCCAATTCCAGAATGCGCGCGCATTGTCTTTTGAGCGGCCAAAGATTTGGACATTTAGACCAATGTCGCAGCTTGGCCCGTAAAGTCATCCACTTGTATATCTGTCATTCCGCGTAAATTAAATTGGATCGAGTCTGGTGCGCGGTTTTCTTGTAGTAGCGCATTTGGGACAACGATCCACTGGCAGCGGCCAAGAATTCCCGCATCATGATCATGGTTGCGACGCCCATTCTTTACTCGATCAGCAATTGCATCGAGCTGGGGGCGGATCAAAGCCGCCGAAAGCGTATTTAGTCGCAGATTGTACAGCGGCAATTTGTTTTGCCACTTTGCAAAAGCCCCATGAAGGACCGGGTGTTTTTGCCAGTTGTGTTCATACGCGCCCGACATGATGATCGCCCGTGCAATGAGGTCTGCGTCGTCCGTGACCATGATGCCACCTTCGCCAGCATTCAGCAATTTGTACGACTGAAAACTAAAACATCCAACTTTTCCAATGTTACGATCGGCCCAAGTTGTGCCAAGGTTGTGGGCCGCGTCTTCGATCAAGGGGACATCTGCGGCGTCACAAAGCGCCATGATGGCATCCATGTCAGAGTTATGACCGCGCATATGGCTGATGATGACTGCGTCAACGTCCGGGAGCTTCTTTTCAAAGTCTTCAATGTTGATCCGATAATCATCACCGCATTCGCACAAAACTGGGACGCAATCCGCATGCAGCACTGAAGAGGGAACAGCCGCGAAGGTGAATGCCGGGATGAGCACTTTGGTGTCGCGGGGCAGGCCGACCGCTTTGAGAGAAAGAAACAGTGCTGCTGAATAAGATGAAACCGCCAGTGCGAATTTACTTCCAAGCGCTTCGGCGAACTCTGCCTCTAACTATGCGACAGGTGAGTGATCAGAACTGTAGCGAAACAGATCACCAGTTTGCAAAATCCGTCCGACTTCTTCCTTGGCCGCGTCTGGAATTGGCTCTGCAGCAGTCAAATTCGGTAGTTTAGGCATATCGCTCGTCCTCCGGAATGGACCGCAGTGTCGAGAGATGTCAACAAAGGGCATTTTACTGGGGGGCTGCTATACCTAAGGAACGCGGAAGAAAAGAATTTGTCAGAAGTGGATCATCGTGGTCAATGCTGCATTCGGTAAAGTGGGCTCGAAGCTGACATCTGCCATCTCAATCAAAGCCGCATTCTTTGGTTGCGAACCGAACCCCGCCTTAAGTGATTGCCTCAAGCTTTTCTTTGGTGATGTCGCCGGGGACGATTGTGATTGGGATCGGAAGTGTGCCTGCGCTTTTGGTCAGTTGGGTCACAAGAGGGCCGGGGCCTTTATTGCCGACTCCGGCACCCAGAACCAGCACGCCCACTTCAGGGTCGTCAGCGATTTGTGCGATGATTTCAGTGACGGCTTCGCCCTCACGGATCACCAGTTCTGGATCGACCTGTTGTTTGTCGCGCATCCATTTTGCAAAGACTTCGAAATGCGCATTGATGCGATCACGCGCTTCTTCGCGCATCACGGCCCCAACGCCAATCCAGTGATTGAACTCGTCTGGCGGAATTACCGCTAGAACCTCGACCCCGCCACCCGTGTGGGCAGCACGCAGTGCGGCGAAACGCATTGCGTTCAAACATTCTTGGCTGTCATCCAGCACGACCAGAAACTTACGCATGATATTCTCCATTCAACATGGTGATTGTGGCGCAGTGCGCGGGGTGTGGCAACGCAATAGAGCGAAGATGTTAGATTTTCTTTTGGGTCAGGTGTTTACAGGCAATTAGCCGCCGCTGACGGCCCAATCCCAATACATTTCGCGCACCTGATTGGTGGTTTTCCCGATTTCATATTGGGTGTCATCAAAGGCGGTGACGGGCGTGATTTTCATCATATTACCCGTTAGAAACACCTCGTCTGCGTCATGAAAATCCTCGAATGTGAGCGTCTTTTCATGCACGGTCATACCGTTTTCGCACATGTGTTTCATGTGGCGCGCTCGGGTGATGCCCGCAAGGAAGGTGCCGTTGGCAATTGGGGTGAACACCTCGCCGTCCTTCACCATGAAGACGTTGGCGCTGGCGGTTTCGGCCACGTTGCCTGACGCATCCGCAACAAGCGCATTTTTGAACCCTTTACTGTGCGCTTCGGCGATCATGCGGGCGTTGTTGGGGTAAAGGCAGCCCGCTTTTGCGTTCACCACGTTGTCGGCCAAAACAGGACGGCGGAACCGCGTTTGGGTCAATGTGGTGGATGCATTTTGCGGGGCCATTGGGATCTGTTCAAGGCAGATGGCAAAACCGGTTTCATCTTGGCTGGGCAATATCCCGGTGTCGTCACCGATGGTGGCCCAGTACATGGGGCGTATGTAGACGGCCGCAGTAGGGTCATATGATTTCAGTCCGTCATGAATTGCGCTGACCATATCGTTTGGGTTCATCGTGGGTGCGATCATCAATGCCTTGGCGGATCGGTTGATCCGTTCGCAGTGGGTCAGCAGGTCTGGCGTTACGCCATCAAAGTAGCGCGCGCCGTCAAACACAGTGGTGCCCAGCCATGACCCGTGGTCGGCGGCCCGCATGATGGGTTTGTCCTCATTGTGCCATGCTCCCTCAAAGTAGGTTTTGATGTTTGTACCAGTGGCCACGTTTTTCTCCCGTTGTCTGAGGCTGAGTTTATCAATGTTGCCTCATATAGGAAGGCCCTATTGGTGTGAATTGGGTGGTGGCTTGCAGGCTCGGATATAAGTACGTGAACAGGGGTGTAAGAGGGCGGGTTGAATGGTAAGTTGGCGTTGAGTTTTTTACTTTGAGGTTTGTATGTTTCTGAGAATTGCGCTTGGATTGGGTGTGCTTTGGCTGGTTGCGGCATGTGATGTGGTACCGACCGCGGATACAAACACAGGTGCCGCACCTTTGGTGGCGACGACCTCTGGGTTCAGCTCAGCGGCACAGGCCCAACGGGCCTTTGCACGCGTGGCAACCACAATGGAGCCTGTGATTGAACGGGAGTGCAGCGCTAAAACGACTGGATTGGATTGTGATTTCCGGATTGTCATCGATGGCAACCCAAACAGTCCAGCCAACGCCTATCAAACACTGGATGCCAACAAGCGCCCTATTATTGCCTTTACGCAAAAGTTGATTTTGGGTGCGGGCAATGCGGACGAATTGGCGTTTGTCATGGGGCATGAGGGTGCGCACCACATTTTGAACCACATTGGGCGTCAAAAGCAGAACTCTGTCGCCGGGGCTGTTATTTTGGGCGGTCTTGCAACCTTATCGGGGGCGGCACCGGCTGGGGTTGAAGAGGCTGTGAAGCTGGGCGCTCAGGTTGGGGTGCGTGGGTATTCCAAGGACTTTGAGCTTGAGGCGGATTACCTTGGAGCAAAATTGACGGCCTTGGGCGGGTATTCACCTGTGATTGGGTCGGAGTTTATCAAACGCATTCCTGATCCGGGCGATCGTTTCCTTGGTACCCATCCGTCCAACGATGAACGCCTGCAAGTCGTGCAAGAAGCCCTGTCTGAGATTTAAACAATGAAGATGTTAGGCCACATCCTGACGGACAAGGGGTCCAAATATGCGGTCTCTGGCTGTCCGGTGACGGATCGCGCCGGCGTGGACGCGGCGCTGAAGCTTTTGAAACGTGACAAGGCCTATGCCAAAGCGACTCACAATACATGGGCTGTGCAACTGTCTGCGACCGGCGCGCTAAAGGGCGATGACGGCGAAAACGGTGCCGGCATGATCATTGTGCGGATGCTAGAGCGCGAGGGGCTAGGCGATCATTTGATCGTTGTGACACGTTGGTATGGCGGTAAGCATTTGGGCGGTGATCGTTTCCGCCATGTGCAAACCTGTGTGCGCGTCTATTTGGACGCACTGTAATCAGCGGATCGCGATGGCAATGGCGACAAAGAATGCAGCCGATGCAGCCGTTACAAAGATGTGCCAGACTGGATAGCGATAGGGTATGGTTTTGCGTGAATAAAAGATCGCGCCAATCCCGTAGGTCGCGCCACCTCCCAATAATAACCAGATCGAGGTGTGGTCCAAGCGTTGCCACATTGGCCAAATCAAGAGGAACATCGCGCAGCTAAGTGCAATGTATAGCGTGAGGGAGGATCCCCCTTCGCCCTTCCAGAACACGAGTTTGGAAAAGAAACTGATTAGCGCAGCGATCCATACTCCAGCCAAGACGACATAGGAGAACGGCGTGTTTATGACCAAAACCAGCGGTGTATAGCTGGAGGCAATGCGCAGGAATATCAGACCGTGGTCTGCACGGCGCAGGCGCACACGCAAATCCGAAATTGGGGTCATGTGATAAACGCCGGAAACGGTGAACGCGCTGACCATGATCACAATGTAGACGCCAACCGCCCAAGACATTTCAGTGGTGCGCCACATCGGCAAATAGCACCACAGCCAAACGGCACCATAAAGACCCAAGGAAATGGATAGGGCGTGTACGATCCCATCAGCAACAGTTGCATTTCTAGAGGTGGGGTACATGTGCACGGCCTTTTTTGGGTAACTTTAGGTGCGCCGCTGTCGATACAGATGCCAACGATAAATCGCAGGCGCTAACGCGAGGTCATACACCTTGCAGGCGATCCAGTGGATGGCTGGCAGGTCTACGATCCGCCCTAAAATACGGTAGCGTGGCATCTCGCGCCACAGCATGATGAATGCTGGAATCCCGGAATACAGCTTACCTTTGTGTTCTACATAAAGGCGGCGCGCCGCCTGATCTGAGCTGATATCCCACGCCGACAAGGCATCACTGTTGAGATCGTCAAACCGAATGGCGAGGTCTGATTTCTGCGCATAGCTGCGGTAATGATCAATTTCAAACCGACAGACGGGGCACTGCGCGTTATATAGAACTTTGGTTTCTTCACTCATGCCCAACAGATAGGGCTGCGGGCGCGATAATCCAACGCTATCAACGTGGCTTGTTCCCATCAATCCAACGCGACATCAGTGTTTTGTCAAGAAAGCATTCGTGCGGCACCTCGCGCCGCTTGAACCGCGCAATACGTTCTGCAAATTGCACCTGTTTGGACGAGGGGTAATTGGCGAACTGACCTGTTGGTGGCTTTGGCTTATGTTTGTCGATCCACGCAGACAGGCTGGTGCGGTTGGCAAACAGCGATGTCGGCAACGTGACATCCATTTTACCCGCAATAGATTTTGCAAATGCGATTTGTTTTTCTGTTGCAGGAACTGCAGGTTCGATCGCAAGCACGCCCTGAACGGGTGCAAACATACCTGGTAGCGTTGCTTGGTGTTGCATGACTGATTCCTTTGTTCCTGTTATTGAGAACTTAAGTAGAACACAAGAGGAACAAATGCAAGTATGGCGTGTTTGAGCAGGCTATAGGGGAGGGCATGGCAGCCCTTAGTTAGTGGGTGGGATGGCACTGTTTTCCCCTTAATAGTGGTCAGTTTTGCCGGTTATGATCGCCGCAGTTGAGACAACAGACCCTCTGGGTGCACACACATACAATCTGTGGATCGGCCCCTGATTTTCTCAAACCAATTTTTAAATCAAAGGAAAATACTATGAGCATCGCAAAAGTTACCGAAGTCATCGCATCCTCAACCACGTCATTTGATGATGCATTGGAAAGCGGCATTGCGCGCGCATCCAAGACCCTTAAGGGCATCAGTGGCGCGTGGATTGCGGATCAAAAAGTTGTCGTGACAGATGGCAAAATCAGTGAATACCGCATTGTGATGAAAATCACATTCTTGCTGGAAGATTAATTAAAGCTGCGCGGCACTTAGACATAGGTGCCGCGCAAATTTTGGCAGATTTATGTGGTTAAACAAGTTTGCCCCAAAGATCGTATTCGCCCGCTTCATCGACCTCAACAGTAACGATGTCGCCGACGTTCAGTTTCTCAAAACCTTCATCGATGAACAGGTTGCCATCAATTTCTGGCGCGTCTGATTTTGTGCGGCAGGTGGCGGCGTCTTCATCGATTTCATCAATGATCACATCAATGCGGCTGCCCACTTTGGCTTGGAGCTTGGCTTCAGAGATTGCTTGGGCTTTTTCCATAAAGCGGTTCCAGCGATCTTGTTTGATCTCTGCATCCACGTGGTCGGGCAGTGCATTTGAACGTGCGCCTTCGACGTTTTCATATTGGAAGCATCCAACGCGATCCAGTTGCGCTTCGTCCATCCAATCCAGCAAGGTTTGGAATTCGGATTCCGTTTCGCCGGGATACCCCACAATAAAGGTTGAGCGCAGCGTGATGTCTGGGCAAATCTCTCGCCATGCAGCGATTTCATCCAGTGTTTTTGATGCGGCCGCAGGGCGTGCCATGCGTTTCAGAACGTCTGGGTGTGCGTGCTGGAACGGAATATCAAGGTAAGGCAAAACGCCGTTTGATGGGTCTGCCATCAATGGGATCATCTGCCTCACATGTGGATATGGGTAGACGTAGTGTAGACGTATCCATGCCCCCAGTGACCCAAGATCGCGCGCCAGATCAGTAATGTGGGCACGGTGCCCGCGATCTTCAGCATGTTTGATATCAACGCCGTAGGCTGAGGTATCTTGGGAAATGACCAACAGTTCTTTAACGCCAGCTTCAACCAGCTTTTCCGCTTCTCGCATGACTGCGTGGGCAGGGCGGGACGCAAGGCGGCCGCGCATGTCTGGGATGATGCAGAACTTGCACTTGTGATTGCAGCCCTCGGAAATCTTTAAATAGCTGAAGTGGCGCGGTGTGAGCGATACGCCTGAAGCTGGGAGTAGATCAATGAACGGATCGGGAGAGGGCGGTACAGCTTTGTGCACAGCATCCAACACCTGTTCGTATTGGTGTGGGCCAGTGACTGCGAGGATCTTTGGGTGGTGTTCGCGGATATAATCAGGTTCCGCGCCCAAGCATCCTGTCACGATGACCTTGCCGTTTTCATTCAGGGCCTCACCTATGGCATCTAGGCTTTCGGCCTTGGCGCTATCAAGGAAACCACAGGTGTTCACGATGACCGCATCGGCCCCTGCATAATCAGGAGACACGCCATACCCTTCGGCGCGCAGGCGCGTCAGGATGCGTTCGCTGTCAACCAATGCCTTGGGACAACCAAGGGATACCATGCCGATGGTGGGCCGGCCGGAACGCATGGGTTCACGAACTTGGAGTTTAGGGGCGAGGTCGGGGCGAATGTTTGGTGGGTTTGTGCTCATGAGGATGCCTATAGTGGATGGCTGGGCAGAGGGGAAGTGTTCTGGGATTGAGGTGTTTGGTTCTGCGGCCAAGGGTTGTAGGAACGAATGTGAGGATGAGTGGCATGAAAATTATTGGGGTGATTTTTCACACAATAATTAGGGCATGAAACAAAAAAACCAGCGCCGAGGCGCTGGTTTATGTTCTTACTTGCTGTGAGTTCAGCCGTTTTGTTTTTGAACGCGGCAGACTTTACCAGCAATAATACTGATAATTGCTGCCGCGAAGCTAAACAATGCACCCATTTTGGCGGCATCTTGGACAGGTCCACCTTCAAATGCGACCGTCGCGATGAACAGCGAAACGGTAAAGCCAATCGCGGCCACGCAGCCAATGACGACAAGGTCGATGATCCGCATACCTTCTGGCATACCCAAGCGAAGTGGCACGGCAGCGAACCAACCGAAGGCGAGAATCCCCAGTGGTTTACCGATGATCAAACCAGCAAGGACCAACCATGTGGCATCGCCAATCGCGCTAAGTTGAACGCCTGCGTTAAGTAGCCCGAAGAAAAACAAGATGATCTCAACCGGTGTTTTCAGCGCGTGTTCTATTTGGTTCAGCAGGTCAGTCATATACTTTTCCGCATCGCTGAAAATACCAAAAGCACGGTCAGCATGTGGAATTGTAACAACGATCGGCAGCAGACCCAATGCAGGGTGAAGGCCCGAAACCATGAAGCCATACCAGCTGGCACAGCCGGCAACAAAGTATGGGAAGAAATGTAGCTTGGTACGGACGAAGGAAGAAATCGGGCGCGCTTTGTTTCCGCGGTCTAGGTGGCGTGGCAACCAATTGAACAGTACGTAAACTGCAATTGCTGCACCCAAGGAAAGAAGCAACCATTCCGGAGCCAGTTCGCCCGAAGGGTAGAAGATCGCGAGGATGATAAGGCCAGCCGCGTCATCTGCGATGGCGAGCAAGAGCAGGAAGCGGACCGCAGGATGACCCGCACCAAATACGATACGGCCAACAAGGTATGAGAATGCAATGTCCGTTGCCGTTGGAATCGCCCAACCGTTTTGAACTGCGTCATATGTCTCAGAACCAAACACAAAGTACGCCATGCCGAGGTAGACTGCGATTGGCCCGAACATGCCGCCTGCTGTCGCGAACAACGGCGTCGCAGCTTTTTTACCGCGAAGCGATCCGTTTTTCAGGATTAGGGCTTCCCACACTTCCTTTGCAGCAATCGCAAAGAACAGGGCCATAAGGACGTCATTGATCAAGTAGTGCAGGGTCAATGTACGATGGCCATCATGCATATGACCAATCGGGGCATGGTCCCAAATCTTGAATTCAACAAAGCTGTGGTACGTATCAGCCCAGTAATGTGGGTTGCCCGCGACAGGCGCGATTACATCCATGTTGGCCCAGATCAGGGCTGTAATGGCACCTAAGATCAAAAGTAGTGAGTAGTTCGTAAGGAAATTCCAGACGCGGTACATAATTGTCTCCTATGCAATACGGTTCGTTTGGACCGAGATAGCGCATCAAATCAGTTGGGGCAATCGTTACCTATCAGTAAATTCTTCGCTGTTTACTGTGTAAATCATGCGAGTACCTGCCAAATTAATCCTGCAATTATGGCGCCCATTATCGCGAAACTTAAGTAGGCAATAAAGACGCGTGGCTTGACCAAAGCCCACACTGCAATTGCTGCGGGTATGCAGCTGACGCCACCGGTTATGACGAATGACATTGCCGCGCCTTGTGACATGCCTTGGGTCAATAGGGCATCAACCAGTGGCACCGCGGCATACCCATTCAGGTAAGCAGGGGCCCCGACCAAAGCACCCATAAAAATAGGGCCAACGCCTGTGCCACCTAATACGCTGGCGATTAATGCCGCTGGCACATAGGCGATCATCATGGTTTCGATCACGTAGGCCAGCGCAAGCCACTTCAGCAGAAACCGGCCATTCTCTAAAGTTGTAGATTTAAATAACTCATGGCGCTCAATTTCGTTCCAAAATTTCCACTCAGGTTGGCCAGAGAACGG
>JAOEQC010000048.1 GCA_028388995.1 Ascidiaceihabitans sp. | reverse complement strand
CGAAGGCAAGTACGATGGTGTCTTTGGTCTGTGGTACGGCAAAGGCCCAGGCGTAGATCGTTCTGGTGATGTGATGCGTCACGCCAATATGGCAGGTACGTCGCCTGCGGGTGGTGTGCTGATGGCGATGGGGGATGACCATACAGGTGAGTCCTCAACCGTTTTGCATCAATCTGAATTCGCGATGGTCGATGCCTATATGCCGATTGTTAGCCCTGCTGGGGTGCAAGAGGTGATGGATTACGGGTTGTATGGTTGGGCACTGTCGCGGTTTGCGGGTGTCTGGGTTGGCCTGAAGACGATGAAAGATACGGTAGAGGTGACGTCGGTTGTGGATGGTGATCCGCATCGGTTGTCCTTTGAGACGCCAGAATTTGAAATGCCTGAAGGTGGTTTGAATATCCGTCTGGTCGATGATCGCATCGATCAAGAGGCGCGCCTTATCGACTATAAACGGCACGCTGCTGAGGCGTTCAGCCACGCCAATAAGATGGATAAGCGGGTTTGGGGCACTGAAAAGGCCAAGATTGGTTTTGTCGCGGCTGGAAAAAATTGGTTGGATCTGATTCATGCGATGTCTTTATTGAACATCGATGAGGCAGAGGCAGAACGTCTTGGCATCACCACTTATAAGGTGGGCCAAACATGGCCGCTGGATATGCGCGGCTTTAATGCCTGGGCCGATGATCTGGATTTGATCGTCGTGATCGAGGAAAAGCGTAAGCTGATCGAGGTCCAAATCAAGGAAGCCTTGTTCGATGATCTTCGGGGCCGCCGTGTTTATGGCGGGATGAAAGATGGCAAGGTGCTGTTTGGGGCCGCTTGGGCGCTTGATCCGGTTGAAATTGCTGAGAAACTGGGCCAGATTTTGGTCGAGGAAGGGCGAAATACCGAAGGTGTTGTGGCGGGATTGGCCGCAATGGACGAGGCGCGCCGTTCTGACAACGCAGAGGAAATAGCGGTCCGTTTGCCGTATTTCTGTTCCGGCTGTCCGCATAATTCATCGACCAAAGTGCCTGAGGGATCGCGTGCGTATGCGGGGATTGGTTGTCACTTTATGGTTCAATGGATGGACCGCGAAACGCTTGGTTTCACACATATGGGCGGCGAGGGTGCCAATTGGATCGGTGAAGCCCCGTTTTCCACCCGCGACCATGTTTTCCAGAATTTGGGGGACGGGACGTACAACCACTCTGGCGTTATGGCGATACGGGCGGCGTTGGCGAACGGGACGAACATAACTTACAAAATCCTTTATAATGATGCGGTTGCCATGACAGGTGGCCAAAATCACGAAGGTGGATTGCCTGCTGAACAGATCGTTGCCGAGTTGAAGGCGATGGGTGTTGCCAACCTGGCTGTGGTTTACGACGACAAAGAAGACGTGAACTTTGACGCCTTTCCGAAAGGCATCGAAATTCATGAACGGGCCGCTTTGCAAACGGTTCAGGAGAAATTTGCCAAAGTTCAGGGTGTCAGCGCGATTGTATACATCCAAACCTGCGCTGCTGAGAAACGGCGGCGCCGCAAGCGCGGAACCTTCCCTGATCCGGATAAACGTATGTTTATCAACACGGATGTTTGCGAGGGCTGTGGTGACTGTGGTGTGCAATCCAACTGCGTGTCTTTGGTCCCCAAGGAGACTGAACTGGGCCGCAAACGTGCGATTGATCAATCCAGCTGTAACAAGGATTTCTCTTGTGTGAGTGGGTTCTGCCCGTCTTTTGTATCCCTTGAAGGGGCTGTCGTGCGCAAAGAGGCGACGACTGAGCTGACCTTGCCCGACCTGCCGATGCCCGAACTGCCAGTAATTGATGGCACATGGAATGTGGTGATCACGGGCGTTGGTGGCACGGGTGTTGTGACGATTGGTGCTGTTATGGCCCAAGCGGCGCATATCGATGGCAAAGGCGCTGGCATGATGGAAATGGCGGGGCTGGCCCAAAAGGGTGGTGCGGTGCATATCCATTGCCGCCTAGCCAATGATCCCCATGATATTTCGGCCATTCGCGTGGCGACAGGCGAGTGTGACGTGTTGATTGGTGGTGATCTGGTTGTGTCGGCGGGGGCAAAGACGCTGGGATTGACCCAAGTGGGGCGCACAGGCGCTGTTGTGAACTCTCATGAAATCATCACCGGCGATTTCACCCGCGACACAGAGTTTAGATTGCCAACAGAGCGGATGACCTTAGCGTTAGAGGCCCGTTTGCGTGACGACGTGTCGTTGTTTGACGCCTCTGATCTTGCCAAAGCATTGTTGGGGGATTCAATTTTCTCAAACATGATGATCTTTGGTGCGGCTTGGCAGCGTGGTTTTGTGCCCCTTTCACAAGACGCGATTGTCCAAGCGATTACGCTGAACGGCACTGCTGTGGAGCGCAACCTGCGCGCTTTTGAAATTGGGCGTTGGGCTGTGCTGTTTCCAGAGGATGCCGCTGCCATTTTGGCCCCAAAGGTGGTTTCACTGCCAACCAGCATGGCGGAAAAGATAGATTACCGTGCCGCACAGTTGGTTGGGTATCAAGACAAACGATTGGCCAAACGGTATCGTAAATTTTTGGACGGTATTTCTGATGACGCGGTGCGCATGGCTGCGGTTAGCGGATACCATAAGTTGTTGTCTTATAAAGATGAATACGAAGTGGCACGCCTGCTTCTTGATACCCGTAGTAAAGCGCGGGCAGAGTTTGATGGCGACTTTAAGATGACCTTTAATCTGGCCCCACCCATCCTGTCCAAGATGGGGCCGAATGGGCGACCGATTAAGCGCGAATTTGGGCCGTGGCTTGAACGCCCGCTGCGCCTGTTGGCAAAGCTGAAGGTTCTGCGTGGCACGCCATTTGATGTGTTCGGTTACACCGCTGAACGCAAGATGGAACGCGCGCTGATCACGCAATATGAGACGGATATGAAAACTGTCCTGAAGGTTTTGAATGATCAAAACCGCGATGCAATTGTCGCCTTAGCAGAACTGCCGCTGCAAATCCGTGGGTTTGGTCCTGTGAAGCTAAAGAACGAGGGTGAGGCGGCCAAACGGCGTGAGGAGTTGTTAATTGCCATTCGAATGGGTGCTGAAACGCTGAACAAAGCGGCAGAATAATCAAGATCGCTTTGTATTGGTTACGTTCGTGTCATAAACACTGGGCATTGCTGATTTGAGGGATTAATTGCCCTATCAAAAGCAGTGGAGGCAGAGGCAAATAATGTCATTGAACACACGCGAAATTGCCCGCGAGATAAGTTATGCGCATTCTGTAAAAACGCGCAGTGGTCGAACAGTGGTGCGGTTGCTGGAAAACACGACGGGCCGATTGCGCCTGATCAAACGGGCAAAAGGGTATGAAGATGAAGTCGCGCAGGGGCGTGATTTTTGGCAGGTGATGGTCGATCTCTATGGTCTTAGCCTTGATATCGTTGGTGGTGCGCTGTCCAATATTCCCAGCGAGGGGCCCGTTATTTTGATCGCCAATCACCCTTATGGTATCTTGGATGGGCTGATGATGGGTCATATCCTGTCCCAAGCCCGTAGCGATTTTCGCATTTTGGCCAACAGCGTGTTTCGCAAGGCAGAGGATCTGAACCGCATTGTTTTGCCGATCTCCTTTGATGAGACGCGCGAAGGGGTTCAAACCAATATTGCGACACGCAAGACGGCATTGGATTACCTCGGGCAGGGCGGCGCGATTGGCGTGTTTCCTGGCGGCACAGTTAGTACGGCCGAACGTCCCTTTGGTCGCCCAATGGACCCGATGTGGCGCAGCTTTACCGCGCGTATGATTGCCAAATCAAATGCCACTGTGATCCCTATC
The DNA here is from genome assembly GCA_028388995.1 of Ascidiaceihabitans sp. Lineage (GTDB taxonomy): Bacteria > Pseudomonadota > Alphaproteobacteria > Rhodobacterales > Rhodobacteraceae > Ascidiaceihabitans. Next base: position 8,275 of record JAOEQC010000048.1, on the reverse strand, counting down.
TATTTTGACGGCCACACCAGCCGCCTGTTTCAGATCGCCAGCCATTTGCACTCGACATTGCGCCTTGGGCTATTGATCAAGGAGTTTAAGAAACGCGTGGACACACCAGTGCGGGTCGTAATCGGGGAACCGATTGGGCGCGATGTGTTGGACCCGATTGCAAAGGATTCCAAACAGATGATGGATTTCCTGCGCAAAGCCACGTATGAGCTGAACCCAAATCCGATCAAATCATTTGATCTTGGATATGAATTTGAGGACAGGCATCGCGCCTGATGACGCATGGCAGTTGGTATTTTTGATAGTGGTTTAGGTGGATTAACTGTACTTGAGGCCGCGCAAAAGCGTCTTCCTGATGTTGACTTTATCTATCTAGCGGACAGCGAGCATGCGCCTTACGGCGTGCGCACAGCGGATGACATCTATGAATTGACCTGTGCGGCCGTTCAGCGGCTGTTTGATGCGGGCTGTGACCTTGTGATTTTGGCCTGCAATACGGCCTCTGCTGCTGCCCTGCGCCGTATGCAAGAAGGGTGGATCCCTGAGGGCAAGCGCGTCTTGGGTGTGTTTGTTCCGTTGATCGAGGCCCTGACAGAGCGTGATTGGGGTGACAATTCACCACCGCGCGAAGTTGATGTGCAACATGTTGCGTTGTTTGCGACCCCTGCGACTGTGGCGAGCCGTGCATTCCAACGCGAATTGGCGTTCCGCGCGATTGGTGTGGATGTTGAGGCGCAGGCCTGCGGCGGTGTTGTGGATGCCATTGAAGGCGGTGATTTCATTTTGGCCGAAGCGATGGTGCGTTCGCATGTTGATGCGTTGACGCGTAAAATGCCCAAGCCACAGGCGGCCATCTTGGGCTGCACCCATTACCCTTTGATGTTGGATGCCTTCCAAGAAGCGCTTGGCGCTGATGTGAAGGTGTTTTCACAGGCCAATTTGGTGGGCGAAAGCTTGGCTGATTACCTGACACGTCACGGTGACAAAATCGGCAGTGGCGAACCAGCTTACCTGACCACGGGCGATCCCAAACAAGTCAGCAACCGTGCCACCCAATTCTTGCGACGACAGATCACCTTTACTGCAGCGTGATCTTTACTAATATATCGAGAAAAACATGACCTATTCTATCGTAATTTTGGGTGCCAGTGGCTACACGGGTGCAGAACTTATTCGCCTAATATCTGAACATCCTTCTATGGAAATCAGAGCGTTAGGCGCGTATTCTAAAGCGGGTAAAACTCTTAATTCCGTCTTTCCACACCTGCGCCATCTAGATCTTCCGGACATGGTTAAGTTTGATGAGATTGATTGGTCTGGCATCGATCTGTGTTTTTGCGCATTGCCACATAAAACCAGCCAAGAGGTCATTCGTGACCTGCCGAAATCCCTTAAGATTGTTGATCTTAGTGCTGACTTCCGTCTGCGTGATCCTGAGGCCTACGCGGCGTGGTATGGCAATCCACACGGCGCTGTAGAGATGCAAGGTGAAGCGGTTTATGGCCTAAGCGAATTTTACCGTGAAGAGATTAAGACCGCGCGTTTGGTGGCAGGAACCGGCTGCAATGCGGCGACGGGCCAATTCGTGCTGCGCCCTTTGATTGCTGCCGGGGTTATTGATCTGGACGAGATAATTCTGGATCTTAAGTGTGCCGTCTCTGGTGCAGGCCGTGCGTTGAAAGAGAACCTTTTGCATGCTGAATTATCTGAGGGCTATCACGCCTATGCTGTGGGCAGTACACACCGCCACTTGGGTGAATTTGATCAAGAATTCAGTGCTTTAGCCGGACGTGAGGTCAAAATTCAGTTTACCCCTCATCTTGTCCCTGTAAACCGCGGTATTCTGGCGACGACCTATGTTAAGGGCGATGCGCAAGTGATCTATGACACGATGGTTGCGGCCTACGTGGATGAACCGTTTATCGAAGTGTTGCCAATGGGCGAAACCCCAAGCACGCGTCACATTCGGGGTTCAAACTTTTGCCACATCGGTGTTGTTGCCGATCGGATCGAAGGACGCACGATTGTGATCGCAGCACTCGATAATTTGACCAAGGGAAGCAGTGGGCAGGCGTTGCAAAATGCCAATCTGATGCTAGGTATTCAAGAGACAACAGGTCTGATGATGGCCCCGTTGTTCCCTTGATACCTTAGGAATTGTAATGAAATCGCTTAAAAAACAACGCCGTATTCAAGTGATTGCGATCATGGCTGTTGCCTTGGTCCTTTCGACTGTTCTGATTGGCTATGCCTTGCGCGATGGCATCAATTTCTTTCGTTCTCCGTCTCAAGTGGTTGAAGATCCGCCCAGCTCATCCGAGGTCTTTCGCATCGGTGGGTTGGTCGAGGTTGGCAGCCTTGTGCGTGGTCAGGGTGAAACAATTCAATTCGTGGTCACGGATGGTGGCGCGTCTGTTCCTGCTATCTATTCGGGTGTTTTGCCCGACCTGTTTGAGGAAAATCAGGGCATGGTGGGTACGGGTCGTTTGATCAACGGTGTCTTTGAAGCCACTGAAATACTAGCCAAACATGACGAGAACTATATGCCGACTGAGGTTATTGACGCCCTCAAGGCACAGGGCGTCTATGTGGAGCCTGAAGGCAGCTAACGAACGCTGTAGCTACTTGGAATTAACCTGATTTAATCATCTTTACCTGGTCAGAAATGGCTAAAGGATTAGGTAATGCAAACGGTATGACAGATTGCCAAACAGATTGTGGACCGCGAAGGCGGCTATGTGAATGATCCTGATAATCCGGGTGGGGCCACCAATTTTGGCGTGACCATTCACACCATGCGGCGTCTTGGTCTGGACTTTGATCATGATGGGGATGTGGACAAACACGATGTGCAGATGCTGGGCCGTACACAAGCCGTCGATCTTTTCATCAAACACTACTTTGAGGGGCCGCTGATCGCGCAATTGCTGCAGCCCCTGCAGGCGACAGTCTTCTATATGTATGTGAACGCAGGTGGCAACGCGGTTCTCATACTTCAACGCTTGTTGATTGATATGGGGTTTGAAGTTGTTGTTGATGGCGCACTTGGCCCTCAATCTATCGCCTCGGTTCAGGCCGCGTTCGAGACCGCGGGGGGCTATTTGATCGACGCATATGGCATTGCGCTGCGCAATCATTATCTGCGCCTTGCTGATCGCCGTCTCGCCAGCCGCACATACGCGCGCACGCTTGCAGGTCAAAAGGGCGGGTGGATTCGACGCCCCGAAGAATTCATCGCGCCCAAATACCATCTGTCACAGTCACAGTTTAACAAAGGGTCGCGTCATGGGCATGGTCGAACGAATGTTTCAATTGATGTTTGGTGGTGGCGGCAACATGGTCCGCGACACTGTAGAAGTTTTTCGTGAGAACGCCGAGGCCGGTTCACAGCGTGGCGCGCAGGTTCAAATGCAGGTCATGTGTGAATATGGTCAGGAGTTTGCGATCCCTCGCCGAGATTGGTTTGATCACTTTATGGATGGGGTGAACCGCTTGCCGCGTCCTGCATTGGCCCTTGGGACACTTGGGTTGTTCGTGGCGGCCATGATCGATCCCTTGTGGTTTTCGCAGCGAATGCAAGGTATTGCGCTGGTACCTGAACCGATGTGGTGGTTGTTGGGCGTTATTGTCTCGTTCTATTTTGGGGCAGGGCATCAGGTGAAAAGCCAGAAGTTTCAGCGTGAAATTGTGGGAACTATGGCGCATGTTCCGCAAGTGATGCACAATATAAAAGCACTGAAAGAGTTGCGGGCAGAGAGCGTTGGTGTGGCTGACAGCGGCCCAGATGTTCGCCTGTCTGTGGCCTCAATAGCGCCAGATGCCAATGCGGCACTTGATGCATGGCGCAAACGCAACCAGTGACCCGCGACAATGTGAACCGCTGTTATGCGCGAATATCATTGGCGTGGTTTGGGGCAGGGCCTATAGTTGGCTTAGCTTTTCAAAATGGATGCCATTGATGATCACTGAACTTGGACACTTTGCCCTGATTTTAGCCTTTATGGTCGCGATCGTTCAGACCTTTGTTCCATTGGTCGGCGCCCACAAGGGATGGCGGTCATGGATGGCGGTTGCAGAACCTGCCGCGTCGGCACAATTCATGTTAACGGCCTTTGCATTCGGAGCATTGATGTGGGCGTTTATATCGTCTGATTTCAGTCTGTTGCTGGTTGTTCAGAACAGCCACTCTGCCAAACCAATGCTGTATAAAATCAGTGGCACATGGGGCAACCACGAGGGATCAATGTTGCTTTGGGTTCTGATCGTATCCCTGTTTGGCGCTACGGCTGCGTGGTTTGGGACCAACCTGCCACCCAGCCTGCGGGCCCGTGTTTTGTCGGTTCAGGGCGCGATTGGCGTGGCGTTCTTTGCATTTATTCTGTTCACCTCAAACCCGTTTACGCGTCTTGCCGTTCCGCCCTTTGATGGGCAGGATTTGAACCCGTTGTTGCAGGACCCTGGTTTGGCGTTTCACCCGCCATTTTTGTACTTGGGCTATGTGGGTCTAAGCATGGCATTCAGTTTTGCCGTTGCTGCATTGATTGAGGGGCGTGTGGATGCGGCGTGGGGCCGTTGGGTCCGCCCTTGGACATTGGCGGCGTGGATTTTCCTGACCATCGGCATCGCGCTTGGGTCATGGTGGGCCTATTATGAACTTGGCTGGGGTGGGTTCTGGTTCTGGGATCCGGTTGAAAACGCATCCTTTATGCCGTGGTTGCTGTCTGCTGCTTTGCTGCATTCTGCCATTGTGGTCGAAAAGCGTGAAAGCTTGAAATCTTGGACAATTTTGCTGGCGATCTTGGCCTTTGGCTTTTCATTGATTGGCACGTTTATCGTGCGTTCGGGTTTGCTGACTTCTGTGCACGCCTTTGCCAACGACCCTGAGCGGGGTGTGTTTATCCTAATGATCCTTGGCTTTTTTACTGGCGGTGCGTTGATCCTATTCGCCTTGCGCGCAGGGACGATGGAAGCAAAGGGCGTCTTTGGACTGGTCAGCCGTGAAAGTGCGTTATTGACCAACAACATCCTTCTTGCTGTCAGCTGTTTCGTAGTTTTTGTGGGTACAATGTGGCCCTTGGTGGCTGAGATGTTCTTTGACCGCAAATTGTCGGTTGGTCCGCCGTTCTTCAACATGGCATTTACGCCGTTTATGTTGGTGCTTGGGCTGGTTTTGCCAGTGGGCGCGATGATGCCGTGGAAGCGCGCAGAGATTAAGCGCGCGTTTTATCCGCTGCGCTATACGTTTGTTCTGGCGCTTGCAATTGCGGGATTGGTTTGGGTGATGCAGACAGGTCGTTCAATCCTGGGACCAATTGGCGTGTTCTTAGCTGCGTGGGTTGTCATGGGCGCTGTCATTGATCTGGCGTCGCGTACCGGGCGCGGGGGCGGCCGTTGGGGTCGGTTACTGCGTTTGCCACGTGCAGATTGGGGCAAGATGCTGTCGCATTCAGGTCTTGGGATTACCATGCTGGGCGTCGCAGGCATTACGTCTTGGCAGTACGAGGATATTCGCGTGGCCCAAATCGGCCAGCCCTATGATGTAGGGGCGTATACGATCACCTTGAACGGGGTCGCGGATTCTGAGGGGCCGAACTATTTGGCAACGATCGCCGATATCACATTGTCCAAAGATGGGCATGTTTTGTCAGAGATGCGTCCAGAAAAGCGGATTTATCCTGTGGCCCAGATGCCAACGACAGAGGCAGCCATTGACTATAATTTGGCCCGCGACGTCTATGTTGTGATCGGCGATGAGCAGGACGCAGGCGGTTGGGCTGTACGGACCTATGTGAAACCGTTGACCAACTGGATCTGGATTGGATGCGCGTTCATGGCACTTGGTGGGTGCTTTAGCTTGTCAGATCGGCGTTTTCGCGTGGCCGCAGGGGCGCACAAAACAAACGCCAAAGCGGTGCCAGCAGAATGAAACGTTTTGTTTTCCTATCGATGTTGATGGCCTCGCCATTGTGGGCTGTCGAGCCAGACGAGATTTTGGTTAATCCTGCCTTGGAAGCCCGTGCGCGTGATCTGTCCAAGGGGCTGCGCTGTCTGGTTTGTCAGAACGAAAGCATTGACGAAAGCCACGCATCTTTGGCGCGTGATTTGCGTATTCTGTTGCGCGAACGTTTGGTTTCTGGGGACAGTGATGAAGCGGCGGTGGACTTCATCGTTGATCGCTACGGTGAATATGTCCTGCTGCAACCGCGTGCGAATGGCTCCACGTTGCTTTTGTGGGCGTCTGGCCCATTGATGCTGTTGCTTGCCGGTGGAATGGGGATCATTTACCTGCGTGGGCGAGCCACGGGATCTACCACGGATGATACTGGCCTGAGCGATGCGGAAATGACGCGCTTGGCTCAGATATTAGATAATGATTTCAGAGATTGACGTGCGGTTCCGCTTTTCCAGCGTAACGCGTTTGATATGCTTCGGCTAAGCCAGTCAAAAGGACAAGATGCCATGGATTACCAAACGATCAAATTTGAACTCAACGACAACATTGCCGTCATCACCTTGGATCGTCCTGATGTGATGAATGCGATGTCGACGCAAATGCGCGCAGAAATTCAACATGCAGTCAAAGAAGGTGGGCGCACGGCGCGCTGTGTTGTCTTAACTGGGGCTGGGCGTGCGTTTTGTTCGGGACAGGACCTGGGCGATAATTCAGGCAACAGTTTTGATCTAGAGCAAACCCTGCGCGACGAATACGAACCGATGCTGCGGGCGATCTATGATTGTCCTGTGCCAACAATTGCGGCCGTGAACGGTGCAGCAGCTGGCGCGGGTGCGAACCTTGCGTTGGCGTTTGATGTGGTGATCGCAACCGAGAGTGCATACTTTTTGCAAGCATTTGCACGTATCGGCCTATTGCCTGACGCGGGTGGCACGTACACGATGCCACGTTCAATGGGGACAGCTAAAGCAATGGGTGCCGCGCTATTTGCGGACAAGATCACAGCCCGCCAAGCGGACGATTGGGGCATGATCTGGGAAGCCGTTTCAGATGATACATTTGTGGATCATTGGAAATCACGCGCTGCATATTTGGCAAATGGGCCAACTGCTGCGTTTGGATCCGTAAAACGTGCAATCCGTGGATCGTGGGACAACACGCTAGAAGGCCAGCTTTCGCTTGAAGCATCAGAGCAAGGTGAATGCGGTCGTACGCGTGATTTCAAAGAAGGTGTTTTGGCGTTTGTTGAAAAACGCCCTGCACAATTTGAAGGGCGTTAATTGTTTTGAGGACCATGACGGGCGACCAATACAACGTCGTCCGCAGTTGGAACCTTTGTTGAATGGCACGACATAACCGCAAGCGGAGCGCCGTCTGCTTTTAGCGTGACCAAGGATTGAGAGCCATTGATGTCCATCGTCACAACAGGTGGTGCGTTGCGGGCGTTGTAAATCACAACTATCCGCTCTTGTTCGGTCTCTGGATCCTCAAAAAAGCACATTCAGTCCCGGTTATAGACGCGCACAAAAGGGCGTCCCATTGTTCGTTTGTGAGCATTCCAGATGTGTCGTTCGATTTGGTCACTTTGGATGTTTACCTTGTTCGGCATTTGGTCTGAATAGTAATGCATGGCCCTTAAAGTGCCTGCAACGTCTTCAGAAATGAAGGTTACATGGGCTGCAGTCAATGTTTTAGCCGCCCCAATCACGCGTGAGAGCGCGGAATTGCCGATAAAAATCACAGCGTCTTTACCATCTTCCTCTACAGCCAACATTGTTTCTGATTGGTCTACAGCCACGAGTGCAACGAGGTCTTCAGCAGGGTCAAAATTGTAAATAACCGTGAGGAGAGGCGGTGAAGATTCGACTGATTCCATTCTATGGCGCGTTGTGGTCGTTTGCGCCTTTGGGATGGCAGGTTTTGCGGGAGACCCACCAAAGACAAGTTGAAAGAGTCGGTACAGGGTTAGCAACGCAGACAGCGATACAGCCACTGTAAAAAACACACCAAACCTTAACACAAAATTACCAAGCAGATGTTATGCGTGTGTTTTGGCGGGCGTCAATGGTGTGATGGTTGCTTAATGGCGCGCCAAGTTAGGCAAACGGCATTAGAAATACGTTGTCTGAATCCAGAATAGCGAAGTCAACGTTTTCGATAACAAGCGTAGCGTGGCCATCGACCATCATCTGGGCGTTGTCGTCGGAACCAATTTCAAATGTAATGACGGGCTTTGGCACAGATGGGTCATATTGATACAGAAGGAAGTCTTAAGCCGGATCAAAGTCCACAACCGTGGCCGCTGCTAAGCCATCCATCCAG
>JAOEQC010000047.1 GCA_028388995.1 Ascidiaceihabitans sp. | reverse complement strand
CATCGCGAACGCCTTGATGGTTAAGTTGATGGAAATGGGTGGCCGCCCTGTTACGCTTTTAGACGGTGATATTGTTCGTAAAAAACTATCATCCGAACTGGGCTTTTCTAAAGAGCACCGCGATTTGAACATTCGCCGTATCGGTTATGTTGCTTCAGAGATCACTAAAAATGGCGGCATCGCAATCTGTGCGCCAATCGCACCATACGCAACGACCCGTCGCACTGTACGCGAAGACGTTGAAGCCTTTGGTGCATTCCTTGAGATCCACGTTGCTACATCAATTGAGGAATGTGAAAAGCGCGACCGCAAAGGCCTTTATAAGCTGGCGCGTGAAGGCAAGATCAAAGAGTTTACAGGCATCTCTGATCCATACGACGTTCCAGAAAACCCAGAGCTCCGTGTTGAGACATTGAACGTAGATGTGGACACATGTGCACACCAAATTCTGTTGAAACTTGAAAGCATGGGCCTGATCGCTGCAGAATAAGCTGTACCCACCCAGAAGGGCAGAGTTAACTCTGCTCTTTTTTCATTATCAGGGTAGATTGATGGTTCCAGACATCAACACGAAACCTTCACCTGAGACTTCAACACCTGTGATCGCATCGCGGTGACCTAATACCTTAACCTGCGCATGACCTGCGCGGCCCATCCCATGACCTTGTTCTGCAACAAACACGGGTTCAGAGATCAAACCGTTTGCCCACAAATAGGCAGCCATCGCACCTGTCGCCGACCCTGTGAAAGGATCCTCTAGCGGGCTTGGTGGAGCTAACAACAAGCGCGAGAACGTATCACCCAAAGGCGTAGCCCCTTCTTGAACAACCCAAAACGGCTCCATAATGCCATTCGCAGTTTGCCCGAGATGGGAATTGTACCGCCCCAATGCATCCAAATTCAGTGATGCACGTTTCAGCGCATCTACTGACTTCAGGACTGTGATACAAAACGGCAATCCAGTAGACACAACTTGCGGCTCGCCGACGATATCTTCTGCAGTTACCCCACCCACTGCTGCAACTATATCAGCAGGAACTTTGGGTCCAAACTTTGGTGCGATCTGGGTCATCTGTATATTGGCCCCCTCAACAATGATGGAAACCAACCCAGCCAAAGTTTCCAACACCAAAGACCCCTCACCAATCAGACCACGACTACGCATAGCGGCAACTGTTGCGATTGTGGGGTGGCCAGCAAACGGAATCTCATGGCTGGCCAAAAAGTACCGTACTTTTATATCCGCAACGTCAGACGGTCCGGTAAACGTGCATTCAACCAATGATGTTTCTCGTACATAACTTAGGCATGTATCCACACTTAACTCTGCACCGCCATGAACCACTGCACACCCGTTGCCTCCAAATGGCTTGTTGGTGAATGCATCGACCCAGTCGAACTCAAACGATTTCAACGTGTTTGTCATGCTTATTGTCCTTTTACATATTCTTTGGCCGCTGTGAAATCACGACGAATTCGCTCAAAGTCTGCTTCGAATTTGTCAAAGGACAAGCCAAAGACCTTTTCAAATGCAACGTCACGATCCTTGGTTTGCCCCAAGACAGCGAAGTACTCCAACAAATCTTCAGTTCCGTTACGTTGCGCCAAAACAAATGCTACAAACCGCGCTGTGCCATAGCCGCCACGCACTTTTGTGCTCCCTGCATCAGTGAGTTGCGTTAACGTCAATCGACTGCGCAGTGCACCTGTTTGCATGTTAAACAACGCTTGATCAGCAGTATTAGCCGCATCTTTTCCTTGCACTTGAACGCTATAAATCCACTCGAACACTTCGGCGGTTCCCTCGACCATCCAATTTGGGCCAAGCAATAATTCTTTGGTGCCGCTTATCCGCTAGGGCGGAGCATCATTTGCCAGATGGTATTGTAATTGATGAGTGAATTCATGGGCTAAGATTGGAGGCAGTCGTTGCTCAATTGAGGCCAACCATCTTCGATCATACGCCTTAGGTCTCAGCCAGCACATAACAGTATAAGGACGATTAGCCGCGGCACCAATCAGTTTTTCATAACACAACTTACCGACATCAACGGGCGACGGTCGTTGCCTCCGCCCCATCTCCTTTAAGGCTTTGAAAAGATGCTCATTTAACAAACTTGGATCACTAGTGCCAATCAGCGCAATTGGATTTTCGATATTTCGCCCAAAGTTCTCAGCAAAAAATACGCGAACATCTTTGTCCGCTTTCGCCAACATTTCTGTTTTCAGCGCCTTGGCATCTTCATCCGTGAAAATAAGAGACGCATTCTGGCCATATGTTGGCGTTGCAAAAAGCCAAACCAAACATACAAGCCAGCGCATCATCGCGTTTAGTGCAACGGTTGGGGACTATAGTCATGTTGACGGGCAAGCGCGAAAGCAAGGCGACGATCGCCAACCAACGCCAATTGCTTACCATCGGCATCGTGAACTGCGAATAATTTCTTAACGCCGTCGACTTGGTTCTGAACTTCACTTGGCAAATCGCTTACCAACACTGATTTCACGTAAACCATCCGGTCAGTATCAACTGACAGCTCTTCGTCGAAGTTATATTCTGAATGCATGACTTATCCTTTCTTAATGTTGATCGTCTGGACCACTGTTTCAGCTTTGGCCTGTGTCAAATCGATATGCAGCAGTCCATTTTCCATAACGGCTTCGCCCACATCAACACCTTCAGCCAATACAAATGAGCGTTGAAATTGACGTGATGCGATGCCACGATGCAGGAAAACTCGTCCCTCAACGTCATCTGTGTTTCGTCCACGAATTACCAACTGGCGATCCTCAACGGTAATTGCCAATTCATCTTCGGCAAAACCAGCCACGGCCAATGTAATACGATAAGAACGATCAGAGCTTTGTTCGATATTAAATGGTGGATAGCCTTCATTGCCAGTTTTGGCAGTGCGTTCCAGCAATCGTTCAAGTTGTTCGAAACCCAACATATGAGGGTACGAAGCAAGGGTCATTTTGGTCATGCGACACGTCCTTCTAATTAAGCGACAGTCAATTTAGGCCCCAAATCTTGGCAACCTTCTTGTATTAATATGGGAAGGAGTTAACCGTCCAACAAGACCTTTGATTAAATACCTATGCGTAGCCTTTTCAACACCTTATATTGAAACCTTCAAATACGAGTTAGAATCAGCGCAATGAACGATCAATCAGACATATCCATGAAAACCGACGACGTGTTACGCGTTGAATTGGAAGTGTTTCGTACGGACCATCGCGCATTGGATGAAGCGATCAGCAAATTGATTGAGGCCAGGACTAGCGATCAATTGACCCTACGGCGCCTCAAAAAGCAAAAACTATGGCTTAAAGACCGGATTACGGTAATCGAAGATCGGCTAACTCCAGATATTATCGCTTAATTTTTGCTAGCTGTGCCTCTCAGCGTTGCCTCGAACGTCCATCCCGCTATAATCTCCGCTTCGCCAAACAGAGGCTTATCAACATGACACAGCACTCAACTACTGCACTAATCAAAGTCGGCATTATCATGGGCAGCCAATCAGATTGGCCAACTATGCGTGAAGCCGCTGATATTCTTGATCAACTGGGCGTCCCCTATGAGGCCAAGATCGTTTCAGCTCACCGCACGCCTGATCGGTTGTGGGAGTATGGCAAGACCGCTGTTGATCGTGGATTGCAGGTTATTATTGCTGGTGCTGGCGGTGCAGCGCATCTTCCAGGCATGATGGCCTCCAAAACCCGTGTGCCTGTTGTTGGTGTACCTGTTCAAACCAAGGCTCTCTCGGGTGTAGATTCCCTGTATTCAATACTACAAATGCCACGTGGGTTTCCCGTTGCGACTATGGCAATTGGCGGCGCGGGTGCAACCAATGCCGCGTTAATGGCCGCTGGTATTCTGGCCCTTCAGGACCCCGAGCTGGCCACCCGTTTAGACACATGGCGCAATTACTTGTCCGCCTCAATTCCGGATGTACCCACTGATGACTGATACACTGACAACCGGCTCAACGATCGGAATTTTGGGCGGTGGCCAACTGGGCCGCATGCTAAGTGTCGCAGCAAGCCGCTTAGGATTCAAAACCCATATCTTTGAACCTGGGGCTAACCCGCCTGCTGGTGAAGTTGCTGATCGCGTCACGACTGCTGCATATGAGGATGCTGATGCTTTGCATGCCTTTGCCGCTGATGTCGATGTAATCACCTATGAGTTCGAAAATGTCCCGACTTCCGCTCTCGACTTACTTGAAATTTTGCGCCCAATTCGTCCAGGTCGCGAAGCCTTGCGCATCTCGCAAGATCGCTTAACCGAAAAGAACTTCTTGCAAAGCCTTGGGTTAAGCGTCGCACCTTTCGCTGACATTCCCGATGACTCAGCATTAGCAACTGCAATGGACAGCATTGGTACCCCCTCCATCCTAAAAACGCGCCGGTTTGGCTATGACGGGAAAGGCCAGGCGCGGATTATGAAGGCTGACGACGCTTCTAGTGCGTTCAAAGACATGGTCGGCAACGGAGCAGTGTTAGAGGGCTTTGTTAGCTTTACGCACGAAGTATCAGTCATTGCGGCACGTAGTGTTACAGGCGAAGTGGCATGCTATGATCCCGGCGAAAACATACACCGCAATGGTATTTTGCATACGACAACAATCCCTGCCCGTCTATCTCCAAGCATGCGAACAGATGCTATCCTAATCGCTGCAAACATTTTGAATGCACTGGATTACGTTGGCGTTTTAGGTGTCGAATTGTTCGTCACCCAAAACGGATTGATCGTGAACGAAATCGCACCGCGCGTACATAATTCGGGCCACTGGACACAAAATGGCTGTGCAGTTGATCAGTTTGAACAGCATATTCGCGCCATTGCAGGTTGGACCTTAGGCGATGGGAAACGTCACTCTGACGTTGTAATGGAAAATCTAATTGGTCGCGACATGGACCGCGTACCTACGCTTGCTGCTGAGCCAAATACAGCGCTGCATCTATATGGCAAAGCAGAGGTGAAAACCGATCGCAAGATGGGTCATTTTAATCGCATCAAATAATGAGTAACGTTTTTAGGTTAGTGCGCCGCAAGCAGCAGCCCTCAGCGTTCTACGTTCGGATTGCCCTTTAGGCAGTCAAATCCTTCGCAACCCAAACGCTCAAGCAATGCATCTGCCCAACTAATGGACGGATCAAAAGCACTCGTTTCTAGGAACAGGATCGTCTCAGTAATAACCCTTGGGTTGTTCATCATAAATGTGTGAGTCACAGGCAGAATGATATGATCTTTCATGCCAGCAACAACAGTTGAACTCACAGCAACTTTGCCGTCATCGGCACCGGGCAAAAGCCTAGAAAAATAAACGTTAAGCGATTGGTCACCCGCAATTACACCAACAGGATAGTCGACTGCGGGTAAGGACAGCGGCAGGCTTTCATTGCCTGTGCCTAACTGTAGCCCAGCAGGTCCATTGATTTTATCGAAGATAAACAGACCTGAAAACGCATCAACAATTTCGCTGCCCTTGTTAGGTGGAGCCAACATAACAACACGGCCAAGGTTTTTGGGGCGATTTCGGTTCAGCCAATCACGTACCAAAATCCCTCCCATTGAGTGAGTCACAAAGTTAATTTGACCTTCAGGACAGGATGCAACGGCCGCAGGAATGGTGGCGTCTGCCAAGTCAGAAATAGTTGCTTTGGTTGAAGGATAACCAGGGCGCACCACTGAATATCCGACGGCTTCAAGAGCCGTCTCCATCAGCGCAAAAGAGGATTCCGTGCGCGCCAACCCATGGATTAATACGACGCAATTGGCTGCCGCAGGTCCGGCGCAGTTCAATGCTATTAAAATGGCAAATACTTGTTGCATAATGATGCAGATAGACCTTCATACCTTCACATGGAATGGTGGTGCGTCATTCATTCGCACTGGAACCTAAGAAATGTCAGAAAAGCAGCCGCGTGTCGCCGTTCGCGCGATCATCATTCACAAAGATAGATTGCTCTTGGTCAACGCATGGGCTGGGCAAAAAAGCCCGCTGATGTGTACACCTGGTGGTGGTGTGAATATTGGAACCAGCTTACCAGAAAACTTAAAACGTGAGGTTTTTGAAGAAACTGGGTTAGACATAATAGTTGGCGCACCAGCCCTTGTGAACGAATTTCAAATGCCAGAAAAAGACTACCATCAAGTCGAGGTCTTCTTTCGGTGTACACTCAATGGAAAAACAAACATCGCGGACGACTGGAAAGACCTAGAGAATGTCGTGAACAGACATGTTTGGGTGAGTGAGGCTGAATTGGCCAAAACGATGCATAAACCGTCCAGTTTAGGACGTGTGGCTTTTGATCCCAATTGTGACCTTATGTATGATCCGCTTGAACTGATCGTTTCGTGACCGCTAGTCCAATACCACCAACGACAAATCCCGCAGCGACAATCACTGTAATGCTAATAACTTCACCTAGCAAAACGGCACCTGCAACTATAGCGATGATCGGAACACTAAGTTGGACAACCGCCGCTGTACTGGGATTCATTTGTGGGAGAATTGAATACCACAAAGCATAGCCCATTCCGGACGTAATTGCCCCTGCCAAAACGGCTAAAGCGATACCTGTAAAACTCACATCAAGTGTTTGACCGATCAATAAAAACAAGAGCAGCGGCATAGCCAACACGAAATTTGCAGCCGTTGAAGCCAGTGGGCTCTGTGCCCCGCGCCCTGCCAATGTATAGGCAGCCCACCCAAGGCCCGCAACAACCATCAGAGCGGTACAAACCAACGTAGTTTCGCTATCTTCGCTCGGCCAAAGCGCAATCAACAGGCCAATAAAGGCAATGCTCGCACCCACAAGTTCACGCTTTGTCGGCGCAGTCCCACTGATCGCTCCGTAGATGAACAGCGCCACTTGGACGACCCCAAACAAGATCAACGCACCCAAACCTGCATCTAAACTTTCATAAGCCAATGAAAATCCGATCATATAGGCAGCAAGTGACAAGGCACCCAGTATGCGTGATTTTTCCCAAAGCGGTAACTTTTCGCGACGGATCGCAAGCATAAGACCTAAAGCAATCACACCCGCAACGATCCGCACAGCTGCAAAGCTGGACGGATCTATATGTCCCCCATCAAGCGCCATGCGGTTGAGGACTGAGTTGGATGCGAAAGCCATCATTGTGAGCGCTGTAATGAGAAATAGTTTCATTTTTTGACCCTATGCGCCGAAGCGATGTGCGCCAAGGGCAACTTCTGAATTGATGCCCAATTGAAAAAATTGATCAGGGCGTGGAAGTGTTCAAAGCGGACCAGGAAGGCGTTCTTCACTCAGCAACACATTGGCCTCCACCTCACCTGCACCTGGTAAAGTCATGATACGTCGACGCAAAACTCTTTCGAAGTCGGACAAGTCCCGTGCAACAACCCGCAGGCGATAATCGTAGAAGCCCAACACGTGTTCGACTTTTTGAATTTCAGGGATCGCACTTACCGCTCTCTCAAAATCATCCAGACTCACCCGCCCTTTGGTAGCCAACTTAACGCCCAAGAACACTGTCACGCCAAACCCCAACGCCTCAGCATCCAGATGTAAACGCCGTCCTTTGATTGCGCCAGCCTCCTGCAATCGCCGAATTCGGCGCCAAGTGGCTGGTTGGGACATCCCAATCTCACGCCCTAACGCACCTGCGCTTTGATTGGCGTCACGCTGCAGCGCACGCAACAAGGCGCGATCGAAGTCATCAATCTCGATCATAACGGCAAACTTTCATTAGACTTAATCTCAGCCACCCGCATCAATCCCTCAATATCTGCAATGTGCGGCAACGTTAAGATACTGGACCTATAGATATGTTGATAATGCGCCATATCCCGTGCAATCACAGAAAGGCGAACGTCAACACGTCCCAAGAAGGTCTGAATTTCAATCACTTCCGGCACACAACGGGCTGCCTCGATGAATTCGTCAAAAGCGCGATCGATCGTTTTGTCCAAGGTCACACGCAGTGAGACTTCGAATGCGTAACCCAGCGCAGCCCAATCAATTACCGCCTCAATGCCCTTGACCACCCCAGCCTCTTGCAACCGCGCTTGACGGCGCGTGACCTTGGCCACAGTCAAGCCACAGCGTTCTGCAAGGTCAGCAGGTGATAGCGTAGGATCCGCTTGCCATTGCCGCAAGATGCTGCAATCGAGATCATCAAGAATGATTTTCATCAAAAATTCCAAATTTGAGAATTATAAGTACATTTTATTCACAATATTAGCCTAATTGCAACGCTGAACTCATTCACTTTATCCCCTATATTCGCTTCAGAATTCACACCTAGGAGAGAAAACATGCGTGTATATTATGATCGCGATTGCGATGTTAACCTGATCAAAGAAATGAAAGTCGCCATTTTGGGCTACGGTTCACAAGGTCACGCACACGCGTTGAACTTGCGCGACTCTGGCGCGAAAAACGTAGTTGTTGCTTTGCGCGAAGGTTCTGCCTCTATCGCAAAAGCTGAGGGCGAAGGCCTAAAAACAATGGGTATCGCAGAAGCTGCGGCTTGGGCTGACTTGATCATGTTCACAATGCCTGACGAACTTCAGGCTGAAACATACAAAAAATACGTTCACGACAATATCCGTGAAGGCGCTGCAATCGCATTCGCACACGGCCTGAACGTACACTTCGGCTTGATCGAGCCAAAAGCTGGCATTGACGTGATCATGATGGCGCCAAAAGGCCCTGGTCACACTGTACGTGGCGAATACTCAAAAGGCGGCGGCGTGCCTTGCCTTGTTGCTGTAGACAAAGATGCATCTGGCAAAGCGCTAGAAATCGGTCTGTCATATTGCTCAGCAATCGGTGGCGGCCGCTCAGGTATCATCGAAACAAACTTCCGCGAAGAATGCGAAACTGACCTATTCGGTGAGCAAGCAGTACTATGTGGCGGTATCGTTGAATTGATCCGCATGGGCTTTGAGACTTTGGTTGAAGCTGGTTACGAACCAGAAATGGCTTACTTCGAGTGTCTGCACGAAACCAAGTTGATCGTTGACCTTATCTATGAAGGCGGCATCGCCAACATGGACTACTCAATCTCTAACACAGCTGAGTACGGGCAATACGTTTCTGGCCCACGCATCTTGCCATATGACGAGACAAAAGCACGTATGAAAAGTGTTTTGGACGACATTCAAAACGGCAAATTCGTTCGTGACTTCATGCTTGAAAACGCTGTTGGTCAGCCGACAATCAAAGCATCACGTCGTTCAAACGATGAGCACCAAATCGAACAAGTTGGTGGAAAATTGCGCGCTATGATGCCTTGGATTTCCGCAGGCAAAATGGTCGACAAAACTAAAAACTAAAAACCTTTGTGGGGTCGGAACAATCCGACCCCACATCCATGAGCGTTGTCAAAAACAGACTTTATTCTATTCATTATCTCCCAAATGCTCTCTACCCTGGCTAACAGCTTAGAAAACGGGGCGGCTCACAATGAAATTTGCATTTCTCCACACCGCTCAGGTTCACATTGAAACCTTCGAAGCGCTGGCCGATGCGATAGCCCCCAAAACCGTACGCAACCATCACGTCGCCCCTGAACTGCTTGCGAGCGCACAAACTGATGGCTTATTGAGCATCACAGCCCAAACCTCTGAAATACTTGAACAGTTAAGTATCACCGATGCAGTGCTTTGCACCTATTCAAACCTTGGCCCACTGGCAGATAGCTTTGCACAAACGCACCCCAATATTGTCCGAATTGATAGCCCAATGATGGAAGCCGCAATAGAAACAGGTGCAAAATTATGGTTGCTATTTGCCTTGAAAGTACACCTAACGCCACCTTCGCATTGCTGGAAGACTGCTCAAAGAAAATTGGATCACCAATATCCACAGAACTCGTGCTTTGTGACACAGCTTGGCCACATTTCGAAGCAGGTGATATGACAAATTTCTCAAACGAAATATGCAAGGTAATTCGCCAGTCTATTGCTAACAATGGTACACCCGATTGTATCGTTTTGGCACAAACCTCTATGCGTGTCGCCACCAATACCTTAGGTGATCTAGGGGTACCCATTTTGTCCTCGCAGATGTTAGCAACCCCAAAAGTCCTAGCTGTCGCGGCCTCTCCATCAGGAAATTTAAAAGTATGACACAAACCTCTGAAATCACAGCAAGAAGCTGGATGATGGTGGTGCTTTTAGGCTTCACATGGGGTGGGACGTTCCTTGTTACAGAAATCGCACTAGAGGGCATCACGCCATTTTGGCTTGCAGCTGGCCGCATCGCATTTGCTTCGATACTTATGTACGCAATTTGGCAAGCGCGCGGAGGGGCGTTGTTCGCAGAACCGCCTACACAAAAAACCAAGTTGGTCATGTGGATTATGGGAGCACTAAGCTCTGCAATTCCCTTCATGTTATTGGCATGGGGTCAGCAATACGTCACCGGCGGCTTTGCTGGTGTTTCGATGGCTGCAATCGCGTTAATGGTCTTACCGTTGGCACATTTTTTCGTACCAGGTGAACGCCTTACATGGCGAAAATCACTTGGTTTTTCGATCGGATTTTGTGGAGTTGTTATCCTGATGGGCGCGAAAGCGTTTGAAAGTACGGGCGCATCTTTGGAAACCGCAGGACGGCTTGCCTGTTTGATTGCGGCAATGTGTTATGGGGTCAACTCCATAATGATGCGCCGCTTGCCTGCGGTTGACACCATCGGATTGTCTACCGTGCTGCTAATCATGTCTGCCGCGATCGTCATTCCAATTGCGCTGATTGTGGAAGGCTTTCCGCCTATGCCACCCACTAAGACAATGATCGTGATCGCACTTTTGGGCTTAATTCCAACGGCTGCTGCAAACTTCTTGCGTACACTGGTTATCCGCTCTGCAGGGCCAGTCTTCATGTCTATCACAAACTACCAAGTGCCTGTTTGGTCCGTCGTGTTAGGTGCCTTGCTTTTGGGCGAACCATTGCCCGCATCATTGATCATGGCAATGGTGCTGATTTTGGCAGGCGTTGGATTGTCGCAATACGGTGCGTTTCATAAGCTGTTTAAAAGATAAACTGCTTACGTTAATTCAACTCCAGTCGGCCCCTATTACGAAACTGCATCTTCAACAGCAGCAACAATGCTGTCTACTGCTTGGTTCAAAACTCCCTCGTCCTCGGACTCTGCCATCACACGAACCAAAGGCTCAGTACCAGACTTACGAATTAACAAACGGCCATTACCGACTAAGTCCGATTCAGATTGCGCTATTGCTGCAATAACTTTGGGATTATCCAGCGGGGTTTGATCTGCGCTATAACGTACGTTCTTTAGCAATTGAGGAACCGCTTCAAAGGAGTTGAGCAATTCACTTGCGGGCTTCACACTACGGATCATCTCAGCCATAAATTGCAACCCTGCCATAAGGCCATCACCAGTTGTGGCATGATCCGTCATAACGATATGGCCTGATTGCTCACCGCCAAGATTGAAGCCACCACTGCGCATACGTTCAACAACGTGGCGATCACCAACAGCTGTGCGCTCAAGATCAATGCCCTGCCCCTGGAGATAGCGCTCAAGCCCTAGGTTGGACATAACGGTTGCGACCAAGGCATTTCCCTTTAGGCGCTCCTCTGCGGCCCAACGACACGCCATGAGAGCCATAAACTGGTCACCGTCACCAACTTTGCCGTTCTCATCAACAAGGATCACGCGATCGGCATCCCCATCAAGGCAGACACCCAGATCCGCACCATGGGCAACAACCGTTTCCGCGGCCATCTGCGGGTGCGTCGATCCACAACCTTCGTTGATATTCTTACCGTTTGGATTGTTACCAACAGGAATGACGGTTGCGCCAAGTTCCCACAATGCATCTGGTGCAACCCTATGTGCCGCACCATTCGCGCAGTCCACAACGATTTTCAGACCATCAAGGCTGGTCTGTCGCGGAAAAGAGGACTTAAGACGTTCAATATAGCGGAAGCGACCATCGTCTACGCGTTTAGCGCGACCGATCTGCTCAGGCTCGATAGGTTCAACACCATCGGCGACCAACGCTTCGATCTCAGTTTCTGCGACATCTGACAATTTAAAACCGTCTGGACCAAAGAACTTGATACCGTTGTCGATCGCAGGGTTGTGGCTCGCTGAAATCATCACACCAAGATCGGCACGCATTGAGCGTGTTAGCAATCCAACAGCAGGTGTTGGAACTGGCCCAAGCAAAAGCACATTCATACCTGTACTGGTCAAACCAGCAGTTAAAGCGCTTTCAAACATATATCCAGATAGGCGTGTATCTTTGCCGATAACAACGCGGTGTACACCTGTAGACTCGCGTTTAAAATAACGACCAACAGCCGCGCCAATACGCAATGCCATTTCAGCAG
>JAOEQC010000046.1 GCA_028388995.1 Ascidiaceihabitans sp. | reverse complement strand
GCAAAGCCTAGAAAAAAGCGCATCGCAAGCGGTGTTACGATTAAGTGGGCAAACATCGCCCCGATCATGAACAACGCGGGCGAAGCAACGATGAACGGTAAAAATGCAGATTTTTCATTACGATAGAGACCCGGCGCAACAAAGCGCCAAAGCTGTGTCGCAATCACCGGAAAACTCAAGGCAAGCCCACCGACCATTGCAATCCGTAACAGCGTAAAGAAATACTCTTGAGGAGCTGTATATTGCATGACCGGATTAGGATTACCCAATTCACGCATTGTTTTTTCGATTGGAAGTAAAAGGAAATCCAGCAAGTAGCCTGCAAAGATAAAACAGAAAAGCATCGCAATAACGAAAGCCGCAACCGAGCGGATCAAACGCGAACGTAGTTCGGTTAGATGTTCAATCAGCGGTGCGCTGCTTTCATCCATATGGTCTTCAGCTTGGCTCATGTTTCACTCTTTGGTGCGGGTTTCAACGCGGCCTCAGCCTCATCAGCCTTGGCCAATGCAGCAGCAGCTTCGTCTGCTTTGCGTGTTGCCGCAGCACGTGCCGTAGATGCTTGGATCTTCTTGGTTTGCTCGGCACGTTTAGCCGCCAACTTGCCTGTCTCGCTGTCAGGATTAATGTTCAGATCCTTTATAGTATCGGCGGCGGCATCTTTAACGCTGTCTAGGGCCGACCCAATTGGGTTGGTCGCCGTCTTGAGACTTTTTGAGATATCTTTCATCCCCGACTCGTCCACGGCTTTGTTCATAGCAAATTGAAATTCGCGTGCCATGCCACGGGCCTTGCCGACGAACTGACCAACATTGCGAAACAACATTGGCAGGTCCTTGGGACCGACCACAATAAGGGCGACGATGCCGATCACCAGCATCTCAACCCCGCCCATTCCAAACATGGCTTAAACCTTGTCTTCTTTGTCAGATTCAGGCGTCACGTCTTTGATTGTCTCAGCAACATCAGCTGCTTCGTCTTCCATCTCTTTGGTGCCTTCAGAAATGCCTTTTTTGAATGATGTGATGCCTTTACCGACTTCACCCATCAATGAACTGATTTTGCCGCGCCCAAAAAGCACCAATACAACAACAGCGATTAGCAATACTTGCCAAGGTCCTAGTGACATAACTTGTCTCCTATTTTTATGTCTCGTACGCTCAAGGGCGCACCTCATCTATTAATTTCCTTTCTAGTCAGCAAATTGGGCAGGGAAAAGCGGGAATGGGCATTTTGCCTAATATCCGATTGGCAATTATGCCATGAAATAGTCAAACACGATGCAACTGCCAGGTTTATGTCAGTTGGGTTCTTTGCTAGGATGGCTGCACGTAAACAAGGTACAGCATGCAAAAATCCGACCGCCTATTCGAAATAATGCAAATGTTGCGAGGTGGTGCGTTGCGTCGCGCTTCTGATATTGCCGATGCTATGGATGTATCGGTGCGCACGATCTACCGCGATATGGATCAGCTGATCGCGTCGGGCGTACCCATTGAGGGGTCGCGCGGCATTGGGTATCGCACGTTGGACGTCACCACCCTACCCCCAATAACGCTGACACAAGCTGAAATTGAGGTTTTGAACCTAGGATTGGCAATTGTTGTTGAAGCCGCTGACCCAAACTTTCGCGCAGCGGCCCAAAGTCTTGCTAAAAAGCTAGACAATGCACTCCCGGAACGCAGCATAGGCTCAGCAGATGCATGGAAGTTTGCACGTTCCCCCTTTGCAGACGCAGCACGCGGGTTCTCATACATGCCGTTGATCCGTGCGGCAATTAAGGCCAAGCAGAAGCTACAGATAACCTACAATTCTAAGGGTGATAGGGTAACCACACGCACTGTGCGCCCGCTACAGATCGAATATTGGGGCCGTGTCTGGACATTGACCGCATGGTGCGAACGCAAATCAGCATTCCGCGTCTTCCGAATTGATCTCATTCAAACAGCAGAAGCGCGGCCTGAAATGTTCGTTGATGAAGTTGGAAAACGCTTAAGTGATTACGAACCTTAGCTTTTCAGCTTCCAACCTTTTTGTGGTGGCAAAAACGCTTCCACAGCTGCCTGTGCAATAACAATTGTATCGCTACCATTTTCAGCAACAACGTTCATCCCGCCAAACACGGCGGTTACTTCGGCGCGCCCGCGTGGCAGTTTGGCAACCAACGTATCGACATTAACTTTGTCAGGCTCTTGAACGCCAACCGTCACCTGAACACGCATCGCGTCGTGCGACATTTCAAGCGCCCCAAACAACGGCAATGATGAGTGGCGAAATGCATCTTCGATCGCTCGCGAACAGGCCTTGGTGTAATCCATACCGTGCAAATCGTTGCCCATGCCCATTTCGATAATAATGCGCTGTTCTTGAACACTATCAGTCATCCGAACGCTCCATATCAAAGGCGACAGACAAGGCAACGTTGGCCATAATCGTCGGGTTTCCGGTACCTTCAGGGCGCGCTACATCTAAGCCACCTTTGTGCAGCGTGAATGTCGTCTTGCCGTATGGGAACACCTCGGCCAGAGCTTTAACATCAACCTCTTCAGGTTTCCGAACCGCAATCTCGACAGTGATTTGCATTGCATCTTTTGGGAAATCAAACAGCTCCGCCAAATTGATCGAATTGTGCCAAAGCGCATCTTGGACCGCACGCTTTGCAGCTTGGGTATAGTCCCCACGGCGCAGCGATGTGCCCATTCCAAATTCTGTCAAAAGTCGCATCACTCAACCTCATCCGCTTGAAATACAAAACACCTGTCGCGTGGCACGGTCAACCACATCACAGTCCCAACTTTGGGTAAGAAAACATTGGGCACGGTGGCCTTCATCAATGTATCATCGTAGTCTAAGCGGAATTCCACAAGGCTTTCGTTGCCCATGAAACGTGCACGTTCAACAACGGCACGCGCTGCGGTTCCATCGGCAGGCGTTGGCTTTGGGCCCTCGCCCGCACGATCAAAGTCAATCCGCAGGTGTTGTGGGCGAAAGGTGATATCAACCTTTGTTCCGTCAGGCATCCCAGGCGCTAAGAACCGACCAAAGGGGGTCATTGCTAATGCACCTTCGACAGTGGCCTTAAGCATGTTAGCATCGCTAAAGAACGCAACAGATGCACGATCCAGCGGTCGTGTGTAAACGTTGTAGGGTGCACCTTGCTGGACGATCTTGCCGTTGCGCATTAATGCAATTTCATCGGCCATACGCATCGCCTCATAAGGCTCGTGCGTCACAAGAAGTACCGCGGTATCTTCTTCCTTCAATATACTCAGCGTTTCATCACGAATGCCATCTCGCAGCCGGTTATCTAGGCCAGAGAATGGCTCGTCCATTAGCATAATGCGTGGTCTTGGAGCCAAGGCACGAGCCAAAGCAACACGTTGTTGTTCACCACCAGATAACTGATGCGGGTACCCGTCATTGAACTGTGAAAGTCCCACACGGGAAAGCAATTCCTCGACACGCGCGCGCTTGTCGGCCTTCGACCCGGTCAGTCCATAGGCCACATTGTCGGCCACACTAAGATGGGGAAACAATGCAAAATCTTGAAACATCAGGCCAATTTCACGCCGTTCAGGCGGAACGCGCATGACTGTGTCGCAAATCAGTTTGCCATCTACGTAAATTCCGCCGCTGTCTTGCATCTCAACGCCAGCAATCATCCGCAAAGTGGTAGACTTACCACAACCAGATGGGCCAAGCAGGCAAGTCACCTGCCCCGGCATAATCTTTAGAGAAACATCATCAACAACTGCGCGGCCATCAAAGCTGCGGCGCAAGTTACGGATTTCCAGCCGTGGCGTGTGGTCATTCGAAGTGCTCAACGATGCAGCCTTTGTTATCTGATGAAAAGGGTCGGATTAGCAGCTATCAGCCCTTCCGCGCCCCCGCAAGCACTGCAGTAAAGCCAACAATCAAAACAACAATGCAAATCACTAACAACTGTTCGTATTTGTGGCCTTCAGGAAGGATGCTGGCAATGCTGGGCCAAGTGCGACCAAAATAGGCAAATGCGCCTAGAATGGCTGATGTGAACGCCACAAGATAAGACCAAAGTGCGATTTGACGCCCCATCACCAATCCAACGATCAAGACAGGTGACAGAAACATAGATGCAGTTCCTGACACGGCGACAGCATCAAACAGCGTCTTATTGCCCCACAGTGTTAAAGCACCACCTGCCAACATAAAGACAACCATCACGGCGCGTCCGCCATTGAGGCTGCGCGGCGCTAGACGTAGCTCGTCAACAACCAAACGTGCCGCAGACGCAAGTGCGCTGTCCAAAGTGCTGAGTGCTGACACCAACAGCGACACCATCAATAATACAAATACCCACGCTGGGAACATAGTGCTCCACGTGCCGATCAATTCACCTTCATATTCGCCACCTGTCAGGCTGGCTTGGATGCCAAAAAATCCAAATCCAATGATGCACAGTGTTGAAATCCAAAAGGCATGCAGGAAAGAGCGGCGTGTTGTCTCTTTGTCCGCAATAAATCCACGGTCCATCATCACAGGATCATGTGCCGGATAGGAAAACACCTGAAGCGCGGCAACCACTAGTAAAACCCAGCCATTATGCGGCCCAGAAGTACCTGGATCGGTTAAAACCGCACCCAGATTAAAATCAGGACCAGCAATCAGCGCTATGAAGGCTGCACCAAAGGCAACAAGGAACAAAACCATCTGGATGACGTCCGTGCGCAGTGCAGCACTTAAGCCACCCCATGCGGAATAGGCAAAACCCAAAACAGCAACGATAAGTATCGCCGATGTACCAGATCCACCCAACACAGCCGCTGCAATCAACCCAACGACCAATAGGTTTGCAAAAACTTCAGACAGAAGGCGTAACGCAATAACTACGTTATATGTTGTTGTTCCTACTTTGCCAAAGCGCGCGCCAAGCCAATCCTGAACCGACGTTGCCCCACCCTCGCGCAAACGCAAGACAATGAAGCCACCAGTTAGGAATGAAGCGTAATACCCCGCGTAAGCCAAAGTGCCCGCGATTCCGTAAAAGTACCCCAAGATGGCCGCGTTCATAAGGCTTCGCGCAAAAATCCAAGTTGTCACCTGGCTCAATACTAAAACCCAAAGACCAGGTGCGCTGCCATTCACAGACATACCCCCAAAGAAACCATCGACCGTTGCACGACGCGGTGCGGCAAAAAAACTAGCTATGACAACAAGTGCGAAAATAACAATTAGGGTTGTGGCTTGCATGACTTCCTCGGGCAAATAAATCGTGATCGCTCTAACAGCCTCGTAACATTCGCGCCACTACCGAAATGCAATACACTGCATTGTGATGTGTTAATTGGAGGTTAGCTGGAAATCCAAAACCGTATAATCGACACCGTTGACCTGAATTGTGATGCGATGCGCGCCTTCAAACAAAGTAAAGGTGGTCGCATCCGCCTTCAATTTATGTGCCTTTTTCAGGTTCAGCGGGGCATCTGGCCCAACCTTACCCTGCTTCAGTTTGAATACCTTTTCAGCACGTTTGCCATCAGCACGCGCAAATTTGATCCGGTAATCGACGAGCAAAGGGCATTGCGTTTGTGCAGAAATCGTTATTTCAAATGAAACGGCATCACCCATCATCACAACAGGAGTGAGTATTCGTGCATCGACAGAAATAGGCACGTCCTTACTGTACCCCAGCA
Organism: Ascidiaceihabitans sp.; assembly: GCA_028388995.1. Lineage (GTDB taxonomy): Bacteria > Pseudomonadota > Alphaproteobacteria > Rhodobacterales > Rhodobacteraceae > Ascidiaceihabitans. The sequence goes on along the minus strand of JAOEQC010000046.1, from coordinate 6,710 downwards.
ACTCAAGCGCGCCCATATGCCCCTGTTTTACAAGGGTCCGAAGGCTGTGGCGGGTCATCCAATCCAGCTCTTTAACCGATTGGCGACCCCGTTTTTTCCAATCAGCCAGTAGCGAAACAACTGTGTCGGCATTAATCTTAGATATGTCATTCATGTGGTTTGCGACTGAACGGGTTACAAACCGCGCAATGTCCGAATGCAACGCATCCAAAAATGGAATGGTTTGCTCTTGCGTCAACGTAACCGACTTAGCCCAAGGCAAACGTGGCCGTGTCCCCTCACTCACCAAACGACGCACATGATAGTTTTCATCCTGCGCCCACAAGGAAAGGCGTGCCAACGTTTCATCGGGCCAACGATTTAAGAAGGGTCTGATGTAAAATTCCATCGAAAAGCGCTTTGTCGCTTCATACAATAGATCAAGGGAACGTTCACGGTGATCTTCAAGTCCATGTCAAACAGCCAAAATACCGGGAACCGCGTGAATAAAATGGCCAAAGTCGTCATCACTCAAGGTTGGGTTCAACATCTTAGGCAGCGCCGCCTCAAGTTGGTCCGCCATTGTTGGAAAATCAGACGCAATCTACCTTTCCATGCAATCTGCAATCCATTCAAGACGCTGCAGCAGCTCACGATCCGCGAAGCCCGCTAAGGCTTTGCTCTCGAAATGCGTTCCATCAAAGGATGGGATGCCAGCGCCAAATTCCTGCGCTAGCCGCCCAATTGTCTCTGGGTTAAACAGATGATCCTTTAACGAGAACGGTTCTTTTGCCGTTGCCATGATTAGAGAGTTGCGTTCGTCGCGCCGCCGTCCATCAGCAAGTTTTGCCCAACAATAAATCCAGCATGCTGGCTGCACAAAAATGCACAAGCGGCGCCAAATTCAGCGGCCGAACCATAACGACCTGCGGGAATCGTAGCGGCGCGTTCTGCACGTGCTTCTTCCATCGTGATCCCTTTTGCATTGATAACACCCGTATCAAGTGCAATTGCGCGATCAGTGTCGTGAATACCCGGTAAAAGATTGTTGATATTGACGCCATGGCCAGCAACTTGGCGCGCAGTACCTGCGACATAACCGGTCAAACCTGCGCGTGCAGAATTGGATAATCCCAAGACAGCAATCGGTGCTTTAACCGACTGTGACGTGATGTTGACCACCCGTCCCCAGCCACGGTCCATCATGCCTGGCAATAGCGCTTTCATCAATGTGATTGGTGTCAGCATATTAGCATCAATGGCTTTGATAAAATCATCGCGGGTCCAATCAGACCACATACCAGGAGGTGGGCCACCTGCGTTTGTGACAAGAATATCAACACCTTGCGCAGCGACAAGAACGGTGTCTTGACCTTCAGGCGTGGTCACGTCGGTCGCAACAGTTACAACTTCTACGCCGTATTCAGCACGAATAGAGGCCGCCGAGGCTTCCAATGCTTCTGAGCCGCGTGCGTTCATCACAAGATTCACACCAGCCGCAGCAAGCTGCTGCGCACAGCCCAAACCCAAGCCTTTTGATGATGCACAGACCAGTGCGCGTTTACCCGAAATTCCTAAATTCATGATCAGTTCCTTTTCAATTTGATATAGCACTATCACCGTCAATCATCTAAGCGCTAGTAAAAGAAATGGGATTGGCCTGCTGTCGCCACAATTACAGTTTAACCTGCATATGGACGCCATCACTTGAACGGTAACTAAATGCCTCGACCTCAATCATGAACACTCGCTTCGGCCCAAAGTTTGCCCGTTTATCGCTGCACTGGCTTCATTGTTGTTGATGGCGCAAATTTGGATGTCCCTTTGTCTTTTGCAGTCGAACTATTGTTTGATGACACCTACGAATTATGCAAATCAGTTGAAGCAGTGCGCCTAACGCTTCATGCAATTTCAGAGGTTAAGTTTCAAGTTTCTGTCGGGTCTGAAATTGGGACAGTTGGCGCTGCACTACATTAGGACAGTGCGCTAACCTTCATGTCTCCAGACGACCACATGACCGATGCGATGGTATTGGTAGAAGTCGACGACCAGGGCGATATAAATGAAATATTTTTATTACGGCTCTCTCCACTTGCGTCAAACGTCAGCTACCGCCTTGTGGGCATTAATACAAAAACGCCCGCGCAAACTTTTGCGCAAGTGGCTTGCGTTAGCTTCTCGCGCGGTACGCATATTACGCTTGCTTCCGGTGAACAGCGCCACATTGAAGGGCTTAAGGTCAGCGATCGCGTTTTGACCCCGATGACGGGCCTCAAGTGGTAAAATGGATAGGACAGAACACAGTACGCGCTGTTGGTGACTTTGCCCCAATTTGCATCAAAGCTGGCACGCTCAATAACGAAAATGACCTAGTCGTCAGCCCAGATCACCGCCTGTTCATATATCAACGTTCAGACAAATTGGGCATAGGTCGCTCAGAATTATTGGTCAAAGTGCGCTACCTACTGAATGACGACACTGTATTCATTCAAGCTGGTGGATACGTGGATTCCTTCCAGCTACTTTTTGACAGCCACCAAATCATCTATGCTGAAGGCATCGCTGCGGAGTCGATGTTGATAGACACGCGCACCAAACCCGTTTTGCCAGCACATATTTCCAAAGACATGGGCGAGGTAATTCCTGGTCACTCGAACAGACCACATTCTGGTCTAGATGTTCGAGAAAGGCTGCTTGACCGCCCTGATCCGGCTGCCATTTTACGCCAAGCCTCATCGCACTGAGTAACTAACCGACCTCGCACCGCTTGCGCGACGAGAGCCCTCAATCTATAGGGGCTGATATGTTGGATAACGCCTCAAACCGCCCTGCCTTGCCGCCAGAAATCGCGCGCCGCCGTACCTTTGCGATTATCTCGCATCCAGATGCTGGCAAAACAACTCTGACAGAGAAGTTTCTTTTGTTTGGTGGCGCGATTCAAATGGCGGGCCAAGTACGAGCCAAAGGTGAATCGCGGCGGACGCGTTCTGACTTTATGGCTATGGAAAAAGACCGCGGAATTTCTGTTTCTGCATCTGCCATGTCATTTGACTACAAAGAGTTTCGGTTCAATCTTGTTGATACACCCGGTCACTCGGACTTTTCAGAAGACACCTATCGCACACTTACAGCTGTTGATGCTGCTGTTATGGTTATCGATGGTGCCAAGGGCGTTGAATCCCAGACACAAAAGCTCTTTGAAGTCTGCCGGATGCGCGACCTGCCCATCCTAACCTTCTGTAACAAGATGGACCGCGAAAGTCGTGATGTATTTGAAATCATAGATGAAATACAAGAAAATCTAGCCATTGACGTAACTCCAGCCAGCTGGCCAATCGGCGTTGGTCGCGATTTCATTGGGTGTTACGATATTTTGCGTGATCGCCTTGAATTGATGGACCGTGCCGACCGAAACAAAGTTGCTGAGTCTATTGAAATTAATGGTTTAGACGATCCACGTTTAGAAGAATATGTTCCAGCTGCCCAACTTGCCCGATTGCGCGACGAATTGGAAATGGCGCGTGAGCTATTACCACCTATGGATAAGATTGCGATGGCGGAAGGGTCGTTGACCCCTATCTGGTTTGGTTCGGCGATCAATTCATTTGGTGTTAAAGAGCTGATGGAAGGCATTGCCAACTATGGCCCAGAGCCTCAAATCCAAACGGCGCAACCGCGCAACATCGCGCCAGAAGAAAAGAAAGTTACTGGCTTTGTATTCAAGGTGCAGGCGAATATGGACCCTAAACACCGTGACCGTGTTGCATTTGTCCGCCTTGCCTCTGGCCATTTCCATCGTGGCCAAAAGCTAACTCACGTTCGCAGTAAAAAGCTGATGACAATTTCTAATCCGGTGCTCTTTCTCGCATCAGACCGTGAATTGGCTGAAGAAGCTTGGGCTGGTGACATCATTGGCATTCCCAACCACGGACAATTGCGCATCGGTGATACCTTGACCGAAGGCGAAGCTATCCGCGTGACAGGCATCCCCTCTTTTGCACCAGAATTACTGCAGGGCGTCCGTGCCGGCGATCCATTGAAATCCAAACATCTTGAAAAGGCGCTAATGCAATTTGCCGAAGAAGGCGCTGCCAAGGTATTTAAGCCATCTATCGGTTCCGGCTTTGTCGTTGGTGTTGTTGGGCAACTGCAGTTTGAGGTGCTCGCCAGCCGAATTGAACTTGAGTACGGTTTGCCCGTTCGATTTGAGCAATCCCAATTCACCTCTGCCCGTTGGGTGAATGGTGAAAAGGCCGCCGTTGACAAATTCATCGACGCAAACAAACAGCACATTTCGCTCGATAACGATGGTGACGTTGTGTACCTGACCCGCCTGCAGTGGGACATTGACCGCGTAGAACGCGACTATCCTGATGTACGCCTAACCGCGACCAAGGAAATGATGGTTTAAGACAGCGGGTTGATCTTTTTTGCGCCCATGGCATGCTGTAATTGCAAAGCATGGGCATGGATCGATAATCCCTACCGGTCGTATTGATAAGGGAATTGAACATGATGCGTTGGGGACTGGTTGCGACGATCTTATCACCTACAGTGGATGTACTGAGATTTGTAGCATTCCACTTGGACGCTGGCGCACACCGTCTTTATATCTACCTCGATGATCCAGACGCTGAAGTTCACTACATCCTCAAGGCTCGTTCCAAAATTCGCGCCCAAAAATGTAATGACGCATATTGGAAAAAATTGGGTGCCAAACGCCCTGCGGAACATCAAGTGCGTCAAACTACAAACGCAACACATGCTTACAATCGCAAAGTCGAAGTTGACTGGTTGACCCACATTGATGTGGACGAATTTATTGTCCCAGATCAAAGGATCGACGAAATACTTGCAAAGGTGCCCGACACAAAGCTTTGCGCGCGCATGCGCCCAACAGAGCTTCTGGTGGGCACCACGGATATCTTCAAAGCCTTTATTCCCAACGGAGCAGATCGAACCCAATTGGTTGAAAATCTGTATCGAGAGTTTGGCAGCTTCGTTAAAGGCAGTTTTCTTAGCCATATTGCAGGAAAGTATTTTGTGCGGACAGGAATCAACGGCTTGGCGCTGCGCATTCACAACGTCTTTCAAGGAGTTGAAGTCAGATCGAGCTGCGCACTCTAACTCTTGCTCATCGCCATGTGAAACCGTTCGATGAATGGCTTACCTCTTTCAGATACCGCCTAAACCAGGGATCCTACCGCGCTTCACTCGGATCAGCGACCAAGGGAGGTTCATCTTTGCATGATATGTTTGTTATGCTTGAAGGAACTGAAGGCACAGATGGTTTGAGACGCTTCTTTGACGACGTCGCTGTCGGCAGCCCTGAGCTTCAATCCCGCTTGAAAAATAACGATCTACTCCGCAAAATTGATTTAGACTTAGATGCAAAATTGGCGCGTCATTTCCCCAACTTCACCTGAGCATTTGACCCGACAGCTGCTTCTTGGTATGTCCCCGCGAGTGTCGCGACGATTGGGTCGCCCCTAGGGCCATGAGGGCCGACACAAATTGCTGCAGCGGGCGACGATATTGTCCGCAACATTCGGACATACATGACAAAATTTTCTGATCTGAACCTCGCTCCTAAGGTACTCAAGGCCGTTGTTGAAGCTGGATACGAAAGCCCAACACCGATCCAAGCAGGCGCGATTCCCCCAGCGCTTGAAGGGCGTGACGTTTTGGGTATTGCCCAAACTGGTACAGGTAAAACGGCCAGTTTTACGCTGCCCCTCATCACAATGCTGGCCCGTGGCCGTGCACGAGCCCGTATGCCTCGCAGCTTGGTTCTTTGCCCAACACGCGAATTGGCCGCACAGGTTGCCGAAAACTTCGACACCTACGCCAAGCATGTAAAATTGACCAAGGCACTGCTAATCGGCGGCGTTTCGTTCAAGGAACAAGATACGCTGATCGACAAAGGCGTTGACGTTCTCATTGCGACACCAGGCCGTTTGCTTGACCATTTTGAGCGTGGAAAATTGATTTTGAACGACGTGAAAGTCATGGTTGTTGATGAAGCTGACCGCATGTTGGATATGGGATTTATTCCTGATATCGAGCGCATCTTTGGTCTGACACCATTCACACGCCAAACATTGTTTTTCTCAGCCACAATGGCACCAGAAATTGAGCGTATTACAAATACGTTCCTGTCTAACCCTGCACGTGTTGAAGTTGCTCGTCAGGCATCCGCATCTGAGAACATCGAACAAAGTATCGTGATGTTCAAGGCGTCTCGCAAAGAGCGCGAAGCAACTGAAAAACGTGATGTTTTGCGAAAGTTGATCGACCTTGAGGGCGAAAAATGCACGAACGCGATTATCTTCTGCAACCGTAAGGTTGATGTTGATACCGTGGCAAAGTCTTTGACAAAACATGGTTATGATGCGGCCCCGATCCACGGCGATCTGGATCAATCACAACGCACAAAAACCCTTGAAAAGTTCCGCAGCGGTGGATTGCGCTTCTTGTGTGCGTCTGATGTTGCGGCACGCGGCTTGGATGTTCCATCAGTAAGCCACGTCTTTAACTTTGATGTTCCAAGCCACGCGGAAGATTATGTGCACCGTATCGGCCGCACAGGTCGCGCAGGCCGCGATGGCAAAGCCGTCATGATCTGCTCACCACGCGACGAGAAAAATTTTGAAGACGTTGAGCGGTTGCTTCAAAAAGAAATCCCACGTTTGGAAAATCCATTGGCAAAAAAGGCACCAACTGAGAAATCG
>JAOEQC010000045.1 GCA_028388995.1 Ascidiaceihabitans sp. | reverse complement strand
ACGTGTTAATTTTAAGCTAAACCGTGCCACTGCTATCGCTGAGTGGCGTTAACTATTGAGCGCATAGATTTCGATTGCCCCATCAATCTGATGCTTGCAATCATTAGTCTGACAGCACCGCCAAAAGGCCTAAGTCATGCGCTGTGCTTACTCTGGTCGCCAGAGCTCTTAAGCCTTCAGTTGTAGTGACATTGTCTTTGAGCAATTGCTTGCAAACAGGTATCATTGCTCTCGCCTCTGCAAGCGAAAGGCTCGGATATGATCCAAGAGTCACCCAGCCAGACTTTGTTCTAAACTCCAGAGCTTTAGTGCCATCATGCCAGCCGCGTAAATATAAATTCTGACCGCACGACGCACGGTCTCCACTTTTCTCAGCTTTCCATTTTCGAACCTGTACATCGGTATTGAGCAACTTTACCTCCAAACGTTACACTTGACGTTACACTTTTGACGATAATTCAACAACACGCATAAAAACTAATATGGCCCAATCCTTACATACTGTATTGTAAGTAAACAATTTAATTAAGATTAAGTGATTGATTTTATTGAGGCTTGGTCTCCGTGTGGGGGCACCACAATATCAAACACTTAGCAGATTTTAGTGAAGTGCTTGCATTTTTCAGCGAGACACTCAGCGAGACAAATTAGCGTAATACTACGCTATATTACGCTTTGGTATACTTGATTTGAGATTGTATTTTCCCTACGCGCGCACGCCCGCGCAGTAGTGTCCACTAAGCCCATCACACTCTGCCTTGGCCTACACTCAGCGCTATTCATTCAAGTCTGCCACCCTTGTCAGTCAGAAGGCGCTACATGGGCTGGGTGTGGGGTTAGATCGGTTGTGTGGTGGTGCATGTGTCAATTCCGATGGCCAGATTCCAACCAATCTTTCTAGCTGCTATACTGTGGCTGTCTGGGACTATTACTTCAAATCGTTCAACAGCATGGGATCAGATGGTCCAGTCTTCAAAGTAAGTGACTTTATGCCATGACTGAGATGGACAACTACCTTCCCCCAGCCAAACGAGAGGTGGTCGCAGGAATTCGGACCAGTTGTTAAGGTGGATCGACTGATGAGAGAGACGATCCAAAATGAAGAAGCGAAAGAACCATTCTGCGGATTTCAAGGCGCGTGTAGCGGTTGAAGCGATCCGTGAGGAGCTGACCCTGTCGGAGTTGGCGAAGAAGTACGGTGTGCATGGTGACCTGCGCCCCAAAAATCCTGACGACGTAAAGTGTTGTCTAAATTGACGCAATCGAATACTTTAAGGATATCGATTACACAATTTTTGTTTGGCTGAGCGAGCATAGATAATGCAAGAAGATCAAATTAAAAAAAACGCATTTCATCTATCGCAAAATGCCATGGATGCTTTGCATAGCGGTACACACGCTGCACCTTTTGATGTTTTGGGACCCCATGTGATCGATGGTGATGTTTGGCTGACAACGTTCCAACCTGCGGCGGTAAGTGTTTGCGTCATTTGCGATGGAATAAGTACCAAATTAACCTGCATTCAGGGCGATATTTTTTCTGCGAAGATCCTGAACAAACCTTATTCTCTTCGTATGCAGTATGCAGATGGTTCCGATCATATCACTGCTGATCCTTACTCTTTTGGTCCGGTGTTGACCGATCTTGACCATTACCTGATCGGGGAAGGCACGCATAAGCAGCTTTGGCGCGTCCTCGGTGCGAATGTCAAAACACATCAGAGCATGGCCGGTGTTCATTTTGCAGTTTGGGCACCCAATGCATTGCGTGTCAGCGTGGTGGGTGATTTCAATTCATGGGATGAACGTCGCCACATGTTGCGCCCATCGGGTCAATCAGGTGTTTGGGAAACTTTCATTCCCGGATTGACGGATGGTGCGTTGTATAAGTTCCACGTTGCGGGTGCAGACGGACAGGTGCGCGTCAAGGCAGACCCCGTAGGTTTTGGATCACAACACCCGCCCGAACAAGCATCTGTGGTTCGCGATATTTCTGAATATGCGTGGACAGATGGCGACTGGATGAATGGGCGCGGAACGAAGGCGGACCGTAATCAACCCATGTCCACTTATGAGGTTCACCTGGGATCATGGCGCAGGCGTTATGATGATCACGGCAGATCCCTTTCGTACGAAGAACTGGCACGCGACCTCATCGGATATGTCCTGTTTATGGGCTTTACTCATATTGAACTGATGCCGGTTTCCGAATTTCCCTTCGATGGATCATGGGGTTATCAGCCTGTTGGTCTTTATGCTCCCACAATTCGGTTTGGCCCCCCTGACGCGTTCCGTGCGTTTGTGGATACGGCCCATGCCGCAGGGATCGGCGTCTTGCTAGACTGGGTCCCAGGTCACTTTCCCACGGATGCACATGGCCTGGCCCAATTCGATGGTACCGCGCTGTACGAACATGCGGACCCTCGTGAAGGATTCCATCAAGACTGGAACACTTTGATACCGAATTATGGTCGACGTGAGGTCAAGAACTACTACGTCGCTAACGCCCTATACTGGTTAGAAGAATATCATCTGGACGGTCTGCGCGTCGATGCCGTGGCGTCTATGTTGTACCGTGATTATTCACGCGACGCAGACAAATGGGTTCCGAACCAGGATGGCGGGCGTGAAAATTACGAAGCAATTGCATTTCTGCAGGAAATGAACGCGGCTGCCTATGGGCAGGATACCAATATTATGACTGTGGCCGAAGAAAGCACGTCTTTCCCCGGTGTGTCGCAGCCTGTGCATATCGGCGGTTTGGGGTTTGGATATAAATGGAACATGGGGTGGATGAACGACACCCTGCGGTACATGGAAACTGATCCGATCCATCGCAAGCATGATCATCATTTGATGACGTTTCCTTTAGACTGGGCTTTTTCTGAAAATTTTATATTGCCCATCAGCCACGATGAAGTGGTGCATGGCAAAGGGTCGATGATCAACAAGATGCCCGGCAATGACTGGGAAAAGTTTGCAAACCTGAGAGCATATTACGCTTTCATGTGGACTCAACCGGGCAAAAAACTTTTGTTCATGGGATGCGAATTTGCTCAACCCGAAGAATGGAACCACGATTCGGAACTGAATTGGGGCGCAGCAGAACATCCCGCAAACAAAGGTGTCCAGCGTTTGGTTCAGGATCTGAACCGTATGTACCGCGACACTCCATCACTTTATGTCAAAGATTGTGATCCTGACGGGTTTCAATGGGTTTGCAATGATCCGGCTCAATCCGTCACTGCATATCTGCGCAAAGGCGGGGATGCTGATGTTTTGGTTGTCTGTAACTTTGCGGGCGTCGAACGGTCCGATTTTCGGATCGGCGTACCCTATGCAGGCAGGTGGTCGGAAATACTGAACACTGATTCCGCTATCTATGGCGGAGATGATCGCGGCAATATGGGGGAAAGTGTGACCCACAATCATGAACTCCACGAGTTTGATCAGTCGTTGTTTCTGACAATACCACCGCTTTCTGTAATCGTTCTGAAACACGATCCTTGTCAAAAAAATCAATAATGGAGTATTCTTTATGCGACCTAAACGTATCACCCAAAGAACCATGGCATTTGTGTTGGCAGGGGGACGTGGCAGTCGCTTGAAAGAACTAACAGATCTACGGGTGAAACCCGCTGTTCCTTTTGGTGGCAAGGCCCGGATAATCGATTTTGCATTATCCAATGCCGTGAATTCGGGCATTCGCAAGATTGCGGTGGCGACCCAGTACAAAGCCCACAGCCTGATCCGCCACACCCAAAGAGGGTGGAATTTCTTCCAGGCAGATCGCAATGAATTTTTGGATGTGTTGCCTGCGTCTCAACGGGACGGAACGGAAAATTGGTATAAGGGAACAGCAGACGCTGTGGCCCAAAACATAGACATCGTAGACAGTTATAATGTCGATTACGTCATCATTCTTGCTGGCGATCATATTTATAAAATGGATTATGAAATCATGCTGCGTCAGCACGTTGATGCGGGTGCGGATGTCACAGTTGGTTGCTTGACGGTGCCACGAGACGAAGCGTCGGCCTTTGGAGTGATGGATACCGACAAAGACGGACGGATCATCAGTTTTCAGGAAAAGCCTTCTGACCCGCCGGGCACACCGGAAGATCCTAATGTCACGCTCGCTTCGATGGGAATCTATGTTTTTAACTGGGACTATTTGCGTAATTTGTTGCAAGATGATGCACACAATGAAGCGTCCAGCCACGATTTCGGGAGCGACTTGATCCCGCATATCGTTGAAAACGGCAAAGCAATCGCGCATCGATTTGACGAAAGCTGCGTTCGAGATGAAGCGGCACCTGTCTATTGGAAAGATGTGGGAACGATTGATGCGTTTTGGCAGGCCCATGTTGATCTGACTGGCTTTACGCCGGAACTGGACCTTTGGGACAAAGATTGGCCGATCTGGACCTACAATGAAGCAGTTCCTCCGGCGAAGTTTATTCATAATGAACATGGTCGGCGCGGCACTGCTATATCGTCATTGATTGCGGGCGGCTGTGTGATTTCAGGTACTGAAGTGCGGAATTCTATACTATTCACCAACGTAAACACGAATTCCTATGCTGTTCTTGACCATGCTGTGATCTTGCCCAGTGTTGTGGTCAACCGGTCCGCGATATTACGCAATGTGGTTGTGGATCGTGGGGTGATTATTCCAGAGGGTCTGGTTGTGGGCGAAGACCCGGTCGAAGATGCAAAGTGGTTCCGGGTCACCGATCGCGGCATTGCGTTGATCACCCAAGGCATGCTGGACAAGCGGGCCGCGCAAAAATGACCAAGGTACTGTTTGTAGTTTCAGAATGCGCACCCTTGGTTAAAACTGGCGGTCTGGCGGATGTGGCGGGCGCGTTGCCCGCCGCATTGGCACAATATGATGTAAATGTGCGTGTCCTTTTGCCCGGCTATCGCACCGTCATGGCGCAGGTTCAGAAATCCAAACCGGTTGCGACGTACAATAACCTGTTTGGCAATTCTGCGGATGTGATCGCCTGTCAAATCGCGGGTGTCGATTTTCTAATACTGGATGCGCCGCATTTGTATGATCGCGATGGATCAATTTACGGGGACGCCACAGGGGCGGACTGGCTAGATAACCCAGAACGATTTGCAGCCTTGTGCAAGGTCGGCGCAGGGATCGCGGCGGGTGATTTGCCCGATTGGCAACCTGATATCGTACATGGCCACGATTGGCATGCGGGTCTTACGCCAGAATATTTGCGAAGCGCGGGGCTTGAGACGCCGTTTGTATTCACAATTCACAATATCGCATTTCATGGCAACGCCTCAGCGCAAAAGCTGGCAGATTTGAGCCTTGATGCGGATCGGTTCACGTCGGATCATTTTGAATTCTGGGGCCAGATATCAGCCTTAAAGGCTGGTCTGATGGGCGCTACAAAAATTAACACTGTTTCGCAAACCTATGCCGATGAATTGATGACGCCGGAATTTGGTCTTGGCATGGATGGCATTTTACAGGCGCGTCAGTCAGATATGTCGGGTATTGTGAACGGTATTGATTTGGACGCATGGAATCCGCAAACGGACCCAAATATTACGAAGTTTAAATCCCCCGCCGGCAAATCAAAAAACAAGACGGCCCTACAAAAGACGTTCGGACTGGGGAAAGCTGATGGTCCATTGTGTGTACTCGTGTCGCGATTGACCGAGCAAAAGGGTATCGACTTGCTGTTGGATGCATTACCTGCGCTGTTAGATAATGGCGGTCAATTGGCTCTTTTGGGATCCGGTGATCCTGCGCTCGAAGTTGCATTGTTAAAAGCTGCCGCGAAACATCAAAACCTGTCTGTCAAAATCGGATATAATGAAAAGCTGTCGCATCAGATGATGGCAGGTGGTGATGCAATCCTAGTGCCGTCACGTTTTGAACCATGTGGCCTGACCCAACTTTATGGTTTGCGCTATGGTACCGTGCCGTTGGTAGCGTTGACGGGTGGATTGGCGGATACGGTGATTAATGCATCTCCCGCTGCTATGGCGCGAAAAGTTGCGACCGGCATCCAATTTTTTCCAATCAATGCACATGCCTTTGCTAATGCGTTTAATCGGTTACTGACGCTGTATTCCGATAAAGATGTATGGCGCTCCATTCAACGCAATGCGATGAAGCAACCGGTAGGATGGGAAGCAGCCGCCCAAACATACAAAGATTTGTATGAATCTGTACTTTAATCACGATAGGCAACATGACATTTTCTAATATCATTGCAGGAAAGGCATCCCCATTGGGTGCCACCCTAGACCCCGATGGGGTGAACTTTGCCGTGTTTTCTCGCCATGCCACAACGGTAACTTTGTGCTTATTCGATAGCGCGGGGATCGAGGTTCGCCAGATTGCTTTGCCTGAAAGACAAGGTCATGTCTGGCATGGTTACATCCCCGGACTTAGAAAGGGGCAGCATTACGGTTTCCGGATGGACGGCCCGTATAAGCCAGAGCAAGGCCACAGGTTCAATCATAACAAACTGCTGATTGATCCCTATGCTAAGCAACTGACCGGGCACCCCACGTGGAATGATGCGTTGTTCAGTTATCAACCAGGCCACAAGAACAAAGACCTCAGTTTCAACAAACAGGACAGTGGACCATATATGCCGCGTAGCGTGGTTGTTGATCCGTATTTCGATTGGGGCACAGTGACGGCCCCGGGTCATCATTTGAAAGACACCATTGTTTACGAGGCTCATGTTAAAGGGTTGACCGCAAGGCATCCAAGGATTCCAAGTCCTGGAACCTATGCGGCCATGGCGTCTGATCCAATGTTAGAACACCTGAACAAATTGGGAGTTACGGCGGTGGAGCTGTTGCCTGTTCAGGCTTTCATGAACGACAAGTTTTTACTGGATCGAGGGCTCACGAATTACTGGGGGTACATGACTTATGGCTTTTTTGCCCCTGACCCGCGTTACATGAAGGGGGGCGATATTGCTGAGTTTCAGCAAATGGTCCGCCGTTTTCATTCTGCTGATATCGAAGTTATTCTGGACGTCGTTTACAACCATACTGCCGAAGGGTCCGAACTGGGTCCGACGCTGATGTTCCGTGGTTTGGACAATGCCAGCTACTACCGCCTACACGAAAACCGGCGCTACTATACTGATGATTCCGGTTGCGGGAACACGCTGGATTTTGAAAACCCGTTTGTCATCCGTCTTGTGATGGACAGCTTACGGTACTGGGTCGAAGTCATGAAGGTCGATGGCTTCCGGTTTGATTTGTGTTCCACCCTGGGACGCACCGCACGCGGGTTTGAACGCGATGGCCCGTTTTTTCGCGCCATCGGGCAGGACCCTGTGCTCAACAAGGTCAAGTTGATTGCTGAACCGTGGGACATTGGCCCAGGCGGGTATCAATTGGGGGCCTATCCGTCGCCGTTTTTGGAATGGAATGATAAATACCGCGACGACACCCGAGAATTTTGGCGCAGGGGCAGTGGTACGTTTACGCGTATGGCTGAACGTTTGGTAGGATCTGCACCCTATTTTGATCATGATGGGCGGCGCGCGAACAGTTCATTGAACTTTGTGACTGCTCACGATGGATTCACGCTGCAAGATACGGTCAGCTATAATAGCAAACATAATCTGGCCAACGGCGAAGACAACCGCGATGGCCATTCCAACAACCAGTCGGACAATATGGGCGTTGAAGGTCCGACTGATGATCCCGCCATCCGTGCGGCCCGTCAACAGCGCAAGCGAAACCTGATCACGACACTTATGCTGTCGCAAGGCACGCCGATGATCTTGGCTGGTGACGAGTTGGGAAATTCGCAGCAGGGTAACAATAATGCCTATTGCCAGGACAATGAAATCGGCTGGGTTGATTGGTCGGGCATCGACGAAGAGTTTTTGGAGTTCTGCCAGCAGGCTATTTTTCTACGCAAGTCACACCCGATCCTGCGCCAGACGCGGTTCTTGCATTCACGTCAACGCAAATATGATGGGGAATCCGATCTGTTCTGGCGACGCGCTGATGGAAAGCCAATGCAGCAATCAGATTGGGACAATTCTGATCTAGGAACTTTGATTGTGGAACTCCGCACCGCTGCAGGATCGCCGACTTACGTAAATCGCCAACGCGCAATGCTGGTCGTTCTGAACCGTGGTCCTGCGATTGAAGTGATCCTGCCGGGTTTGCGTGAAGGTGATATCTGGACGCGTAGTTTTGATACTGCGCACAATCAGTCCTTAGACGGCACGTATATTGATGCGGACAGCATTGTCGTGTTCACTAATGAGGCTGATGCGACATAAAGCAAAACCCACCCTTGACCGACGGAGATTACACCATGCCAATGCAAACTGTTCGAACGACTGCCATCGAAGGTCAGAAACCCGGAACCAGTGGATTGCGTAAAAAGACGGCGGTATTCCGATTGCCTCATTTTCTGGAAAATTATGTACAATCAACTTTTGATGGAATAGGTGGCATCGAAGGAAAGACGTTGGTCGTGGGCGGTGATGGTCGCTTCTTTAACGACGATGCGATCCAGATCATTTTGCGGATGGCATCGGCAAATGGGGCAGTCAGGTGTATTGTGGGGCAAGACGGGATCCTTTCTACACCCGCGGCGTCTCATTTGATTCGCCTGCTAGAATCTGACGGTGGGCTAATCCTATCGGCCAGTCACAATCCTGGCGGGCCAGACGCAGACTTCGGATTAAAGTATAATGGCAAAAACGGCGGACCAGCGTCGGAGGCCATAACGGACAAGATTTTCGCCCGAACCCAAACGATAGATTGTTACAAGATCGTCGCCGCGGACAATATAGACCTGTCAACGCTTGGCACGCTTCATATCGAAGGCATGGCGGTGGAGATCGTCGACCCTGTTTCTGATTATGCAGCCTTGATGGAAACAATTTTTGATTTCGATAAAATCCGCGCGTTGTTCGCGGGTGGGTTCACCATGTGCTTTGACGCAATGCATGCCGTCACTGGACCTTATGCGCATACTATTCTGGAAGACATGTTGGGGGCAGATAAAGGAACTGTAATCAATGGTTTGCCTCGTTCTGATTTCGGCAAAGGTCATCCTGATCCCAACCCAATTTGGGCAAAGGAACTGATGGACAAAATGTATAGTGGGGATGCCCCAGATTTTGGGGCAGCGTCCGACGGGGATGGCGATCGCAATATGATCGTGGGACCTGGTACCTATATTACACCGTCTGACAGCTTGGCTCTGTTGACTTTCAAGGCGCATTTGGCCCCTGCTTATCGAGCCGGGTTATCGGGTGTGGCGCGATCCATGCCCACATCGCGCGCTGTAGATCGCGTGGCCGAAGGGCTAGGCATTCCCTGTTTTGAAACACCCACTGGATGGAAATTTTTTGGAAATCTATTGGATGCAGGCAAAGTCACACTGTGTGGCGAAGAAAGTGCAGGTACCGGGTCTGATCACGTTCGTGAAAAAGACGGGCTGTGGGCTGTGCTACTTTGGCTGAACATTTTGGCAGAAACAAAGACGTCTGTGACCGGTTTGATGACGGATTTGTGGGCGACGTACGGACGTTATTATTATTCTCGTTTGGATTATGAAAATGTGGATAGCGATAAAGCCATGCAGTTATTTGCCTCTCTGCGAGCAAAACTTGGCGATTTATCGGGTCAAAATGTTGGCGATCTTGAAGTCGAAAATGCAGACGAGTTTGAATATTTGGATCCTGTGGACGGATCAACGTCAGCCGGCCAAGGCTTGCGCGTTTCATTTATAGGGCAGTCGCGCGCTGTGTTCCGTTTATCTGGTACTGGAACCAGTGGTGCCACAATCCGAATTTATCTGGAACAGCTGCAAACGGATGCAAATCACCTGGATGATGATCCGACGCAGGTGCTGCACCCGGTTCGGGATGCAGCTTTGGAACTGTCAGATCTGGCTGCAATCACCGGCCGCACGAAACCCGATGTGATAACGTGACCTAAATAACCGCCATGTCACTGTGGGTCAGATAAGCAAACCCGTTGCCATCCAAAGTTAGGGTGGAACTATTGATGGATGCGCTTGACCCACAGATGATATCAGCCGCACCGATCAACGAAATGATGTGCTTGTCTTTGGACAGGTTGAAGACGCAGGTGATATGTTCAGCACCCTGCGTACGGGTGAATGCCAACAAGGGTTCCGCCAACGTGATGAAACGCGTCGAACCATGCGAGAGAACAGAGCTGTTTTTGCGAAACGCAATCATGGATTTGTAGAATACCATAATGCCGTCATCGAGTTGTTGTTCAACTGCATTTGCGGTTTGCGGTGGTTTTACCGGTAACCATGGAACGCTATTGGAAAACCCTGCATTCGCGGCGTTCGCGTCCCAAACCATCGGTGTGCGGCATCCGTCACGCCCTTTGATAGCTGGCCAATACCGAATGGCGGGGGGGTCGGTCAGTTCTTCGAACACCAATTCGGTCTCGGTCTGCCCAAGCTCTTCGCCCTGATAGATTCCAATCGTACCTTCGAACGACATTAACATTGCGCAGGCTAGACGTGCCATCGCGTCTTCGGAAACGGAATAACCTCCCCAACGGGACACCTGTCGTGGCACATCATGGTTGCTGAACGACCAATAGGGATGGCCGTCGGGTGCGCCTTCTTGAAAACCTTCGATGCAATTGCGGAAATGCTCGGCGTTGAAATCGGGCCCCAACATCGCAAAGCTGTAGGCCATGTGCAGACGGTCGGTACCTTGCGTGTATTCGCCCATAATCTCGATTGATCGTCGTCCCATTTCACCAACTTCGCCGACCATCATGATATCTTCGTACTGATCGGTCAGCGCACGCAGGCGTTCTAGAAAGTTCAAATTCTCGGGGCGTGTTTTATTATAGATGTTGTTTTGCATCCCGTACAAATCCGTCGCCATGACCTGAGGTGCTGCCTGTGCAGGTGGGTTGGACCGTAGTTTCTCATCGTGGAAATAGTAGTTTACGGTGTCTAATCTGAAGCCATCCAATCCACGATCCAACCAAAACTTACAGGTGTCCAGAATGGCATCCACCACATCGGGGTTGTGAAAATTCAGATCAGGCTGTGAGGCAAGGAAATTATGCAAATAATATTGTCCCCGCTGCGGATCAAATTCCCAAGCTGGACCACCGAAATGGCTGTGCCAGTTTGTAGGGGGTGAACCATCTGGCTGCGGATCAGCCCAAACGTACCAGTCAGCTCTGTCATTTTGGCGGCTCCGACGAGATTGTTTGAACCAGGCATGCTGATCTGACGTATGTGATAGGACCTGATCAACAATCACCTTCAACCCACGCGCATGGGCACCGGCAATCAGATTGTCAAATGCCGCCAAATCTCCAAACAATGGATCGACAGACAAGTAGTCTGATACATCGTACCCCATATCCGCTTGAGGGGATGCAAAGATTGGCGATAGCCAAATGCAATCCACACCTAGGTTGGCAATATGGTCCAACCGATGAGTGATACCCGCAAGATCACCTATCCCGTTTCCAGTGCTATCCTGATACGAACGGGGGTAAACTTGATATATAACGGCGCTGCGCCACCATTCTTTCACTAGGAATCCCTTCTATTTTCTCCTTTATAAATAAAATATTCTTTAGGGTACATGGATCAATTTTCCTGTCTGACGTCAGCGCTAATGGGTCCAGATAGCGTTATTTGCTAAGAGAGTGTTTGTTGCTCATCATAACCACTGAGGAGTGGAACATGAGACAGACAACTGGAACACGCAAAAGCCCTGGCGAGAAGCTGGTCAAGGACATCAAGCGGGCAACCCGCAAGCAGTATTCATCCGAAGAGAAGATCCGCATTGTGCTGGACGGGCTGCGTGGCGAGGACAGCATTGCGGAGCTGTGCCGTCGTGAGAAACCATGGTATCTGGTAGGAAGCGGTTGGCAGGCCAAAGTAGAACGAGTGAAGCAGTGAAGCAATTTCCATGTAACTTACGCAACGCCGCAGCACCGTAAAACACTGCTTCCCAATTACTCCAGAATATACATTGTAAAACAGAAGGTTACATATGCAGTATAAGCTTCGGTATATTTGCTCTACTTGCTTCACTGCTACCCCCTAATTGGAACGGAAAGCGCGCAGCGGAGGCTTTTTCCACTGTGACGCTCCCCTCTTTATTGACACCTTGGGGGGTATTAAACTTGCTGTTCTACAAGAGCGAAGATTGTCATGCCTTTGTAGTCGCCAGCACTGAACCTACGACCCAAGCTTTCAAAGCCTGCTGCATTCAGCGCGCCTCGGATACGATGTTGTAGCAGTGGTGTCATAGCTGCGGCTGAAATCGCTTCATCAACAAAGGCCACCTGCTGCATAACTTCGCGCATGCAAGTTTGCTTTTTGCCCTTTGAGCTGAGCCACTCAGCTACCTCATCGTAA
>JAOEQC010000044.1 GCA_028388995.1 Ascidiaceihabitans sp. | reverse complement strand
GAGTCTTGACCATCGCGCAAACCTGCGGTGTCCAAAATAGTAACTGGTAAACCTTTCAAGTCCATACGGACTTCGATCACATCTCGCGTTGTGCCAGCAATGTCAGACGTAATTGCAGCGTCACGACCAGCCATTGCATTCAGCAATGTTGATTTTCCAGCATTTGGTGCACCCACAATCGCAACTTCAAAACCAACACGAATGCGTTCAGCAACTTTACTGCCCGCGATTTCTTTAATCAGGTCAGTCTTCACACCTGTTAATAATTCACGGACCTCAGGAGTCACATCAACGGGGACGTCCTCATCCACAAAATCGATCGTGGCCTCAATCAGTGCAGCCGCGCGGATCAACGATGAACGCCACTGCTCAACTAATGCTCCTAAGTGGCCAGTCACGACCCGTAAGGCTTGTTTGCGTTGCGCCTCAGTTTCAGATTCAATTAGATCTGCCAGGCCCTCAACTTGGGCCAGATCCATTCGACCATTCTCTAGCGCGCGACGCGTGAATTCGCCTGGTTCAGCCAAACGCGCCAGTCCACTATCACCCAAAACACGTAGAACAGATTGAACTACAGCAATGCTACCGTGCAGGTGCAGTTCGACGACATCCTCGCCCGTGAAGCTACGCGGACCATCAAAACAAAGAACAAGCGCATGATCCAGCGGCTCACCAGCATCGTCAATAAGGATACGAAGCCCTGCAACACGGTTATTGGGCAGATTAGAGACAAATTTGGCCACAACTTCCTTAGCATCCGGCCCAGAAAGGCGGATGACGGAAACCCCAGCGCGACCTTGAGCGCTGGCAAGGGCAAAAATCGTATTCATCTATCTAACCCATTGTTAATGAACAATAAGTTATGTGTTCATTGAATCAAAGAAGTCCGCGTTGGATTTTGTTTGTTTCAGCTTCGAAATTAGGAACTCAACAGCATCTGTTGTACCCATTGGGTTCAGGATGCGGCGCAGAACAAAGGTTTTCTGCAGATCGATTTTATCCACCAAAAGCTCTTCCTTACGTGTACCCGATTTTTGGATGTCGATCGCTGGGAACACTCGTTTATCCGAGATTTTACGATCCAAGACAATTTCAGAGTTACCAGTCCCTTTGAATTCCTCAAAGATAACCTCGTCCATGCGGCTACCTGTATCGATCAAAGCGGTTGCGATAATGGTAAGCGATCCACCCTCTTCGATATTACGTGCCGCACCAAAGAAGCGTTTTGGACGTTGAAGCGCGTTTGCGTCCACACCACCGGTCAAAACTTTACCAGATGATGGAACCACCGTGTTAAACGCTCGACCCAATCGTGTAATAGAATCGAGCAAAATGACGACGTCACGCTTATGCTCAACCAGACGTTTGGCTTTTTCAATGACCATTTCGGATACGGCCACGTGACGCGTTGCTGGTTCGTCAAAGGTGGAGGACACGACCTCGCCTTTTACAGACCGCTGCATGTCTGTAACTTCCTCTGGGCGCTCGTCTATCAATAAAACGATCAGATAGCACTCAGGATGGTTCTTTTCGATGCTGTTGGCGATGTTCTGTAGTAAAACAGTTTTACCAGTCCGTGGCGGCGCCACAATTAGGGAACGCTGACCTTTGCCGATAGGGGAAACTAAATCAATGATACGCGCTGAACGATCTTTAACTGTTGGATCTTCAACTTCCATTTTGAGGCGCTCATCAGGGTATAGAGGCGTCAAATTATCGAATGCAATCTTATGCTTAGCCTTCTCAGGAGCTTCGAAGTTGATCTTGCGTGTTTCAGTCAAAGCAAAATAACGTTCTGCTTCTTCAGGTGCTTTAATCAAACCGTGAATTGTATCGCCCGTGCGCAAGGAATGTTTTCGGATCATATCAGGTGATACATAGATATCATCTGGGCCAGCCAAATAGTTAGCTTCAGGTGAGCGCAAAAAACCAAAGCCATCTTGCAGGACTTCTAAAACACCGTCGCCAGAGATTTCCCAACCTTCATCTGCACGTTCGCGCAGAATTTGGAACATCATCTCACCTTTGCGCATCGTAGATGCGTTTTCAATCTCAAGCTCTTCAGCCATAGACAAAAGGTCTTTTGGCGTTTGGCGTTTAAGGTCCGCAAGGTCTAGCGTTTCTTGTGGGGCGTCAAAGGTCGTATCAGTCATGGGTATATCCAACCAAATCGTATGAGAGCATACGTTGGCGTTGAGTAAAAAATTTTGGTTTTACACGATCCCCGAATGGGGCGTTGAAAATGGTCTATGTTTTTTAAGGGTTCGAGTCAATCAGGCCTCTTTTACTCAGAACTTAACAACCACAGAAATTACGATTACGATCAAAAGTAACGTTGGTACTTCGTTCATAATCCGGTAGAGGCGCCCACTTAATACGCGATCGCCTGCTACAAAGTTCTTTTGCTGCTGTCCCAACCAATAGTGAAATACTGACATTGAGATTACGCAAGCTGCTTTGACCCAGGGCCAGTATTCAGACCAGTCAACAATGCCAGGTGTGGCAACAAGTAAAAGTCCAAAGATCCATGTGCTTGTCATCGCAGGTGTCATGATCACTTTAAATAACTTGCTTTCCATCATGCAAAACAGGTCATGAGTTTCGCCACTGAGTTTTACTTTCTCAGAATGATGAACGAACAATCGTGGCAAATAGAAAATACCGGCCATCCATGAAATTATGGAAATAATATGGATCGATAAAATCCATGGATAGGCTTGGGCAAAAACGTCCGTCATATCACTCTCCATCTTAGCCTTACTTAATATAATATATATATAAAGAGAAAGATGTTGATTTAGTAAGGAAGCCATTTTCTGTGGATTAATGAGTTATCCAAATTGTTATACAAGGGGATAAAAATTAATCATATTTTGTGGATGGATTGCTTGACCATGAAGTGGGCCTTTAAAATAGAGACTTTGTGTCTCACAGATTAGACTATTTTATCATTTAACCCTGTGGATATCGTTTGGATAACCTTTTCATCAACACAGCAGATGTTATTCATACCCCAAGGGGATGAAATGAGTGAAAACGATGCGAGAAAGATATGTTATCCCCTTTTGTGCAGTTACTCTCCAGTATTCAGAAGACTTCATGAATAAACTCTTAACTTAAGACATAGGTTATCCACATGGTTATGCCCGTTATCCTCGCTTCTGGTTCTGAGATCCGTGCCCAAATGTTGCGTCAAGCGGGTCTGGATTTTGATGTTCAAGTCGCCCGTGTGGATGAGCAGATGATAAAAGAAGCTCTTATTGCTGATGGTGCCTTGCCCCGTGATATTGCTGACGCATTAGCAGAATCCAAGGCGCGCAAGGTCGCCCAAAAGCACTATGATGCGTTTGTCATCGGCTGTGATCAGGTGTTGGAGTTCAAGGGAAACCTATTGTCCAAACCCAAAAGCCCTGACGAAGCGATTGATCAGATTATCTCAATGCGCGGAGAGCGCCATACATTACTATCTGCCGCAGTGATCTATAATGAGGGCAAACCGATCTGGCGCCATGTCGGACAAGTTCGCCTAAGAATGCGGGATGCAACGGACGCCTATATATCGGGCTATGTTGAGAGAAATTGGGATAGCATCCAGGACAGTGTTGGTGGTTATAAATTAGAAGAAGAAGGTGTGCGGTTGTTTCACAGCGTTGAAGGGGATTACTTTAACGTGCTTGGTATGCCACTTTTACAACTGCTGGCATTTTTAACCCTTCGTGGAGTGATCGAACAATGAGCTTATCTAAAATTCCAATGGCTGGCGTCATTGGATCACCTATTGCGCATTCAAAATCGCCACAGCTTCATCGCCATTGGCTAAAGACCTATGGCTTACAGGGGTTCTACATTCCCATGGATGTATCTCCTGCAAACTTGCGTGAAGTTCTAACGAGTCTGCCCAAGATGGGGTTTGTTGGCGTCAATATAACGATCCCTCATAAAGAAACTGTTTTGCAGATCGCTGATCTGGTTACCGATCGCGCAGCACTTATAGGTGCCGCGAACACTTTGATTTTCCGTAAAGACGGTAAAATCTACGCGGACAATACTGATGGCTATGGTTTTCTTGAAAACCTCAAAGTGGGCGCTCCGACGTGGAATCCAAAATCTGGCCCAGCTGTTGTGCTAGGCGCTGGCGGCGCATCGAGGGCTGTAGTGGCCGCGTTACTGGAGGCTGGCGTCCCTGAAATTCTAATTTCAAACCGCACGCGTATTCGGGCGGAAATATTGACGAAAGACTTTGGGAAACGGTTGCATGTTGTTGATTGGGCTCAAGTAGGAAATGTTCTGGAAGAGGCAGCACTAACTGTAAACACCACATCTTTGGGTATGGTTGGACATCCAGAACTGCGCATCCCACTTGGTGGTTTACGCAAAGGGTCAATTGTCACCGATTTGGTCTATACACCATTACAGACCAATTTTCTGCGTGAGGCAGAAGCACAAGGCTGTATTACAGTTGATGGTTTGGGAATGTTGCTGCATCAAGCGGCCCCTGGATTTGAACGTTGGTTTGATCATCGCCCCGAAGTTGACAGCGCAACACGTGCTGCGGTGCTTGGTTGATGTTTAAATTGGGTCTTACCGGTTCAATCGGAATGGGTAAATCTACGACTGCGTCTATATTCAGTGAATTTGGTTGTGACGTTTGGGATGCGGACGCTGCGGTGCATCGCCTTTACGCTAAGGATGGCGCTGCTGTGCTACCAATGTCTGAAAAACTCCCACAGGTGATAGTGGAAGGTGCCGTTTCACGCGCGCAACTTCGCGTACTTATATCTGTTGACGCATCGGTACTGAAAACCATTGAAAAAATCGTGCATCCTTTGCTGGTTCAAGATCGTTCAAATTTTGTCGTAAGTTCACAAAGCGATATCTTGGTGTTTGATATTCCGTTGCTGTTTGAAACAGGTGGCGACGCCAACATGGACGGCGTTGCCTGTGTTTGGACAACGCCCAAAGTTCAAAGACAACGCGTCACGGAGCGCGGAACAATGAGTATGGAGCAATTCGAAATGATCCGTGCCAAACAACTGCCCGCAGATGAAAAACGGGACAGGTCGGATTTTGTTATCATTACAGATACGATTCAACATGCCCGCGCACAGGTGCAAAATGTACTAACCCAAATTCGTGAAAGGATGACCGATGCGTGAGATCGTACTTGATACTGAAACCACAGGTTTTGACCCATTCACGGGTGACCGTATTGTAGAAATTGGTGCGCTTGAATTAGAAGGTCACGTGCCGACTGGTGTTCAGTTTCATGAATACATCAACCCCGAACGCGGAATGCCAGATGAAGCATTTCAAGTTCACGGCTTGGGCGATGATTTCTTGCGTGACAAACCAAAGTTCGCGCAAGTGGGGCAGAGCTTCCTTGATTTTATCCAAGACTCAACTCTGATAATTCACAATGCCGCGTTTGATATGAAGTTCTTGAACGCTGAGTTGAAAAAGATGGGGCTGCCTGAAATCCCAATGAACCGCGCGCTTGATACTTTGCCAATGGCACGCAAGAAGTTTCCAGGTTCACCGGCATCTTTGGATGCTTTGTGCCGACGTTTTGGGATCACGAACTTTGAACGGAATTTGCACGGTGCTTTGTTGGACAGTGAAATTCTGGCTGAAGTCTATTTAGAACTGATTGGTGGACGACAGCCTGATTTTGGGTTGGCTACGTCATCATCTTCTAAGGGGGGGGGCAATGGCGGGGAATGGAAACCTCAGCCGCGCCCAAACCTACTACCATCAAGATTGTCTGAGGTAGAGGCCGAAACCCACAAAGCCTATGTAGCCAAAGAGCTGGGCGATGCCGCCCTTTGGCTAAAGTCTTAAGTTCTACGCGTTTTCAGGTGCAGGTGTTTCTGCCTGGCGACGTGCAATTTCACCGCGGTATAGTGCGATGAAGTCGATGTTTTCCAAGTTCAATGGTGGGAAGCCACCGTCGCGTGTAATGTCGCTGACAATGCGGCGCAAGAATGGGAAAATCATACGTGGGCATTCAATCAACAAGAATGGGTGCATTTGGTCTTCTGGTACACCTTCAACGTGGAAAATACCGACATAGTCGATTTCCAAAACGAAGATTGTTGTGTCGCTGCCTTTGTCTTTCGACGTGACAGTCAATTTGATCGCTGATTCATACTGGTTTGCTGGTTCGCGCTTTTTCGCGTCCAAGTTTACCTGAACCTGTACATCCGGCTGCGAATCAGATGGCGCGCCTTTTTGTGCAATGATGTTTTCAAAAGACATATCGCGGATAAACTGACCCAAGATACGCATTTGTGGTTGTGATGGAGCTGCTGGTGCTGGTGCTGGTGTTTCGTTCTCGGCCATTGTTTTCTCCTGCGGATGTTCCGAATTTTTTTAGTCTGTATCAGTTTGGTTCATGGGTCTCAATGCTTGGTCCAACCAGAGGGATCAGAAGGTTTATTGGGGTCGATTTCGACCTCTTCAAAATCTCCATCGATCACATTTGGGTCATGTGATTGATGCGGCTGATGCCCAGTTGATCCCATGCTGAAGGATTGCATTTTTACCTTTTGGCGCAGGCTATTAAAAACCCATGTTCTAATAAACGGCACGCACAGTGCAAACCCAACACCATCAGTGAAAAATCCGGGTGTCAGTAGCAATGCACCCGCGAACAAGATCATAGCCCCGTGTGCCAACGGTTCAGTTGGATCCTGAAGCTGTGAAAAAGATGATTGGAGCTTACCAATTGCCATCAACCCTTGGGTGCGCACCAAATAGGTGCCCAACATAGCTGTCAAAATAACAACCAAAAGCGTTGACCAAAGCCCAATGACGCCCCCGATTTGAATAAACAAACTGATTTCAATGAGCGGTACGGCCAAAAAGGCTACAAAAAGCCACATGTCGAGCAATCCTTTCATGGTCCCTGCAGTGGACTTGCAGGGGGTCAGCCCCTACATAAGGTCAACAGCCTAATGTTTCCATGGTATTACATTAATAGAGGTATTTATGAATCAGCCCCTGATCCAACTGTTGGTATTGGCCGGCATCGCCGTTTTCCTGATCCTGCGTTTGAAAAACGTATTGGGTACCCGTGAGGGATTTGAAGATGGTCCTGCCACAACTCCAGTCAACGAAAGCCGTGGTCGCCCTGATCTCGAAGTGATTGAGGGTGGTCCAGATCTGGACATTACCGATCATATTGAGATCGATACGCCACAAGCAGCAGCATTGTCTGGCATGAAGCGCCTTGAGCCATCGTTTAACGTTGGCGATTTCATCGGTGGTGCGCGTGGTGCATATGAGATGATCGTGATGGGTTACGAGACAGGCGAGTTGGCCGAAATCCAGCCGTTTATGTCCGAAGAAATCTACGAGAGCTTTGTAGAGGGTGTTGCGGCGCGCGAAGACCAAGGTCTGACAATCGATGCAAACTTCTTTGGTGTGCGTGAAATGAAAATGGTCGACGCAACCTTGAACCCAAACACGAACGAGGCCGAAATTTCGATCCGCTTTGTTGCTGAACTGACATCTGCCGTACGTGATCGCGGTGGTGATATCGTTGAGGGCAGCACAACTGATATTAAGAAACAAAAAGACACATGGGCGTTTGCGCGCACCATGGGTGCGGATGATCCCAATTGGTTACTTGTTTCTACAGACGCTTAAGCCACGCGGTTGCGATTGCTTGTGCAGCAGGTTTTGCCTTAACGGCTGAACCTGCCACAGCAGAAGTGACGTACAAGGTCTTATCATTTGACGATTTAAAAGGCTGGGCAGAGAATGATTATTCCGCTGACCTAACCGTATTCCAAAATACCTGTCGCGATATGGATGATCCAGATTGGACGGCATTGTATGCCTACGCGACAGCCCAACCAGACGCGCGTACTTTCTTTGCATTGTTATTCGACAGCCCTTCATATGTGTTTTTTCGCAATATTGATCAGGTGCGTGAACATGAAGTCCCGCTTGGGGCAATGAACAGATCGATCACCCAGATGTGCAGCGTTGCTGTGTATCCCAGGTTTGTGAAACTTGGCTCTCTTGTATGGTTGGAAAAAGACGGCAAAAACCCAATACGTCGTTTAATGACGGCACAAGATACAGGGCCCGCAATTAAGGGTGCCCAGCGTGCCTATGCGCTGCTATCGGAGGACACCTGATGGGTCGTAAGTTAAAGCCTGAAGAGATCGAATTGTGGAAGCGAGTGACTGACCGGACTGAACGGTTAGAGCAGGGACGCAAGCCTGTCGATTTTGGTGCCATGTTGAATATGGGACCACAAATCTTGCCCATGCCAAAGCGGCGTAAGTTGATCGACACTTTGGTTAAACCATCAGGTCCCAAAATAGGTCAGAAATCCAAATCGTTGACCCGCATTGATCGTGTCGTACCAATTGCAGAACAAGTGCGAAATGCAAAGATCACGATGGATCGCAAAGCCTTTGATCAGATGAAACGTGGCAAGCTCAAACCTGAAGGACGCTTGGATTTGCACGGTTTGACATTGGATCGTGCACACCCACTTTTGACACAGTTTATCCTGTCGGCTTACGGAAACGGGAAACGTCTGGTTCTGGTGATCACGGGTAAAGGCAAATCGCGTGATGACGGTGGGCCGATCCCCGTGCGCTTTGGCGTGTTGCGCCACCAAGTACCACAGTGGTTGGCTATGGTACCTTTGTCCTCAGCAGTGCTGCAAGTGACCCAAGCCCACGATCGCCATGGTGGAGGCGGTGCCTACTACGTCTATTTGCGCAAACCACGTTAGGCTTTGAGGCTGGGTGCGTATTTGCAAACACCAATCCACAAGACAATTGTAGCCAATGCGAAATATCCTGCGATCCAATAGAATTGGGCCTCAAGTCCCATACCATAATCAATCATAACGCCAGTAATTCCAGGCCCGATTGCTGAGCCCAGCACCATGACAGCAGTGGCAAGTGCCTTGATCGATCCGATGAATTTGGTGCCATAGAATTCAGCCCAGAATGCGCCTGGTAAAGTTGCACCCGCACCTGCTGTTATACCCAACATAATAAAGCCAAGGGTGATCATAAGTGTGCTCTGTGCGAGTGCAAAAATTATGAAGGCAGCGATCATGGGCACTTGGATGAATGGCAACAGACGCGGTGTTCCAAGTTTATCTAAACCCCAACCCGATAGCAGCATCGCACCAACGGACACCGCTGTATAAAGTGGGAATTGTGCGACTAATGCGATGTGCGTGATTTGCTTCAATTCAGCAAAGTGGACCTGATGGAAAAAGAACGCGGTGTTGAAAGCAGAAGGTCCAAGGACCGTCGGAACCATGCACCAGAACAAGGGATGGCGCAGTGCTTCAAATCGTTTCCAATATCGCCCTTCCATACCCAATGATGGGTTTTCGCTTGCCATTGATTGTGGTGTGCGCTCTTTGCGCAGCAACCTTTGTAAAATAGGGACACCTGCAACCGAAATCACAGCGGCCATGACCCACAATAAGTGCCAGTCCATGACGCCCAACAGCATAACAAAGATAATGGGTAAAACGGCCTGGCCTGCTGAAAAACCAAGTGCAGAAACTGAAAGCGCACGACCACGTGCTGCAGAAAACCACCGGGCCATTGCAACGATAGCAATGTGGCTGGTCATGCCCTGCCCGAAAAGGCGAAGCGCAAAGATCACCAGCGGCAGCAAGACGGCGAATGGGTTAAAGGCCATGAGCAAACAAGCCAGTGCAAGCAGCAACAAAACAGTGGGGCCCAGTGTGCGGACGCGAAACTTATCCGTCAGACCACCGGCCCATACCATCACAATAGCGGACGCAGTTGTTCCCAACGCATATATACCGCCCCATGCACCGTGGCTTAGGCCAAATTCAGACTGAATTTCAGCAGCAAAGATGGATATGAAAAACGTTTGCCCAAAGGACGACAGTAACGTTAAAAGCGCACCCGCCGCCAACCAAGGGGCGTTTTTAAATAGAAATGTATCGCGCATGAACTGACCTTAAGGCTGGGATTGGAAGAGCCCTATCTCAGCAATCTGGCTCTGACTAGAGCACGTAGCGGCTTAGGTCCGTTGACTTGGTCAATTCGCCTAGGTTCTTTTCAACAAATGTAGCATCCACGACGACCTCATCACCTGCGCGATCCGGGGCGCCAAAGGACAGTTCCTCAAACACCCGTTCCATCACCGTATAAAGACGACGGGCACCAATATTCTCGACGCTTTGATTCACGTCAGCTGCAATTTTTGCCAGCGCTTTGATGCCATCTTCTTCAAACGTAACGGTCACTTCTTCAGTGCCCATCAAGGCAGAATATTGAAGTGTCAGGGCGTTCTCTGTTTCGGTTAAGATACGAACGAAATCACCCTCTGTAAGCGGCTGTAATTCAACACGAATTGGCAGGCGACCCTGAAGTTCAGGCAATAAATCTGATGGCTTAGCGATGTGAAAAGCACCAGATGCGATGAACAGGATATGATCAGTTTTGACTGTGCCATGCTTGGTGCTGACATTGGTACCTTCGATCAGCGGCAACAAATCGCGCTGCACACCTTCACGGCTCACATCGCCACCACGGGCATCTGCGCGGGTGCAAACCTTGTCGATCTCATCCAGAAACACGATGCCATTTTGCTCAACAGCTTCAAGGGCAGCGCGTGTGACGGTTTCGTCGTCCAGCAGTTTGTCGGCCTCTTCGCCAATCAGAACTTCGTAGCATTCTGAAACTTTTAATTTGCGGCGGGTGGTGCGCCCACCCATGGCTTTTCCAAACATTTCACTAAGGTTCATCATACCCATGTTTGATCCAGGTTGTCCCGGAATTTCCATTGATGGGAAAGGGCTCGTTGTGTCTGCGACCTCAAGTTCGATGACCGTGTCATCCAGAACGCCCGACTTCAGCTTTTTGCGGAACATGTTGCGTGTGCCGTCGCGGGCATCAGTGCCTGCGATTGCATCAATCACGCGGTCTTCGGCAGCTTGGTGTGCCTTGGCTTTTACATCGTCACGCATGTGTTCGCGGGTCATTGTGATCGCGCTTTCCATCAGATCGCGGATGATCTGTTCAACGTCGCGGCCAACGTAACCGACTTCAGTAAATTTCGTTGCTTCGACCTTTAGAAAGGGTGCTTTTGCCAGTTTGGCCAAACGACGGCTGATTTCAGTTTTACCAACGCCAGTGGGGCCAATCATTAGGATATTTTTTGGATAGACTTCATCACGCAAATCATCTGGCAACTGCTTGCGACGCCAGCGATTACGCAATGCAACGGCAACAGCGCGTTTGGCATCGTTTTGACCGATGATAAAGCGATCAAGTTCTGAAACAATTTCTCTGGGTGTAAGATCTGTCAAAAGGGCATCCTGTGTTGAAAGATAGATGATTTATTTATTTAAGTGCTGAGCATCGAAACAGAACCAATAACATTAAACTATATATTTGGTGGTGATACTTGTGTGATTATGACTTTTCTTTAATGGCCTCAACCGTCAGCTTACCGTTGGTGTAAACACAAATGTCAGCAGCAATCGCCATTGCATCACGAGCAATTTGTTCTGCGTTACGATCACTGTCCATCAATCCGCGGGCCGCAGCTAAGGCAAAGTTCCCACCAGATCCGATGGCTGCCACATTGTGTTCTGGCTCAAGGACATCACCAGCGCCAGTAATTACAAACAATTCAGTGCCATCTGTGACAATCAACATGGCTTCAAGTTTTTGCAAATACTTGTCGGTGCGCCAGTCTTTGGCCAGCTCAACAGAGGCGCGGGCCAATTGTCCCGGTGTCGCTTCTAGTTTGGCCTCTAACCGTTCCAGCAGCGTAAAAGCATCGGCGGTCGATCCCGCAAATCCAGCAACAACATCATATCCACCTGGGGACAAGCGGCGCACTTTACGTGCTGTTCCTTTGATAACGGTTTGGCCCAATGACACTTGACCATCGCCTGCAATCACAACTTCACCGTCTTTTTTGACGCCGATGATTGTGGTTCCATGCCAACCGGGGAATTCGTTCGTATCCATGATGTTTACTCCTAATGTGATAGTATATGAAAACTGTCAGCCCGTTTCGCAAGTTAGAAACGGAAAAAGAGGACGTTGTAACTAAAATAGATGGCCTTCGCGCTTCTGCATCCCGATGTTTTTCCACTCTTGCAGAACATGCTGGCCTTGATGGCGGTGTTTATACCTGTGGCGACGGCTTCACCTGCCTTTGGGCGTACTTTCAAGCTGGCTGATCCGAATACGGTTTGGGTCATAAGTAAGGGTGCTGTCGCGGGCGATACTGCCTAAGGATGGCTTGCACATCTCAAAATTGACACGGTTGCAACGCTGGGGGCGGTTGGGATTAGGAGCCGCGTTGAAGAAACACCATCTGTAGCCACTCGCGCGTTTTCCAAACTGCTCAGTGAGCTGTGATGAGCAGTTTGGATACGGCTT
>JAOEQC010000043.1 GCA_028388995.1 Ascidiaceihabitans sp. | reverse complement strand
CATTTCATGGCGAGAATGTGGTGGAATTTCAATAAATGAGTGTATTTGCATCTAAATGACGTCAGTTTTTCAAAGTAATCGCCCAATTACTGCTGTAGGTGGTGGCGACGTAGGTTCTGAGGACTTAAATCTTGCCCTCAGTGTCGCACCAACCTGTATAGCAGCAGATGGTGGTTCAATTGTGGCCCTGGCCGCGGGAATTCAATTAGAGGCCGTGATCGGCGATTTCGATTCTTTGAACTCTGCTGTCTTGGCGCAGGTTCCTGTTGAACGACAGTACCATATCGCTGAGCAGAATAGCACTGACTTTGATAAATGCCTGCGTAATGTAGAAACGCCAGTTGTCGTTGGCGTGGGGTTCTTGGGTGGGCGTGTGGATCACCAGATGGCTGCGATGCACACCCTAGTTGTGCGTGCGGATCGCCCTTGTGTTTTGTTGGGCCCGCATGAAGTTGTTTTTCATTGCCCCGCCGAGATCGAATTACCGACCAGAGTTGGGGATATTGTATCACTATTTCCCATGGCGGAGGTGACAGGTACCGCCGTTGGCTTGGAATGGCCGATTGATGGGCTGGCTTTGGCACCGGGTGAACGGGTTGGGACGTCCAACCGTGCGACTGGTGTCATTCAGCTGAAGATGTCAGCGCGGGGCATGTTGTGCATCTTGCCCCGCCGGATGCTCGCAGATGTTACGCAGGCTCTGGCGGCAATGCCTGATCACGTGAAATGGCCCGCTCGCGTAAAATGATATAGACGCCTGCGGCCACAGTGATTGCGATGCCAATGGCAGCCATTCCATTTGGTAAATCCTGAAAGACCCAAAAGCCGATGACAGTTGCAATTGGGATTTCCAAATATTGCATAGGGGCCAAGGTTGCTGAGGGTGCATACCGCAAGGACCATGTCATCAACAGATGCGCCATCGTGCCAAGAGCACCAATCGCCCATAACATGGCCCACTCAAATGCTGAGGGTGCCATCAGGGTCAACGCATCAATGCCAGAGCTTGTTGTGATCGCCAGAAGGGGCACCATAATGCAAACCGCCATGACACCGCTGACTGCCTGGAGACCAATCGGATGGGTTTCTTTGGCGATTTTGCGGGTGATTAACATGAAGAATGAGAAGTTTAGGGCGACAACCAATGGAAGCAGGGCTGGCCAACCAACTTCGGCAAAACTGGGTTGTACGACCAGAAGGGTACCGACAAAGCCAACGCTGCACGCGATTAGACGACGGGCACCTACTTCTTCGCCCAGCACGTATTTACCAAGCAGCAGCATAATGAACGGCATCACAAAGGCAATCGCAACGGCATTGGCCAGTGGAAGGTATTGTAGGGCGGTAAACATCGCGCCAATGCCGAAGATATGAAGGACCGTTCTAATGAAGGCTAGTTGAAGAACCCGACCGCTCATGCGCCACGCCAGTTTGGTGGCCCAGACCATCGGGATTAGGATGATCGCTTGCACTGCAAAGCGTACGACGAGCAATTGGCCGAGTGGAACTGTCTCACCTAGGATCTTGGCAACTGCGTCACCCATTGGGGCAAGAACGCAAAAGCCAAGCATAAGCAAGATTCCGAGGAGGGGTTTATCTTGTTTCATATCATTATGTTAGGCGGCGTACTTTTTGAAAGCAACGTACAGGTTGCGTATAAATTGCCCTTGTTTGGGGCTTGATTGCCGCTAATTGGCGTCACAACTTGTTGGAAGTGTCGCTGCTTTGACGCTCGCGTGCCAATATGTACAGACCAGAGGATATGATGATCGCAACGCCTAGCAGAGTTGTGGGTGTTGGCACATCACCAAAAATAGCGATCCCGAATATCGTGGCGGTTACGATTTCTAGATATTGTAGAGGTGCTAGGGTGCTCGCAGGTGCTTTGGCCATCGCAAACCCGATCAACAGATGTGCGAGTGTTGCCATGATCCCGACCCCGATCATCATCTGAACGGCAAAGGCGCTGGGCCACGCAGGATCGAGGCCTGCAATGTTTGAGCCATCTGCGAACCACAGGACGGGGACGGACAGCACCACGGCTGCAATAGCTGTGTAGGATTGCATCGCCAACGGATGCATCTTCTGCGCCATTTGCCGCGTGAGGATCATATATACGGCAAAGCACGCGGCTGTTCCCAACGGCAACAATGCGACGGCGCCTGTGTTGGCAAAGCTTGGGCGGATTACAAACAATGCGCCGATAAAACCGATAAGACAGGCGATGATCCTGCGCGGCCCTACGGTTTCTTTTAATATCACGGCCCCAAGAAGGGTTAGGATGAAGGGCTCGACAAAGAACACGGCGATTGCGTCTGCGATGGGCATAGAACGTAAGGCGGTAAAGAACAGTCCTGTCGCAACCATAATCAGAATGGCGCGCAGCAGATGTAACACCACCTCTTGTCTGTTGGGGAGGTGAAGTACGGCCATGAAGGCGGCGATTGGCAGCAGAAGGCTGGATTGCATGATGAACCGCGCGGCCGTCACTTGGGCCACAGGGATTTCATGGGGCACCAGTTTGGCAAAGACGTCGATACCGGGCGCGATCATTGCACCGGATGACATCAGCAAGACGCCTGTGAGGGTTGCGTTTGCGGGTTTCATCAGCAGTTGGGCACGTTGACCGCCAAGCCACCAAGAGAGGTTTCTTTGTATTTGGTGGACATGTCCTCGCCTGTTTGACGCATCGTTTCAATGCAGGCATCTAAGGGCACAAGGTGTGTGCCATCACCACGTAGCGCAAGGGAGGCGGCAGAGACCGCTTTGATCGCGCCAAGTCCGTTGCGTTCGATACAAGGGACCTGCACCAAACCTTTGACGGGATCGCATGTCATACCAAGGTGATGTTCAAGCGCGATTTCAGCGGCGTTTTCGACCTGTTCGGGTGATCCGCCCATTACAGCGCATAGGGCTGCAGCGGACATGGCTGCGGCAG
Organism: Ascidiaceihabitans sp.; assembly: GCA_028388995.1. GTDB lineage: Bacteria > Pseudomonadota > Alphaproteobacteria > Rhodobacterales > Rhodobacteraceae > Ascidiaceihabitans. The sequence continues at coordinate 9,566 of JAOEQC010000043.1, read as the reverse complement.
ACCCCACTTCGGCCTGACACCCCGCTTCGGCTCCAGAGATTGAGGCGTTGTATTTCACAAGACCCCCAATGGCGGCGGCGGTCAGCAGGAAATCTTCGATATGGGACTCTGATGCGCCTGGTACGTGGTCTAGGTAATAGCGCAGAGTTGCTGGCAACACGCCTGCGGCCCCGTTTGTTGGGGCGGTGACAACTTGACCACCAGCGGCGTTTTCCTCGTTTACGGCCATCGCGTAGACGCTCATCCAGTCATTGATGGTGTGGGGTGCTTGTTGGTTCATGCCCCGTTCAGCCAACAATGCGTCATGAATGCCTTTGGCGCGGCGTTTCACGTTCAGGCCACCAGGTAGGATGCCATCGGTTTCAAGGCCGCGGTTGATGCAGTCGTTCATCACTTGCCACAAACGCGCTGACCCTTTCTTAAGGTTGGCCGAACCGCCACGGGCTTCTTCATTGCTACGCTTCATCGCGGCGATGGTTTTGCTAGAGGCGTTGGACATCTTCAGCATTTCGGCGGCGGATTTGAAAGGAAAGGGCACAGGGGCCCCTTCATCAGTGGCCTTGCCTGCGGCCAATTCCTGTTCCGTCATGACAAAGCCGCCACCGATGGAATAGAACACTTGGCTAAGGGTCACGTCGCCTTGTTTGTCGGTTGCCATCAAAATCATACCATTGGCGTGGCCATCTAGCTGTGTGTCATAATCAAAGATCAGATCGGTCTTTGGGTTGAAGTTCAGCGTTGGTAGGTCTGCAGGGCTGAGTGTGTTCGTCTCGCGCATGGTCGTGAGAACCGCATCAGCCTTATCATTGTCGTAGGTGTCAGGCAGAAAGCCAGCAAGACCAAGGATTGTGGCGCGGTCCGTTGCGTGGCCTACGCCAGTGAAGGCCAAGGATCCGTGCAGGGTCGCCTTAACACCTGCAAATTCAAACGGTGAGGCGCGCATCATGTCAAGGAAACGGGCGGCGGCCACCATCGGTCCCATCGTGTGGGAAGAGGACGGTCCAATGCCGACTTTGAACATCTCGAAAACGGATAGAAACATTAGATAGGGCTTCCTTCAGGAGGGTTTGGTGCTTTGGGGTTTGTGAACGGGGTTGCGTTCATGCCCTCTGCTTGGATCAATAAATGGACGGGCGCGAGGGTTTCCAAGCGCTGACACATGTCGTGGAGGGCTGGATAGTTGGCTAAGTTGTGCCAACTATGGTCATAATCTTGTGGGTAAATCGCGGGCCAGCGCAATGTGGCCGCGATGTAAAAATCCAAAGCGCTGGGCGTTTGCCCGCCGCACCATGTATGTCCCTGGGCCACAAGGCCATCGAGTTGGGTATGATATCGAACCAGTGCGTTCGCCGCGTTTGCGCGCAAAGTACTTTGGTGAATGGGGTCAGCGCCAATGAATTGATCAGGATAGAAAAACATGCGCAGGGCGGAGTGCACGGTGTTGGATATAAAGAACAACCATTTCAGGAAATCCGCACGCTCAGCACTGCGTGGGGCAGGGCCCAAGCCGCCGTGGCGATCGGCCAGCCAAAGCAGAATAGCGCCTGTTTCAAAGATGGGTCCCTGATCCGTTTCCAGCGTTGGGATCAAGCCATTGGGGTTCAGGGCCATTTAGGAATCAGACCGTTGGGCCGCTTGACTACGGTCCACCAGTGCACACCGATAGGGGGCACCAACTTGTTCCAAGGCAAGGCGGATCACAAGGGATGCGTTATCAGGGGCGTAGTGCAGGACATAGCTCATGCCTTAATGAATAGGGCAGATGGTCCTATAGGTCTTTCCGAAAACGACATTTCAAAGTGAAGAGGGGACGTGACCCATTTTTACGATGCATTTGTGCGGGATTAAGGGGGGTGCTTTCTTCTCGCACCTTAGCCTGCACTTTTGTATAAGCTGCGCAGTAACTAGGGAGTCGCAGCTATGGCCGGAGAATTGTCACCAATCGACAAGGCAAAATTTGTTGCTGCCAAACGGGCTGCGCAATACGTCGAGGATGGCATGCGCGTTGGATTGGGCAGCGGATCAACTGCTGCGTGGTTGGTGCGTTTTTTAGGTGAAAGCGTACGCAATGATGGCTTGCGGATTAAAGGTGTTCCCACATCGACCCGCATTGCTGAATTGGCGCGCGAAGTTGGACTTGATATTGTTTCGTTGGATGAAGCCAAGTGGTTAGACATCACGATCGATGGTGCAGATGAGTTTGACTGCGACCTAAATCTGATCAAAGGTGGTGGTGGTTCATTGCTACATGAGAAGATCGTGGCGACGGCATCTGATCAAATGATTGTTATCGCGGACAACGGAAAAGAGGTCGAATCCTTGGGGAATTTTCCATTGCCAATCGAGGTCATTCCCTTTGGATGGCAGACCACCCAAGCGCTGGTTGAAGAAACTCTTATTTCTATGGATGTTTTGGGCCGTCAGTCGACGCTGCGCATGAATGGACATCGCCTGTTTGTAACAGATGAGGGGAACCATATTCTGGACCTTCATTTGAACCGCATTGGGAACCCACGTCAGTTGGCGATGGTGATAAATCAAATGCCAGGTGTGGTTGAAAACGGTCTGTTTGTTGATATCTGTGATGCGGTCGTGATCGGCTTCGGCGATGGCCGTGTCGAGATACGTGATATTAATGCGGGGACGGTCGAAACAGACCGTCTTGATTTCGCCGAAACAGACAACCTGTTTAGCGATCTTTCATAACAAGGACTAAGCCCATGGCGTTCGACTACGATCTTTTTGTTATTGGTGGCGGCTCTGGAGGCGTACGTGCAGCCCGTGTTGCAGCTGGTGAGCACGGTGCGAAAGTCGCATTGGCAGAAGAGGATCGTTACGGCGGCACCTGCGTTATTCGCGGCTGTGTCCCCAAAAAGCTGATGGTATTTGCATCAGGCTATAGCGGAATTGAGGCGGAAGTTGGAGCATATGGTTGGGATATCACTTTGGGTGATTTCAATTGGGACCGCTTTAAAGGGTCAATGCACGCTGAATTGGATCGCCTTGAGGCCATCTATCGCCGCTTGCTTGCCAACTCTGGCGTTGAGACATTCGATGCACGCGCAACTGTAAAAGACGCGCACACTATTGTTTTGTCCACGGGCGAAGAAAAGACAGCCAAGCATATCTTGGTCGCTGTGGGTGGTCGCCCTACACGCCCCAATATTCCAAATGCGGATGTTGGTATCGTGTCTGATGATTTGTTCGATCTGCCAGAACTGCCAAAAACGATGCTGATTATCGGTGGTGGATACATCGCGTCTGAATTTGCAGGCGTCATGAATGGTTTGGGCGTTTCGGTGACGCAGTATTACCGTGGTGAGCAAATCTTGCGTGGCTTTGACAATGAGGCGCGTGCATTGATTGCGGACCAAATGGTCGAAAAAGGCATCGATCTACAATTGGGCACGAACATCGCAGAGATGGAAAAACGTGACGGCGGGGTCTGGGTTAAGTCGACCACTGGCGTCGAAACTATTTTTGATCAGGTTTTGTTCGCAACGGGCCGCAAACCAAACACGGATGGATTGGGCATTGAAGAAGCTGGCGGCGCGCTGGGCCGTGGTGGCGAAATCGTTGTGGATGAGTATAGTCAAACTGGTGTCCCGTCGATCTATGCGATTGGCGATGTGACGAACCGCGTGAACCTAACACCTGTCGCGATCCGCGAAGGCATGGCCTTTGTTCAGACAGTGTTCAATGCCAACCCAACACCTGTCGATCACGATTTGATCCCATCTGCGATCTTTACGCAGCCTGAAATGGGTACCGTTGGATTGTCTGAGGAAGCAGCAGCTGAGATCGAACCGATTGAAGTTTATGCGACGACATTCAAGCCAATGCAGTCCTCATTCGCAGGCAAACCTGATCGCGTTATGATGAAACTGATCGTGTCCCAAGCAACGCGCGTTGTTTTGGGCTGCCATATCGTTGCACCGAATGCGGGCGAGATGATCCAATTGGCAGGTATTGCGGTCAAAATGGGCGCTACAAAAGAAGATTTCGACCGGACGGTTGCGGTTCACCCCACAATGTCTGAAGAAATGGTAACAATGAAAACACCTATACGTAAAACATAGAGACACATGGCTTGATTTTTTGACCTGAAAGCACAGGTATAGAGCAAGATTAAAGTTTCTCAATTTAAGGAATGACGCGAAAATGGCTGGCAATACAGGCGGCCCCTGGGGGGGCGGCGGCAATTCGGGCGGTAACAACGGCGGCGGAAACCGTGGGGAAAATGGCAATAACGGTGGCGGGCGCAAGCCAGGCAACGATGGGCCACAAATCCCAGAGATTGATGAGCTGGTCAAAAAAGGCCAAGAGCAACTGCGCGTCCTAATGGGCGGCCGTGGTGGCACTGGCGGCGGCAATGGCGCTGACAATGGCGGCGGTGGCGGTCCTGCACTGACACGTGGCACAGTTGGACTTGGTCTTTTGGCAGCAGCAGTATTGTGGGGAATGACCAGCTTTTATACTGTGCGCCCTGAGCAGCAGTCGATCGAATTGTTTCTTGGTGAATTCTCGGGCATCGGTACTGAGGGTCTGAACTTTGCTCCTTGGCCACTGGTCAAAGCCGAAGTGTTTGATGTCACAACCAACCGCACCGAGACAATCGGTGTTGCGCGGACGTCTGGCAATGATGGCTTGATGCTGACAACGGACGAAAACATCGTAGACATCGATTTCGAAGTTGTTTGGAACGTCAAAAACGCACGTGATTTCAAATTCTCGTTACGCTCTCCTGAATCTTCAGTGATTGCGATTTCTGAGGCTGCGATGCGTGAAGTTATCGCTGAATCAGAATTGGCTCCGATTTTGAACCGTGACCGTGCCAGCGTTGAAGTCGACGTGCGCGAATTGATCCAACTTACTTTGGACAACCGCCAAACAGGTATCAACATCTTGCGTGTGAACGTTAAGAAGGTCGATCCACCAAGCCAAACAGTACGTATGGTTGATAGCAACGGCAACGTAACAACCGTTTCTGTTGTGGATGCGTTCCGAGATGTTCAGGCCGCAGAGCAAGAGCGCGACCGCCTAGAGCGTCAAGCGGATGCATATGCAAACCAGAAAACTGCGGAAGCCCGTGGTGAATCTGCGCAGTTGCTTGAAGCTGCTGAGGGCTATCGCGCCCGTGTGGTCAATGACGCTGTTGGTGAAGCCAGCCGTTTCTTGGCCGTTTTGAACGAATATCAAGCGGCCCCAGAAGTAACCCGCAAACGTCTTTATCTTGAGACGATGGAAAAGGTCTTGGGCAATGTGGACAAGATTATTCTTGAAAACAACACTGATGGTGGGCAGGGCGTCGTTCCCTACCTTCCTCTGAACGAATTGCGTAAAAACGGAGGGTCAAACTAATGCGTAACTCTAGCTATTTGATCCCTGTAGTTGTTATTGCGATCGCAGGTATCCTTTCATCGATCTTTATTGTGGACGAGCGCGAAAAAGTGCTGGTTCTGCGTTTTGGTCAAATCAAACAAGAGATTACTGAACCTGGCTTGGGCTTTAAAATTCCATTGTTGGACGAGGTTGCACGTTACGAAGACCGTATCCTGACTATGGAAACGGAATTGATCGAGGTCACACCGGCCGATGATCGTCGTCTAGAAGTTGATGCCTTTGTTTTGTACCGTATTACTAACGTGAAACAGTTCCGCCAAGCGCTTGGTGGTGGTGGTGAACGTGAAGCTGAAGTGCAGTTACGCGGTATTCTAGACTCGCAAATTCGTGCTGTTTTGGGTTCCGAAGGTGTGACATCTAACACCATCCTATCCCCAGAGCGTGCGGCATTGATGGTTCAAATCCGTGATCAGTCTGACTCGCGTTCTAAAGCACTAGGTCTGTCGATTGTGGATGTGCGTCTGCGTCAAACCAACCTTCCAGAGCAAAACTTTGCTGCGACCTTGCAGCGGATGATTGCGGAACGTGAGCGTGAAGCAACGGATGAACGTGCGCGTGGTCGTGAGGCTGCACAACGTGTTCAAGCGTTGGCTGATCGTACGTATGAGGAAATATTATCTGAAGCGCGCCGTGACGCACGTATCGCTGAAGGTGAAGCCGATGCGGCACGTAACAAAATATTTGCGGAAGCATATGGTCAGGATCAAGAGTTCTTTGAATTCTACCGTTCTTTGACCGCCTATGAGACCGCAATCAATGGTAAAAACACTTCGATGGTTATGTCGCCTGACAGCGAATTCTTTAACTATTTCAAGAGTGATCAAGGCGCTGCATCAAAGTGATTGCGTTGATCGTATTGGCCATTGGTTTGGTCATGATAGTAGAGGGGCTGGCATATGTGCTGGCCCCTTCTCTCATTGAACAGGTCCTTGAGATCCTGCGCAGCTTGCCCGAAGCCTCCCGCCGCCAAATGGGCGGATTGGTCTTGGTGTTTGGTTTGCTGTTGGTGTGGGGCGCGTTTCAATTGGGCGTGAGTCTGTAAATACGGCCAAACAGGGTCAAATGTTTCAATGCATACCCCTTTGCTTCACTGTTTCTTGAGAATTCCTTGAAAGCACCACGTCCGCGCACCATGTTGTAGGTTGTAGTCTGCACACCCTAGATGCAGGCCGGATGTGAAGCGTATTGAAGCGCAAAATGGCCCGAAGTGGCCCGTACTTACAGGAGACGATAAATGCAGCCCAAAGCGGTAGCCTTGTCGAGAAAAATGAAACCTCTCATTCAAATGCGTGGCCTATGGCTGGGCCTGTTGACGACTGCGCTGGTACTTGCGCAAGTAATGATGGCTAACGCCCGTCCCGAAAGCTTGGCCCCATTGGCCAAACAGATCAGCCCTTCCGTGGTGAACATTACAACCTCAACTGTTGTTGAGCGCCCAACGGGCCCGCAAGGCATCGTGCCTGAAGGGTCTCCTTTGGAAGACCTGTTCAACAACCGCCCCCAAGGTGAAGGCAGCCCACGTTCGCGTCGGTCTTCTGCTTTGGGTTCAGGTTTTGTCATCTCTGAAGATGGATATGTTGTAACCAACAATCACGTCATCGAAGGTGCGGATGAAATCCTGATCGAGTTCTTTTCTGGTGAAGAATTGCCTGCGAAAGTTATTGGCACAGACCCGAAAACTGACATCGCATTGCTCAAAGTCGAAACAGATCAACCTCTGCCGTTTGTTCCGTTTGGCAACAGCGACGAGTCGCGTGTTGGCGACTGGGTAATCGCAATGGGCAATCCACTGGGGCAAGGGTTCTCAGTCTCTGCAGGGATCGTTTCAGCACGTAACCGCGCCCTAAGCGGTACATATGATGACTATATCCAGACAGATGCAGCGATCAATCGCGGTAACTCTGGCGGTCCATTGTTCAACATGGACGGTGAAGTGATTGGCGTTAACACGGCGATCTTGTCACCTAATGGTGGTTCCATTGGCATCGGTTTCTCTATGGCGTCCAACGTTGTAATCCGTGTTGTTGATCAATTGCGCGAGTTTGGTGAGACCCGTCGCGGTTGGTTGGGTGTTCGTATTCAGGACCTGACAGACGATTTGGCTGAAGGGTTTGGTTTGGACAGCACAAAAGGTGCCTTGGTGAATTCTGTTCAAGAAGGTCCTGCCAAAGAAGGTGGCATGCTGGACGGCGACATCATTGTTAGCTTTGATGGCAAGCCAGTCGCTGACACACGTGGCCTTGTGCGCACCGTTGCCAACAGCCCGGTCGGTGAATCTGTTCGCGTGATTGTTTTACGTGAAGGTAAATCGATCACTTTGAAGGTTACATTGGGTCGTCGCGAGGATGCAGAGAAAGCAGTTCAAACCTCTGCTGCGGAACCTGAAGAAGCACCATCTCCTGTGACTAAAGATGTTTTGGGTCTGACGCTTAGCGTCCTGACAGATGAGTTGCGTGAGCAATTGAGCCTTGATGCAGACCAAGAGGGTTTGGTGGTCACGGATGTCGATGATACGGCTGAAGCCTTTGAAAAAGGCCTACGCGTAGGTGATGTGATCACCGAAGCGGGTCAGGAAAAGATAACCAGCATTGAGGATCTGGATACACGTTTGGCGGAGGTTAAAGACGCAGGACGCAAGTCACTGTTGTTGCTGGTACGCCGTGCAGGTGATCCACGTTTTGTCGCGCTAAGTCTTGCTGATTAAGCGGATCTAAACGACTGCGAAAAGGCACCCTTCGGGGTGCCTTTTTTGTTAGTTCAATCCACGGTGCAGGGGACAGCGACCAACCCCAATACCCGCGCTGATGCGACGGTTAGATTCCCGCTTTCAAAGTCGCCTTGCTGGAATTTGCGAATGGCGCGGCGGGTCTTGTCGTCCATCAAACCAGTCACCTTACCCCGGTATGTGCCGCGGATGCTGAGCGCGCGTTGCAGGCTGGCGACAAAATCATCTGTCATCAAATTTGGACAAACGGTTTCATACCACGTTTCTGCGCGTTGCTGGACGATCTCTTGCACGTCCTCTTTTTTGTAGACGGCGGGCTGCTGAATGCGTAAATCTGTGCTGACCTGTGCGGGTTGTAACAGTACTTCGAGGTGGACCGTCGATGATCACAGGTGAAATCATTTTACCCCAGCAGGTGCCGGCTGCCGCACCATCTGGCGCGTCTGGAGCGAACCCAATGATTTGCGGCGAACGCGGGGAGGGCGTGCCAATGTTTGGCATGTCACAACCGACCAATGCACAAAGTGCCACGGCTATTAGCGGTAAGTTTCGTTTGGTCATAGTTTCTGCCTGTGCGTTTTTTTACCCTGATTATGGGTTTTGTGATGCTGCCTAGCGCTTGAAACTTTTGGCCCTGATTGGCGTCTAAAACGCGCTCATCACGCGATCCACGAAAAAGGGGCTGGTCTTGAGCATAGGCGCTGGGTAGACAGTTTCAAACGTTTTTTAAGGGGACCGAAATGGCCAAAATCACTTACATCGAACACAGCGGCAAAGAGCACATTGTTGAAGTTGCCAACGGCATGACCGTCATGGAAGGCGCACGCGACAACAATATTCCAGGTATCGAAGCCGATTGTGGCGGCGCATGTGCCTGCTCCACCTGCCACGTTTATGTGGACGCATCATGGGTTGAGAAGGTTCCTGCAAAGGATGACATGGAAACCGACATGTTGGATTTCGCATATGAGCCTGATGAGAAACTGTCACGCCTGACGTGCCAAATGAAGGTCACAGCTGACCTTGACGGCTTGATAGTCAAGATGCCAGAAAAGCAAATCTAATGTTGAACAGGGCGCGGCGTCTGTCGTTCTGCGCGTTGCTGCGCCCCATTCGCCGCGCGCTGCTGGTTGCTTGGTTGTTGCCATTGGCCCACGGGGCTGTTGCGTAAACGATCACCAGTGCAGCCTATACTGAGCCAACAACGCGTTATGCGCATGGCATCCTTGGCGATGCGATTGAGCATGGGGCACTTATGATCAAGCTTAATAACGCCAAGACGGTTACAATAACGCTACCCCAGTCAGATGTTTTTGAAGACACTGGGCCGCGCCTATTGGATGCGGATGGGTCACCTGAAGTGGTTGTTGTGCAAAGCAATGCGCGACTTGGTGCAAAGCTGGCCATCTACGACGAAACTGGATTGGTTGCTACCACG
>JAOEQC010000042.1 GCA_028388995.1 Ascidiaceihabitans sp. | reverse complement strand
AGGGTTACACCAAACGCCTTAAAGACGACCCAGCGGTCCGGCGGATCGATAGCGCCCCAATGCTGCGCGGGGTCATTACCCAGATCAACGAAAAACCCGCCCGTGAGGTTGCGGGGGACCATTGGGTTTTAGAGGGCGATCGCGGCGTCACCTATGCGGACCGACCCAGCAAACAGACCCGCATCACAGATGGTGAATGGTGGCCAGCGGACTATTCCGGCCCCCCGCCGAGGAAATGAACCTATCCTTAGGCGATACGGTTACGATGAACATCTTGGGCCGCGATATCACGGGTACCATCAGTTCCTATCGCGAGGTTGATTTTTCATCCGCTGGCATCGGCTTCATCCTATCGATGAACCCAAGTGCATTGCAGGGTGCGCCGCATACCTTCATCTCAACCGTTTACGCAGAGCCAGAGGCAGAAACCGCCATCCTGCGTGACCTTGCCAAAGCCTATCCCAACATAACCGCAATCCGCGTGCGCGACGCAATTGAGCGGGTCGCGGATGTCTTGTCAGGCCTCGCAGCCGCCACGTCTTATGGCGCGTCAGCAACTTTGCTAACTGGTTTCCTTGTTCTGATCGGCGCGGCAGCCGCAGGCACAAATGCACGAACCTATGAAGCGGCTGTTCTCAAAACACTTGGGGCCACACGCGGACGCATTTTGCTTAGCTTCGCACTCCGCTCTGCCCTGCTGGGATTGGCCGCTGGCCTTGTTGCATTGGCGGCCGGTATTGCAGGCGGATGGGCTGTCAGCACCTTCGTCATGAACATCGAATACATCGTGATTTGGCCATCGGCATTGGCGATCGTTACCGGGGGTGTTATTGCAACGCTTGTTGCTGGTCTTTTGTTCGCATGGGGCCCATTGGCGGCGCGCCCAGCCCAAGTGCTTCGGGCCCGAGAATAAGGACAAGACCATGAGCAATCCACACTTTTTTGGCTATGGCAGCCTCGTCAACACGGCGACCCACATTTACCCCAACGCGCAAAAAGCGACCCTATCGGGATGGCGTCGCGCATGGGTGCGTAACGGCGGGTATGGCACCATTCTTTTGACGGCTGTTCCGGCTGATCCTTCCGAACAAATTCAAGGTCTGATTGCCGCTGTCCCCAATGCCGATTGGGCCGCTTTGGATGAACGTGAAACTGGATATCGCCGCATTCCGTCAGCGGGCAAAGTTAGCCATGGTGGCGAGCCATCAACCGATATCGCCCACTATGCAGTTGCCGCTGAAGACATGCTAATGGAGGGTGATCAGGTTATCCTACTTAGCTATCTGGATGTGGTGATTCAGGGGTATTTGCAACAATTTGGTCAGGACGGAGTTGATGCATTTTTCGCCACCACCGATGGATGGGATATGCCTATCCTAAACGATCGCGCCGCGCCGCGGTATCCGCGCAGCCAAATCCTAAGCGCCTCAGAAACAGCGCTGGTGGATGGACATCTGGACCGCATCGCGGCCCAGATAATCAGTTCTTAAGCGCGGGCTTTAACAACCTGCAAAAGTGTCATCGTCGCGGACATATCTGGTCCGTGGCTTTGACCTGTCAGCGCTTTGCGCAGCGGCATGAACAAGCCCTTGCCTTTGCGACCAGTCGCTTCTTTCACGGCACCCGTCCACGTTTTCCATGTGGTGTCGTCGAACGGAGCTTGAGGCAACATAGCCATCGCTTGGGCCACGAATTCTGCGTCTTCATCGTCGATCACTGGATCAGCACCTTCGCTGAACAATGTCCACCACGCAGCCAAGTCTTTTAGGGTTGTGATGTTATCACGTGTGACGGTCCAAAATATTTCCGCCAGATCAGCAGGAACGCCAAGGTCAGCAATTTGATCGGCAACGTCAGCCAATGGTTTTTCCTGCAACACATTTGCTGTCAGCGGGAACAGGTCAGCAACATCAAACTTCGTCGGTGCGGTGCCAAAGCTGCTGACTTCAAAACCTTCGATCAGTTCGGACATTTCGCTCCGCAGTTCCATTGGATCAGACGACCCAAGACGCGCCATCAATGACAACAATGCCATCGGTTGAATGCCCTGCTCACGCAGATCACGCAGGGCCAAAGTACCTAGACGTTTCGACAACGCCTCGCCTTGTGGACCGGTCAGCAACGAGTGGTGTGCGAATTCAGGCGGGGTCATGCCCAGCGCCTTCATGATTTGAATTTGGGTGGCCGTGTTGGTCACGTGGTCAGACCCACGGACAACGTTCGTAACGCCCATATCCGTGTCATCGACAACAGATGCGATTGTGTAAAGAAACTGACCGTCACCACGGATCAAAACCGGATCACTGACAGAGGCCGCATCGATAGAGATGTCGCCAAGAATGCCGTCTTTCCAATTGATACGTTCCTGATCCAACTTGAAACGCCAGACGCCATCACCGCGCTCAGTACGCAAGGCATCGCGTTCTTCAGTACTAAGGTTCAACGCCGCGCGGTCATAGACCGGTGGCTTACCCATGTTCAGCTGTTTCTTACGCTTTAGGTCCAACTCAGTCGGGGTTTCGAACGCTTCATAGAAACGATCAATACTGCGTAGTTTTTCAGCGGCATCCGCGTAACGGTCCAGACGCTCAGACTGACGCTCAACCTTGTCCCACTGCAGGCCCAACCATTCGAGGTCCTGCTTAATCCCATCAACGTATTTTTCGTCAGAGCGCACCGGGTCAGTATCGTCGATACGCAGAATGAATGTACCACCAGCCTTGCGGGCAATCAGGTAATTCATCAGCGCAGTGCGCAGGTTACCAACGTGGATGTAGCCAGTCGGCGATGGGGCGAAACGTGTGATGGTCATGGGCATGATCTCCTATGCGGGGGTAGGTGTCATAGGGGCCGCGATTTGTCCAGTTCGATGCGTATGGGCGGTAGCGGACGCTACACTCTATTTTGTCACCTGACTTAGCTGACAGGAAGTCAGTTATGCGGACAAAGCCTGAGTTCGCAATATCTCAAGAAAGTCCAAACAAAATAAAGAGAGAAGCCTTGCCAGACCAAACTACTGAAGCAGAAAGCACTCCTGTAACCATCGCAGCAATTCCTTCTTTCCAAGAATCCCAAATGAGGTGACATCCGATTGCTCCAACCGAAGTCACTAAGAGCGTGAGCGCACCAATAGTGCCTAACCACGAACCTTGGAACCAGATTGTGACAGCACCAAAAAGCTCTGCAAAACCAACAATAAAGATAAATTGTCGGTTCAACCCATACTTAACGAACATGGCGAGCTGGATCTCAAAAATGAACTTCTGCCAGCCAAAAATTTTGATGGAACTAGCAAACAAAAAGAAGGCGGACAAAAATCCAACAAAGATGATAATTAAGTTCATTTGGTGCATACCAGCTTTGATCAAAATGAAGTTCCCAGAACTTAAGGGGACATTGGCAGGACGCAATAGCTAGTTATTTTTTCTACCATTCGCACGCCTTGTGACACGGATTAGATTGGGCCAAAGCAAACATCCCGCATTTCTGCCACGGCGCTAACTCAAGCAGAAATGCTCAATCTTCCCCCACTCAACTCGGATCACGCCATCGGTTCACAATTGGATAACGACGATCCAGCCAGAACGCCCCCTTCGTCAATCGCGCACCGGGTGCGGATTGGAACCGTTTGTATTCGGAAATGTAGATCAGGTGCTCGACCTTCTTCACCACATCACGATCAAACCCAGCCGCCACGCAATCGGCGACAGAGGCGTCATTGTCCACCAGCATCTCAAGCAAGGCATCAAGGATCGGATAATCCGGCAGGCTGTCGCTGTCTTTCTGATCGTCGCGCAACTCGGCGCTTGGAGCCTTGGTAATGATGTTATCAGGGATCACTTCGTCCTTAGGCCCCATCATCCAATCGCGGTGATTGGCATTGCGCCAGCGGCAGGTTTCGAACACCCGCATTTTATACAGGTCTTTGATCGGGTTATAGCCGCCAGCCATATCGCCATAGATCGTGGCATATCCCACCGCGACCTCTGATTTGTTGCCAGTGGTCAAAACCATCTCGCCGAATTTGTTGCTCATCGCCATCAGTAACAGACCGCGCAGGCGGGATTGGATGTTCTCTTCGGTCAGTCCCTCTTCAAGGCCTGCGAATAACGGAGTCAAAGTGTTGGTGATCGCCTCGCGCCCCTCAGCGATAGGGACATAATCATACCGACAGCCCAGCGCATTGGCGCAGGCCTCTGCATCCTTAAGGCTGGCCTTGCTGGTGTATTCGGATGGCAACATCACGCAGCGCACGTTTTCTGCGCCCAAGGCATCGGTGGCGATGGTCGCAACAATCGCAGAATCAATCCCGCCAGACATACCCAACAGAACCTTTTTGAAACCCGTCTTTCCCATATAGTCGCGCAACGATTGAACCATCACGCGGTAGTCTTGTTCCCACGTGTCTGGTTGAGCGGTCTTAACCCCATCCTTAACACGCCAGCCATCCGTGCCACGTTCAAGATCAACATGCACGATGGCTGTATCAAACGCTGGCATTTGAAGGGCCAACCCGCCACCTGGGTTCAGTGCAAATGAAGCACCGTCAAAGACCTGATCGTCCTGACCGCCCACCATGTTCAGATAGATAAGCGGCAGACCTGTTTCGACAACGCGTGACACCATGTGGGTCAGGCGGGTTTCAAATTTGTCGCGGTAATAGGGCGATCCATTTGGAATCAGCAGGAATTCAGCCCCAGTTTCGGCCAAGGTCTCTGCCACATCTTCATGCCATGCATCTTCGCAGATCGGGCTGCCGATGCGTGTGTCTCCAACGCTATAAGGTCCACCCAACGGCCCTGCATCAAAGATACGGACCTCATCAAACACGGTTTCATTCGGCAGGTGATGCTTAAGCGTCTTTGACGCAACTTTACCGCCCTTACAGATCAGATAGGCGTTATATAGACAGCCATCTTCAAACCACGGACCACCAATCGCCAAGGCGGGGCCGTCCGCACAGTCTTTTGCCAATTGCTCAACCGCAGCCACAGCTGCCTTGTGAAACACAGTTTTCACCACCAAATCTTGAGCATTATATCCTGTGATGAACATCTCAGGCAGTGCTACTAGATCGGCACCAGCCGCGCGCCCCTGCTCCCATGCATCACGCGCTAAGGCTGCATTGCCAGCGATGTCGCCAACGGTTGGATTTAACTGGCACAGTGTAATGCGAAACGTATCAGCCATGGAGTGCTCCGGTCAGATTTCATCTGCACCTATATGCGTTCCAACACGCCCAGAAAACCCCTGACACACCCAATTAGACGCGACCATTATAATCCATGTGCAAAACCCATTGCGGGGTGGGCCACCTTATTCTAGGCTGAGCGAGCTTACACAGTTACGTGCAGGCCAAGAATTAATACAGGTCTCGCCATGAAACGTCTTATTCTCACTTTGTGTTTAGCTGCTGCTCCCATGGGTGCATTGGCGCAGGATGGTCAAGTTCAGACCAAACAATACGACGACGGCGGCATCTATGAAGGCAGCTTTCGCGGCGGCCTACAGCACGGAGAAGGCACCTATCGCCTGCCCAATGGCTATGAATATACCGGCGCATGGGATGATGGCGAAATCAAAGGCGAAGGCGTTGCGCGGTTTCCAAATGGCTCCGTCTACCAAGGTAACTTTTCAAAAGGTAAACCTGACGGCTTTGGTAAAATCACATTTGCCGATGGCGGAACCTATGAAGGCGACTGGGTCACTGGTGCAATTATGGGCCAAGGCGTCGCGCTGTATGCAAACGGCCTGCGCTATGAAGGTGAGTTCCACAATGCCAAACACCATGGCAAAGGCGTTATGCAAAGCCCAGGTGGCTATGAATACAAAGGCGACTGGATTGACGGCGTCAAAAACGGCGTAGGCACAATCACCTATCCTGACGGTGCAGTATATGACGGCGACATCGCCAACGGCAAACGCGAGGGTTCCGGCAAGCTAACGATGCCGGATGGGTTGATCTATGTCGGTTTGTGGAACGACGGCCAAATCGATGGCTCTGGCACGCTAACTCAGCCCAACGGCGACGTTTATGACGGACAACTGGTATCGGGACGCCGCCAAGGTACAGGCCGTGTGACCTATGCGAACAGTGACATCTATGAGGGCGAATTTGAAGATGATCGTCGTCACGGGACTGGCACATTTACCGGCACGGATGGTTACACCTACGTCGGCGCATGGATCGCGGGCCAGATCGAAGGACAAGGCCGCGTAACCTATTCCGATGGTTCAATCTACGAAGGCAGCTTTCGTGATGACCTTGCCGATGGCACTGGAAAGATAACGTATAAAGACGGCTCTGTTTATGAAGGCAACTGGGTCGCTGGTGTGATCGAGGGCAATGGCAAAGCCACCTATGTCAACGGCGTGGTTTATGAAGGTGGTTTTAAAAATGCACGTAACCATGGTCAAGGCATCATGACCTATGCCGATGGCTATCGCTATGACGGCGCATGGGAAAACGGCCAGCGCCACGGTGCAGGCACTGCAACTTATACAGATGGCACAGTTTATGTTGGTAACTTTGACAATGGACAGCGAAATGGCACGGGCAAGATCAATATGGCAAATGGCTTTGAATATAATGGCCAATGGCAAACAGGTGAGATCAACGGCATAGGCACAGCAACCTACGACAATGGCGATATATACGAGGGCACGTTCCTAAAAGGCAAACGCCAAGGCAGCGGCACAATGCGCTATGCCACGGGTGAAGAAGCCACTGGCTCTTGGGACAAGGGCGCATTGAAGGACGACGGTTAATCCCGTAGCCCTACCAAGGCAGCACCGTTCCTGAATAGTCATAGAAACCACCGCTTTGCGCAGGTGTTAGGTCGTCCATAACCTTCACCAAATTCGCGGCAGCTTGGTCGGCTGGAACGCTTGCATGACGGGCAAGGTACTTGGACGTGAACGGCGTCTCCACAGTTCCCGGGTGCAATGCTACAACACTAGACTGCGGATGGCTGCGCGCCAATTCAATCGCAGAGGTGTGGACAATCTGGTTCACCGCCGCTTTCGCCGCACGGTAACTGACCCATCCACCCAATCGGTTGTCCCCGATAGATCCCACTTTGGCTGACAGTACAGAAAATACGCTGGCGCGGTCTTTTCGCAAAAGGCGACTCGCATGCGCAAGGATCAGCGCAGGGCCAATCGCGTTGACCGCGAACTGATCTGCCATCGCGACGGGATCAATCGCTCTGATCGTTTTCTCAGGGGCCGCGCCATTCACGCTCAACGCGCCGGTGGCAACGATCACCCGGTCAAAGGTGCGATCCAAGCGTTCCAAATGATCTGCAACACTTTGGGCATCCGTAATGTCCACACCGTCAACTGAGCGTGAAAGCTCTATAACACTGTCACCGCGCGTTGTGTGGTGTTGTGCAATCGCGCCGCCAATGCCACCCGAAGCGCCAATAATCAAAACATTTATCATACATCATAGGTAGCACAGCATAGACGCACTTCAACGCGGACGGCCCAAAATCCCAATGCGACGCTCCACCTCAAAATGGCACCCCATCCAATTAGGCATAAAAACCTACTTTCCATTTGGAAATCGACGGCTATAACTGCATTCATGACACGTAACGCACATACCCTAATCGCGCGCCCTCTTAGCGCAGCGCTTTTGTGCGAGCTCTTGCTCCTATCCAGCCTCTGAGCGTGTCCATAGGCACGTCCGCTCAGAGGGCTACCCGCAAGGGTCGGATACGTGCCAAGAACCAGGACAACAAAAGAGAAATCAAATGACATCTTCCCAAGACAAAGTCGTAATTTTCGACACCACATTGCGCGACGGCGAACAATCCCCCGGCGCAACCATGACCCACGCAGAAAAGCTTGAGATCGCTGGACTGTTGGACGAAATGGGCGTCGACATTATCGAAGCCGGCTTTCCGATCGCCTCCGAGGGCGACTTTAATGCCGTTTCAGAGATTGCCAAAAATAGCGTCAATTCAGTTATCTGCGGTTTGGCCCGTGCCCAACTGGGTGACATTGACCGCTGCTGGGAAGCCGTACAGCACGCAGCGCAGCCACGTATTCACACCTTTATCGGCACATCCCCATTGCACCGTGCGATCCCGAACCTGACCAAAGACGAAATGGCGATCCGGATCGAAGAAACCGTAAGCCACGCGCGCAACCTTTGCGACAACGTGCAGTGGTCCCCGATGGATGCGACACGTACCGAATTTGATTACCTGTGTCGTACTGTTGAAATTGCGATTAAAGCGGGCGCGACAACTATCAACATCCCTGACACCGTAGGCTACACTGCCCCCCGTGAAAGCGCGCAATTGATCCGTGACCTTCTTGAACATGTGCCGGGCGCGGATAACATCATCTTCGCGACGCACTGCCACAACGACCTAGGCATGGCGACGGCCAACAGCTTGGCCGCGGTTGAAGCAGGTGCCCGTCAGATCGAATGCACCATCAACGGCCTTGGCGAACGCGCAGGCAATACAGCGTTGGAAGAGGTCGTTATGGCCATGAAGGTACGCAATGACATCATGCCGTACCAGACAGGCATCGACACAACCAAACTGATGAATATCTCGCGCCGCGTTGCAACAGTTGCTGGCTTTCCTGTTCAGTTCAACAAAGCCATCGTTGGTAAAAACGCCTTTGCGCACGAATCTGGTATCCACCAAGACGGCATGTTGAAAAACGCCGAGACGTTCGAAATTATGCGCCCCGAAGATGTGGGCCTGTCTGGCACCTCCTTGCCGCTTGGCAAACACTCTGGACGCGCAGCACTGCGCGCCAAGTTGGAAGAGCTGGGCGTTGAATTGGGTGACAACCAGCTGAAGGACGTTTTTGTTCGCTTCAAAGCACTAGCTGATCGCAAGAAGGAAGTGTTTGATGACGATTTAGTCGCCTTGATGCGCAACTCAGACGATCCAGAGAATGATCGTTTGAAAATTACTTCATTGCGCGTCCAATGCGGCACTGAAGGGCCGCAACAAGCGGACCTAAAGCTAGAAATTGATGGTACAGAACACACAGCCACCGAAACCGGCGATGGCCCAGTGGATGCAACATTCAATGCGATCAAAGCATTGGTTGAACACGAAGCAAAACTGCAGCTTTACCAAGTGCACGCCGTGACCGAAGGCACTGATGCCCAAGCCACAGTAACCGTTCGTTTGGAAGAAGACGGTCGTATCGTAACGGGCGAATCTGCGGACACAGACACGGTTGTGGCCTCTGCCAAAGCCTACGTTCACGCACTAAACCGCCTGCTGGTACGTCGTGAGAAATCGGGTAAAGACATGCCTGAAATCAATTACAAAGATGCCTAATAAATAGGGCGCGCATTATCTGCGCGCCCCACCCTGCTTGTCTTGTTCCTAAATATCCCAGAGACTGGGGCAGCGCCTCACTCCACCAGAAAACCCAACCCCTAACTACGGTAAGGATCCCGCGCACCGCGATCCACAGACAATGATTGTTGGGACCGCTCCACAATCAACTCAACAGCATCCGCCAAATGCACTTCCCCAATCGCCATATCCCCTGCAGCAATACGAAGCTTGTGCGCCTCCAACATGACTTCAGCATGGGATGATCCACGTGGCGGGATGAACTTGTAACAAGCCAGTTCGATCAACTGCCCAAGCGGGTCTTTGAAATATACCGAATCCATAAACCCGCGGTCCTTAACGCCCGAATGGCCGATACCACGTGCGTCCAACCGTTTGGGCACTTGCATAAACATCGCACGATCAACCTCAAACGCCAGATGATGCACACAGCCAATATCCATCGACCTACGCGTCCGATCGGGTTTACGGTTCTCATTCGTAAACACAGTGATCAAACGCCCGTCGCCCGGATCAAAATATAGATGCCCTTCATTGGGGTCATCAAGGTTCGGTTGATCAAAGATAAACGGCATGCCCAGCAGCCCTTCCCAGAAATCAATCGACGTCTGGCGATCTGCACCTGTCAACGTAATGTGATGGACGCCCAGCACTTGAATTTTGCGCATTCTCTTCTCCTTACTCGGTTAGACTTAGCCTATCGAACAACGCCACCCGACGGAATGATGCAAATTAGGTCCAAAATGCGCGGATTACTGCCCCAGCTGACCAGCATTCCCTCTTTTATCCAAAGCGCCATCGCCTTATAAGATTGCGTGACCATTCAATGCGACTCATGGGCGACTCCAATGCCACGCGCTATTACCTACAAGGCCTTAACTCATGTCTATTTTCGATAAACTCGGTGGTCTCTTCTCGTCAGACATGGCGATTGACCTCGGAACTGCCAACACCTTGATCTACGTTAAGGGCAAAGGCGTTGTTCTTTCTGAACCATCCGTTGTGGCCTACCACATCAAAGATGGCGTGAAAAAAGTTTTGGCTGTTGGCGAAGACGCTAAATTAATGTTGGGTCGGACACCTGGTTCCATCGAGGCAATCCGCCCAATGCGCGAAGGCGTTATTGCCGATTTTGACACTGCTGAGGAAATGATCAAACATTTTATCCGCAAGGTACACAAGCGTTCTACCTTCTCGAAACCAAAGATTATTGTCTGTGTCCCACACGGCGCAACACCTGTTGAAAAACGTGCTATTCGCCAATCCGTTCTGTCCGCTGGCGCACGCCGCGCAGGCCTGATTGCGGAACCTATCGCTGCCGCGATTGGCGCTGGCATGCCAATCACAGACCCGACAGGCAACATGGTTGTCGACATCGGTGGTGGTACCACGGAAGTTGCCGTACTTTCCCTTGGCGACATTGTCTATGCGCGCTCGGTACGCGTTGGTGGTGACCGCATGGACGAGGGTGTCATCAGCTACCTGCGTCGCCAACAGAACCTTTTGGTTGGTGAAACAACTGCGGAACGTATCAAGAAATCTATCGGTACGGCCCGTATGCCGGACGACGGTCGTGGCACATCAATGCAGGTGCGTGGACGTGACCTTTTGAACGGTATCCCGAAAGAAATTGAAATTACTCAAGCGCAGATTGCCGAATCTTTGGCAGAACCTGTACAGCAAATTTGCGATGCAGTTATGACCGCACTTGAAGCAACTCCACCAGATCTTGCAGCCGATATCGTTGATCGTGGCGTCATGTTAACTGGGGGCGGTGCATTGCTAAGTAATCTGGATTTGGCTCTGCGTGAGCAAACAGGCCTTGCGGTCTCAATTGCAGATGAGCCACTGAATTGTGTGGCTTTGGGTACAGGCAAAGCGCTGGAATATGAAAAACAACTTCGCCACGCCATCGATTACGACAGCTGATACAAACGCCCAAACAACCCAAATCGCTTGCCACATCCGGTCAAATCTTGGACAGTCCAAGTAGCCATTCAATGGCTGACTACCGCAGGACATAACCGCCTTGGCCAACGATCCATCAAACAGTCAGGATTACACCCGCCCTTTGCGCAGGTTGCTTCTGGTTTTCGTATCCTTGGTGTTGCTTGCGACCTTTATGGTTTGGCGCATCGACAGCCCACGGGTAGAGCGGTTTCGCGCCCAAGTCACCGACCGGATCGTTCCAAAATTTGACTGGGCCATGGTCCCTGTCACCGGTGCGGTGAATCTGTTTCGTGATTATCAAAGTTATAACCGTATTGCAGAACAAAACCAAGAACTGCGCCGCGAGTTGCGCAAAATGCAATCGTGGAAAGAAGCCGCACTCCAACTTGAACAAGAAAACGCCCGCCTGCTTGACCTAAACAGCGTACGACTTGATCCCCGCCTAACATTCATCACCGGTGTCGTTCTCGCCGATAGCGGATCACCCTTTCGCCAATCCGTTCTGCTGAACGTTGGCGCACGTGATGGCCTTGTCGACGGTTGGGCTACCATGGACGGTATTGGCTTGGTTGGTCGTATTTCTGGTGTAGCGAAAAACACCAGCCGTGTGATTTTACTTACTGATGCATCCAGTCGCATTCCTGTAACCATTCAACCCTCCGGCCAGCGTGCGATTGTTGCTGGTGACAACAGTGCCGCACCGCCTATCGATTTCATCGAAAACCCCGATCTTGTGCGCCCCGGTGACCGTGTTCTCAGCTCAGGCGACGGAGCAGTATTTCCTGCCGGCCTGGTTATCGGTCAGGTCGCAGCCGACTCCGGTGGCCGTTTGCGTGTTCGCCTTGCCGCTGACTATGAACGGCTGAAATTCTTGCGCGTCTTGCGCAGCCACCCCACCAAACCTGTGATAGACACCGCAAATGTTTTGACAAACAATATCGATACGTCTGAACCAACAAGCGGCAAAGAGGCTCCCGCAAGTGAGTGAAAACCAAAAATTGCGGATTTGGATTATGCGTGGTTGGTTCATCGTGCTGGGATTGGCGACCTTGTTCATTCACCTACTCCCCCTCAACGCAATGTCACGCCCTTGGGCCGCGCCCGATCTAATTTTAGGTTTTGCCCTTGCATGGTCACTCCGCAAGCCTGCATACGTCCCAATCGTATTGCTGGGGATGATGCTTTTGCTATCGGACCTTTTACTGCAACGCCCCCCAGGCTTATGGGCGTTCTTGGGTCTGCTTTGTTGTGAAAACCTCAAAGGGCGCGCCAAACGTTTACGTCCATCGAACTTCGCCTCTGAATGGCTTATAGTTATTATAATATTGGCTGGTGCTACTATTTCTTATCGTATCATCTTGGCCATGCTTTTGGTTGACCAACCGAACTTAGGATCGCAACTCATCCAAACGATAACGACGATCCTGTACTACCCAGTCATCGTTTTCGCGACCCACGTCTTTATGGGAGTGCGCAGAGGCATCCCTGGCGATTTGGACACACATGGAGGCAGCCTATGAAACGCGAAAACGCCGATCACGAAGCAATCCAAAGTTTGTTATCACGCCGCGCGTTGGTTATCGGCGGACTACAGCTTGTGTTGGTTGGCGCACTGGCTGCGCGTATGCGTCATCTCCAAATCAATGAGGCCGATCAATTCCGGACATTGGCAGAAGAGAACAGGATCAAGTTTAAACTGATCCCACCGACACGCGGTGAAGTGTTTGATCGCAACGGCGTTCAATTGGCACAAAACATCCCAAACTATCAGATCAAGATGGTGCGCGAAGACACCCGCGACGTTGAGGCTGTGATCGCACGCCTCAGCAAAATCATCGATTTGGATGATGAAACGATTGAACGCGCCGTCGCACTAATCAAACGCAGCGCACCGTTCTACCCCATTACCATCACTGAAGATGTGACTTGGGAAGACATCAGCCGCG
>JAOEQC010000041.1 GCA_028388995.1 Ascidiaceihabitans sp. | reverse complement strand
GCATTGGCGCTTGCGTGGGCAATATTGGAAAATTCTTGTGCATCGGACTTAATTATTCGGATCATGCTGCCGAAACGGGTGCCACGATCCCTAAGCATCCGATCCTGTTTTTTAAAGCAAATTCAGCCATTGTTGGTGCCTATGACGATGTGGTTATCCCCCGTGGATCAACCCACACCGATTGGGAAGTCGAGCTTGGTGTGATCATTGGTAAGACTGCCAAATATGTTTCTAAAGAAGATGCTTTGGATCACGTTGCGGGTTACTGCATCGTCAATGACGTCTCTGAACGGCACTTTCAGGCTAACCTCACAGGCCAATGGACCAAGGGCAAATCTTGCGACACCTTTGGCCCTACTGGCCCTTGGCTGGTCACCCGTGACGAAGTCGCCGATCCGCAAAACTTGTCGATGACCCTTGATGTGAATGGCAAGAGGATGCAGACGGGCTCGACAGCGACGATGATCTTTAGTGTTGCGGAAATTATCGAACATTTGTCTGGCTTGATGACCCTGCATCCAGGCGATGTGATTACGACTGGCACACCTCCCGGTGTGGCGTTGGGAATGAAACCTGAACCGATATTCTTGAAAGTTGGCGATGTTATGGACCTCAAAATCGAAGGCCTTGGCCATCAAAAACAAAAGGTAGATCAAGATGCCTGATCTTTTACAAATAGGCAGTATCACCGATGCGATGCGCACACGCCTTGAGGCGGCGTTCACCATCCACCAGCTTGACGATTTTGATCCTGCGAAAATCACTCATGTGGTCACGAATGGGCACGACGGCGTGAACCCTGATCTGATGGCGTCGCTAAGCAACCTGCAGGTGATCAGCGGGTATGGCGTGGGATATGACGCGATCGATGCAAATGCCGCATTCGCCCGTGGTATCAAGGTGACGCATACGCCGAACGTTTTGAACCAAGAGGTTGCAACCACTGCTGTGCTTTTGTTGCTCGCTTGCTACCGCGAGATATTGCGTGATGATGCTTATGTGCGGTCGGGTGACTGGGAGGCGAAGGGGGGCGCACCTCTGACCCGTGGTGCAGACAACCAGACCATAGGCATTTTGGGTCTGGGCCGTATCGGTCAGGCGATCGCAGATAAACTGGCACCTTGGAACCCGACGATCGTCTACCACACGCGCAGTAAAAAGGACGTCGATTACAAATACTACGACAATCTAACTGCAATGGCTCATGACTGTGATGTGCTGATTTGCATTACGCCGGGCGGCCCCTCAACCAACAAGATCGTCAATGCAGAAGTTATGCAGGCGTTGGGGCCAAATGGGACGTTGATTAACGTGTCTCGTGGCTCTGTTGTCGACGAAGCTGCGATGGTTGATGCCTTGAGCTGCGGCACCCTTGGATGGGCGTGTCTTGACGTGTTCGAGGATGAACCGCATGTCCCTCAAGCCCTGCGTGATCTACCAAATACAGTCCTTTTGCCCCATGTCGGCAGTGGCACTGTTGAGACGCGTGCAGCGATGGGCGCACTGACGGTGGACAATCTGTTGCAACACCTCAAGGACGGCACAGTGGCCAGCGCGGTACCTGAATGCGCGATGCTGTGACACGAAAGGTGATGACGGATGCTTGAATTTGTCATCGCCGTTTTCTTTTTGCTGATCACACCGGGGCCGGGGGTTTTGACCACCGCTGGTATTGGTGCGGCATATGGCTATCGTTCTGGCTATAGATTCTTGATGGGCCTGTGTCTGGGCGGCTTGATCACTATGATGATTGTCATATCCGGTCTGGCCGCCATCGTACTGACGGTACCTGCCCTACGCCTTGTGCTGCTTTTTGCATCAGTCGGGTATCTGGTCTACCTGGCATGGCGCATTGCCTCTGCAGATTCCGTGATTGGTTTCAAGCCTGCGAAGACGCCTCTTGGCTTTAGGAATGGCCTTGTGCTGCAGTTTATTAATCCAAAAGCCTATGTTGTCGGCGCAACGCTGTTCTCTGGTTTTACGTTCATGCCTGACACACCAGTTGTAGAAGTCGTGGTTAAATTGCTGCTTTTCAACGCAATCTGGGTCCCTGTTCATTTAATATGGTTGGGGGCAGGGGGCAAATTGGGTAGCATGAACCTGAACCAACGCACTGGGCGAGTGATCAATATAGGCATGGCGATCTCGTTGCTTGTTGTGGCCTTCGTTGCCCTATTGTCTGTGCGATAAACCCCTTAAACTAAAACAAACAGAAAAACCTGAAGTGAACAAAATGACAAAACAAATTCAAAAGGTTGCAGCCATCGGGCTTGGATCAATGGGGTACGGGATCGCCATGTCTGCCTTGCGTGACGGGCATCAGGTCTGGGGCGTGGACATCAACCCTGACCAGATGAAGCGATTTGTCGGTGACGGTGGTCAAAACAGTGACGTGATTACGGAGGCAGATCAGCTGGATACGGTGATCATAGCGGTCCTGAACGCGGCACAATCCGAAGAGGTCCTGTTCGGCAAGGCCGGCATCGTTCCAAAACTAAAAGCCGGTGCTGCAGTGTTATCGTGCGCGACTATGCCACCTGATTTTGCCAAAGACTTGGCTGTGCGTTGCAGTGAGCATGGCGTGTTTTATCTGGATGGGCCAATCTCTGGTGGGTCTGTCAAGGCGGCCAATGGTGCACTTTCGATCATGGCAGCAGGTTGTCCACAGGCCTTTGCAGCCCTGCGCCCCGTTCTGGATAGTATTGCTGAGACGGTGTTTGAACTTGGCGACACGGTTGGCGCAGGTAGCGCTATGAAAGCAGTAAACCAACTGTTGGCAGGTGTTCATATTGCAACCATGGCTGAGGCGATGACCTTTGGTATGACGCAAGGCGTGACGCCTGATAAATTCATTGATGTGATTAGTAAATGTGCTGGCACCAGCTGGATGCTGGAGAACCGCGCACCACATATTGCCGCAGGTGATTATACGCCACACAGTTCCGTCAACATTTGGCCCAAAGACCTTGGGATCGTGTTGGACATTGCTAAGAACGCGAATTTCAGTGCCCCCATCACCGCAGTCGCATTACAACAGTTCGTCGCGGCCGCAGGAATGGGATACGGAGCAGAGGACGATGCCGCAGTGGCCAAGGTATATGCACGTAATGCGGGTATCACCTTGCCCAGTGAGAAGGAGTGACACGCTAATGACAACCGTTCTGGGCTGTATCGCCGATGATTTTACGGGTGCCACGGACCTTGCAGGGCTTCTTGCGCGCAGTGGTGTGCGGGTGTCCCTACGCATTGGGGTTCCAACTGAACCACCGTTTGACACTGGACCATTTGAGGTGATCGCTCTTAAGTCCCGAACCGCTCCTGTCGCTGAGGCGGTGGAGGAAACCCGTGCGGCACTCGCATGGTTGCGTAAAGCAGGGGCAAATCGGTTCTTTTGGAAATACTGCTCAACCTTTGACAGCACTATGGAGGGCAATATTGGCCCCGTGGCCGAAGCATTGATGGCAGACCTCGGAGCAGAACAGACGATCTATTGTCCGGCATTTCCCGAAAATGGCAGGTCGATATTCATGGGAAATTTATTTGTGGGTCAACAGCTTCTTGCTGAAAGCCCGATGAAGGATCATCCCCTGACGCCTATGCGCGACAGCAATTTGATGAGGCTTTTGGAACCACAGGTCACCAAACCTGTAGGGTTGGCGAGCCGTCTTACAGTTGCAGGCGGTGCCACTGCGCTACGTGCTGAGTTGGAGAAGATGAAAATGGATGGGATTGCGCATGTGATCGTTGATGCTGTTGCTGAAGAGGATCTCGCCATCATTGCGCAGGCCTGTCAAGATATGCCGCTAATAACAGGTGGTTCAGCAGTGGCCATGCCACTTCCTACGCTATATCTGGCGGATGGAACTTTGGCCGCGGATGCGCCAAAAGTTCCCACACCAAAAGTTGTCGATGAGGCTATTATTCTATCAGGCAGTTGCTCTGACATGACGAACGCTCAAGTCGCCGAATATATTGCGCAGGGGTCACCCAGTTATCGACTTGATCCAATTGCGCTGACCCAAACAGGCGCTGATCCAGTTTTGGCGTGGCTATCAGAGCAAGATTTGGGCAAAGCACCACTGATCTATGCCACTGCAGCCCCCTCAAAGGTCAAAGCCGTGCAAGAGAAATTTGGTGTTACTGCGGTTGGTGAATTGATCGAACAAACGCTGGCCGCTTGCGCAGTTGCTGCACGTGATGCGGGTGCCCGGCGGATCATTGTCGCGGGGGGCGAGACCTCGGGGGCTGTGACGAAGGCGCTTGACGTGACACAGCTTGATATCGGTGTTGAGATTGCGCCAGGCGTGCCTTGGACGTTTTGTCATTCGCAGGGTTATCAGATTGCGCTGACGCTGAAATCAGGAAATTTTGGAACCAAGACGTTTTTCGCCGATGCGCAAGCCAAACTGAGCAACTTATGACTGAAGACGCCAGACTACGTGAATTAATTTGCACACTTGCAAAGTCCATGTTCGACCGTGGGTTAACCGGTGGCAGCACGGGCAACATCTCTGCGCGCACATTAGATGGTGGGTTACTGGTCAGTCCCACTGGTACCAGCTTTGGCTGTCTTGATCCCGGCAGGCTCAGTCACTTCGACGCGCAAGGTCTTTTGATTGATGGTGACAAGCCGACGAAAGAAATGCCTTTGCATAGCGCCTTTTATGACACAAGATCCAGCGCAGGTGCCGTTGTGCATCTGCACAGTTGCCATTCCGTGGCATTGTCGATGATGCCCGATGTAGATGCGGACAACTTCCTGCCACCGTTTACGCCGTATGGCATTATGAAATTGGGTCAAGTGAAGCTGTTGCCTTTCTTCATGCCAGGCGATCCAGCGATGGGGGACGCTGTGCGCGGCCTTGCGGGCAAACGCTCTGCGGTCATGTTGGCCAACCATGGGCCAGTAGTGGCGGGCAAAGATATCGAGGCTGCGTGCAACGCAATTGAAGAACTCGAGGATACGGCAAGGTTGGCCATGATGACACGGGGGTTGTCACCGCGGGCGTTGTCGCAAATCCAGGTGCAAGCAATTGTTAGCAAATTTGGTGTAGAGTGGGATCGATGAAATTTTCAGCAAACCTTGGGTTTCTATGGAACGACCGGCCTTTGCCTGATGCTATCCGTGCGGCCAAGGCCGCTGGATTTGACGCGGTAGAATGCCATTGGCCCTATGATGTTCCTGCCTCGGATATAGCGGATGCCCTCACGGAAACAGGGCTAAAGATGTTGGGCCTGAACACACGTCGGGGCAATGTGGTAGCGGGGGACAATGGTCTGGCTGCAATCACAGGCCGCGAAGGCGAGGCGCGCGCCGCAATTGATGAAGCGTTAAGCTATGCGCAGGCGATTGGTGTTCCAAATATTCATGTAATGTCGGGCTTTTCTAGTGGGGCGCGGGCACAACAAACTTTTGTGGCGGCACTTAAATACGCCTGTACTCAGGCTGCAATGCAAGGCATCACCATTCTGATTGAACCACTCAATAAGTATGATGCACCTGGTTATTTTCTAACGACAACCGACCAAGCGCTAGATATCATGAAGCTTGTAGATGCGCCAAATCTTAAACTGATGTTTGATTGCTACCATGTTCAATTGATGGAAGGTGATCTGACGCATAAGCTAAAATTACTTATGCCCCAGATTGGTCACATCCAGTTTGCGTCAGTCCCAGATCGTGGTGCGCCCGACCACGGAGAGATCAATTATGCTCATATATTTGAAACGATTGCAGAGCTTGGCTATACTGCTCCGCTTGGGGCTGAATACAAACCACTTCAGTCAACCGATGACACCCTAGCCTGGTTGAAACCCTATCTTTGAAAGATCAGAGAAGTGTAGACCGCGCTATATGGTCATACTAAAATGCAGTTGGGGGCAAAAATGCGAGACGACATCGGCAACGCTAGCACGATAACGCATGTGGATGTTCGTCACTTTGACGTGCCGTTGGCTGAGGTCCTGACCGATGCCAAGCATGGCGATCATACGCACTTCGAGCTTGTCACCGTGACGGTGCGCCTGCAGGACGGCTGTGAGGGAACTGGATACACCTACACAGGTGGCAAGGGTGGGCGGTCAATCGCCGCGATGATCGAGCATGACTTGGCTCCCTTTCTAACAGGCCGAAACGCGACAGACATCGATTCCATATATGAAGCGATGGGCTGGCATGTGCATTACGTCGGGCGCGGTGGGATCGCCTCTTTCGCAATATCGGCGGTCGACATCGCTTTGTGGGACATTCGTTGCAAATCTGCCGGCAAGCCATTGTGGCAAATAGCTGGCGGGGCTTCGAATCGGTGCAAGGCCTATGGTGGCGGTATTGATTTGGGTTACGATTTGCCCAAGCTGCTTGGCTCGATACAGACCTATCTCGATCAGGGTTTCAATGCTGTGAAAATCAAGGTCGGCCAGCCGACGTTGGCCGAAGATATTGCTCGGGTTGCAGCAGTGCGCGATCTGATCGGGCCTGACATCAAATTTATGGTCGATGCCAATTATTCCATGAGTGTCGACGAAGCGATTGCCGCCGCCGATGCTCTCATGGCCTTTGACCTGACGTGGTTCGAAGAGCCGACCATTCCGGACGACTACAAAGGCTTAGGCCGTATCGCCGATGCCACCGGCATGCCGCTTGCGATGGGCGAAAATTTGCATACGATCCACGAATTCGAATATGCGTTCGCCGACTCTAAACTAAGTTTTATTCAGCCTGACGCATCAAATTGCGGTGGGATTACGGGCTGGCTGCGTGTGGCCGAATTGTCGTATCAACACGGCATTCCCGTTTGCAGCCACGGCATGCAGGAGCTTCATGTAAGCCTCGTGTCCGCCCAGCCCGACGCTGGATGGCTAGAAATTCATTCCTTCCCAATCGATCAATACACCACCCGCCCTCTTGTCGTGGAAGATCACCTTGCGGTGGCACCCAACGCGCCGGGTATCGGCGTTACCTTCGATTGGGAAAAGCTGGAAGCCGCACACAAGGAGATGTTCTTAAGGTAGTCACTTTTGGTGGTGATGTGCTACAAAGCATTATTAAAAGTAGACACTCATCACCCCTCAGATTGGAAAAGTTATGATAGACCCTCAAGGCACGCGTTTTATTGACATAGCTTTTTCAGACGGCACTCCGAAGAAGGCATTCTTAACTGCATGTGTCGTCGGTTCTGTGCTGACTGCAATCAATCATGGTGATTTAATACTATCAGGAAATCCTCCTCCATTTATGAAGGTTTTACTCACGTATTGCGTCCCCTTTTGTGTAACTATGTGGGGTGCCTATATTGGAAAAAAATCAAAGATAGCTGAGTAATAGAAATCGTTTGGTTGACCCAAGGTTGCCCGCCAGTAACCACTCTATAGGTAACAAGTAGTTACCAATCGGTTCCCTATTTAGGGCATTCTATCCCCTGTCCATTTATCCTTCGAATTTAGAATAAGATTGAGGTTAACCTATAGGGTCTTTGACCCTTCGCTATACCCTTAGGTGCAACCTTTGAAATGGGTCATATTTATAAGGGTTTTACAAGGTAGGGGGAATATCCATAGTCAAACCTATAGGTCACCCACACACTGGACTTAAAGTAATCCATTTTACTCTCAAAGCATTGTGATAGATGCGAACTAATTATGGGCGGGGGGAGGCGATTCCAATGAAACTTACATTAGCTTGCATCATTCTTGTCGTTGCTATTTTGCCCAGTGACTTTGTCTCAAAACTGTTAGGATTAGGATAAGAGCGGTCACCACCTAAGACTGTTAGTCTCACCACCTTGGTGACCTGTAATAACCGCTAGACCCATAGAAGCCGCAGCCTTCAGTCTATCCAATTCAGCGACCATCAGCTCTTCTTTACGCGCACCCATACGCACCTCAACATCCTGAGCCATCGCATCCACCCAATACTGACAGGCCATAGCAAGAGCATCCAGTCTGTCGTCATTGGTCAATGCGCCTCTGTCGGCTGTCAGACGGGTCAGCTGATACATCAATTGATAACGCAAGGCTTGCTCAGGGGGTAAATGCTGGCGGCTATGAGTACCATTGGGGCCATCCAATTGTGCTTTTCGGAGTTTCGAAAATACTCGACGACTTGGTCCACTTGCTCGTGCGTGAAGTACGACATGCGATGGGCGTTCTTTACTTTCTTCCACGTAAAATAGGGGACACGTTCGATGTCTTGGTTTTTGTACGCATGTTTGAAAACCTTAATTATCATGGCGGCATAATGGTTGGCTGTGTTGTTGCTCAGGTCGCATTCATCGGTGGGATAATCTAGGAAATTGTGGATGTTTCTGGGTTTATATTTGGTGATGGGTCTTGTCCCAAAGTCACTAAATGCGTCGAATTTTTCGGCCATTTTGAGGGATCGTTCTTTATGTGTCCCGTTCCACATACGAGCGGCTTCATCATCGGCATATTCCAAAAAAGTGTAAGTTTCGTCCATTTTTTTCTCCAAAAGTTATGAAGAAAAATTTAGTCCCTCGTTGGAAACTGTAGCATTTCAACAATGTGAGAGAGATGGTGGGCGACCCTGGAATCGAACCAGGCGTGCGTCTCCGCGAGGGAGTTACAGTCCCCTGCCACACCTTGCGGCCTGTCGCCCACTGTCATGCGCATTGCGTCTGACGTGGTGGGTGATTACTAGCGACCCAAAGGCCCGTCAAGGCACAAATTGGCTCAAATTAGGTAGCCACTCAACAAAGGCGAAAAAGATGCAAAAACCAAAGTGGGTTGTTCAGAAAGAACAGGACAGAAAAACAGAGGCAAATGCGACTGTTTGGTTGTTTGGCCTGCATGCGGTGCGAGATGCGCTGATGAACCCAAGTCGTAAACGGTTGCGTCTGATTGTGACTTTGAACGCACAAAATAAGTTAGAAGAGGCGATTGCTGAGTCCGGCATGGAACCTGAAGTCGTTGATCCGCGCAAGTTTTCTGCTCCACTGGATCCGGGTTCCGTACACCAAGGTGCTGCCCTGGAAGTGAAGCCACTTGATTGGGGGCGCTTAGATGATGTGGCTATTGGGGATGAACACCCTCGTGTTCTTTTGCTAGATCGTGTGACTGATCCGCATAACGTTGGTGCGATTCTTCGTTCAGCTGAAGTGCTGGGTGCCTCTGCAGTTATCGGGACGCGCCATCATTCGGCACCTGAAACGGGTGCTTTGGCTAAAACAGCCAGTGGTGCGTTGGAACGCCAACCTTATTTACGCATGCGTAATCTGGCGGATGCAATCATTTCACTGCAGGGAATGGGATATTTGGTATTGGGGCTTGATGGTGAGGCTGAGCATACGATTGAGCAAGCGGTGGAGGGTAAAACGCATTTGCCAGTTGCTCTTGTTCTAGGTGCCGAAGGTCCAGGTTTGCGCGATAAGACCAAAGAAACTTGTGATATGTTGGTCCGAATTGACGCAGCCGGTGAATTCGGTTCGCTCAACGTCTCAAATGCGGCGGCTTTGGCTTTATATGCTACAAAGGTTCGCATCTAAGCGGGGCTATAAACCATTTAGAGGGCTACTTGGGATATCCATCTAAAATAGTGACTTGTTGTTACTGTGGCGCTCGTGCAGCTTTGGTTATGCCAAAGCACGGGCGCCATGAGTTGGCCTGTTCGCGATGTGGAGCTCCGTTGCATGATCTCAAGATGCTGCCGGTTGCCAAAATTGGCGAGCGCGAGTTGACAAGGCCCAGCCCTATCTGCTCTGCCAAGCCTCGTATTTCGAAAAGTCAAAAAAGAAGTCGTCCAAACGCAAGAAATTAAAAAATAACTTTAAATTTCTTAAAAATGCTTCTGAGGAGACATTAGATTTCATCGAAGGCATTTTTAAATAAGTTATTAAAATCAATGGATAATAGTGGTTATAGGCTTAAATTCTCCTAAAATATTAATTGGTTTAAGTTTTCATTCACGGAATTGAGAGAGGGTCTTTTCCTGTGCCAAAGCGATATTATGTCTTAGGTACAGGGTTTTGGAATTGGAACCCTCGTTGCTATGATACTGTCCCTCGTTCCATACCTACGCGCTCCATGGCAACAGCCACGGGGCGCTTTTTTTTTACGCAAGGCTGATGTAGGAATTGAACATGACTGAATATACAAATGAATTTCTCAAATCATTGCTCAGCAGTGTCAAACGCGTGGCCATCGTGGGGGTATCCAGTAATCCAGTACGACCCAGTTATTTTGTAGCGAGATATTTGAGTTTAAAAGGGTTTACGGTTATTCCAATTAACCCCGGGCTCGCTGGCCAGACGTTGTTTGGTCAAGAGGTCAAAGCATCATTGTCCGATATCGAAGGACCAATAGACATGATTGACATTTTTCGCCGTTCTGACGCTGTTCCTGCGATCGTTGATGAAGCCTTAGGGGCGTTTCCTGACCTAAAAGCGATTTGGATGCAGATTGGTGTGATGCATGCGGACGCAGCACAAAAGGCTGAAGCACGTGGTGTTGACGTGGTTCAGGATCGTTGCCCGAAGATTGAATATCAGCGGCTGTCTGGCGAATTGCGCTTTGGTGGCTTCAACACAGGAATTATCAGCTCAAAACTGTAATCAGCGCGAATCTTTTTCTGCGATACCAGATTTGGCTTGCCGCTTTGCCAATTCATCGACCACATCATCAAGGCTGATGTCACGCGACGCTAACATAACCATCAAATGATATATCACGTCAGCTGCTTCTGCTGTCAGGCCAGCTTTATCGCCTTTGACAGCTTCGATAATGGCTTCAATAGCTTCTTCACCAAATTTTTCAGCACATTTTTCTGGACCTTTTAATAATAACTGTGCTGTCCAGCTTGAGCTAGGGTCAGCCGTTTTGCGTGCTTTGATCGTTTCAAATAGATCGTTGAGTGTCATGTGAGCCTCATTGGAATGCCGGCATCTGCCATGTGTTGCTTGGCTTCACCAATTGTATAATCACCAAAGTGAAAAATGGAAGCTGCCAAAACAGCGGATGCGCCGCCTTTTGTGACGCCGTCAACAAGATGGTCAAGATTTCCAACACCACCGGATGCGATAACTGGGATATTTACCGCGTCTGAAATGGCGCGGGTGAGGGGCAGGTTAAAGCCTTGTTTGGTTCCATCGCGGTCCATAGAGGTCAGTAAAATTTCACCAGCACCTTTTGCGGCCGCGAGCAGGGCAAATTCAACTGCGTTGATTCCAGTAGTTTTGCGCCCGCCGTGAGTGAAGATTTCCCAACGGCCCGGTGCAACGGTTTTGGCGTCAATCGCGCAGACGATACACTGGCTGCCGAATTGATCCGCGGCATCTGCGAGAACGTCAGGATTTGCGACTGCAGCAGAGTTGAAACTGACCTTGTCAGCTCCCGCAAGCAGAAGATTGCGCACATCAATGTTGGTGCGCACACCGCCGCCAACAGTCAGCGGGATATAACATTGCTCAGCTGTGCGGTGGACAACATCAAACATGGTGCCGCGATTCTCATGGGTTGCTTTGATATCAAGGAAACATAACTCATCCGCGCCAGCAGCGTCATAAGCACGTGCAGATTCAACAGGATCGCCAGCATCGCGCAAGCCAACAAAATTTACCCCCTTAACCACACGGCCGTCAGCAACATCTAAGCAGGGAATAATGCGGGTTTTTAACATGTTAATGTGACCTTGGTTCTATAATCGCCGAGTTCCCGCCAGTTTAGCGAGTAAGTAATTTTAGGCGAGGGCTTTTAGCGCCTCAGACAAATCAATTGCTCCATCATAAAGTGCGCGACCTGAAATCGCGCCCGAAATGACTTCGGTAGCTTTAAGGGCATTGAGGTCCGCCAATGACGACACGCCACCGGAAGCAATTACGGGAATTGAGACTGCACGAGCAAGATCTGCTGTTGCCTCGATATTCGGGCCGCCCATCGCACCGTCACGCATAATGTCAGTATAGATGATTGCTGTAACGCCTGCGTCTTCAAACGACTTGGCGAGATCTGTGACCATTACGTCTGTTTCCTCAGCCCAGCCTTTTGTTGCGACGCGACCATTGCGGGCATCTATGCCAACGGCAACTTGGTTCGGGAATGCGCGCGCGGCTTCACGTACCAGATCAGAATTTTCAACGGCAACAGTTCCAAGGATCACGCGGGTTAGCCCTTTATCCAGCCATGCCTCAATCGTTGCCATGTCACGGATACCGCCGCCCAGTTGGGTTGGCACTTTGCAGGTCTTTAGGATTGCTTCGACAGGTGCGGCGTTAACCGGTGTGCCTGCGAATGCTCCGTTTAGATCGACCAAGTGCAACCATTCGCAACCCGCATTCACAAATGACATCGCTTGGGCGGCTGGATCGTCATTAAATACAGTCGATTGTTCCATGTCGCCGTGAACAAGACGAACGGCTTGGCCGTCTTTTAGATCAATTGCGGGGTATAGGATCATCTGTTCAGGCCTCTTCCTTAACTGTTTGGGTCGTTATGCACGGCTAGCCCAGATTTGCAACGCGACCCAAGGTCAACCTTGCCACGATCAACGTTGATAAAGCAGAGTAAAGACAAAATAAGGGAGGAATAAAAGATGAAGAAAATTTTGATGGCCGCAGTTGCAACTGTTGCGCTGGGGGTAGGGGCTGCACAAGCAGATCCCGTACATGGTATGTGGCAGACGGTGAAAGATGATAATGGTAACTATGGCCATATCGACGTCAAAGACTGCGGTAGCGCAATTTGTGGAACGCTTGTCAAAAGCTTTGATAGCTCAGGTGCTGCGTTCAAATCTGAAAACCAAGGTCGGAAAATAATCTGGAACATGAAATCCGATGGTGGTGGGGCATATAGCGGCGGCAAGGTATACTCACCTGATCGCGACAAGACTTACAGCTCCAAGATGACTTTAAAAGGCAATAACCTGAATATCAAAGGCTGCGTTTTGGGTATTTGCCGTGACGGCGGTTCGTGGAAGCGCGTTAACTAATTAGAAGACCCATTGGGCTAGAGCCTAGCCCAATGGGAAACTCCCTGGCTTTATGGTTTCCACTGTAAGAAGTTAGAAAGCATGCGCAGGCCAGTGCCTTGGCTTTTTTCAGGGTGAAATTGCATGCCTAGCATTGTATCCCGACCAATTACTGCAGTCACGTTATGACCGTAATCAACATGCGCTAAACGTTCGGCAGACTCGGCGACTTCAAAGTGGTACGAATGCACAAAGTACGTGTGATCACCTGAATCGATACCATTCAGAACGGGATGCTGATGATTGATGATCAGATCATTCCACCCCATATGTGGCACCTTGAGCGCTTTGTTTTCTGGTTTGATCTCAACCACTTCGCCTTTGATCCAATCAAGACCAGGGGTGTCGCGATATTCGCGACCCATCGTGGCCATTAATTGCATGCCAACGCAAATTCCTAAAAACGGACGACCTTTTTCCTCGACCGCTTCACGCATAGCGTCAAAAAGACCACCCGTGCCTGTTAGGGCCTCATAGCACGCTGGAAATGCACCATCGCCGGGCAGGACGATACGATCAGCGCGCGCAACAACGTCCGCGTCTGAAGTGACGATGACCTCGCCAGCATTCACTTCGCGGGCCATGCGTTCGAATGCTTTATGGGCCGAGTGCAAGTTACCGCTCTCGTAATCAATAATTGCCGTTAGCATATGGGTTATAGTGCCCCTTTGGTCGACGGGATGTCGCCTGATTTGCGTGGGTCAACTTCAACTGCATCGCGCAGTGCACGGGCAACCGATTTGAAGGCAGCTTCAGCAATGTGGTGACTGTTAAAGCCGTGCAATTTGTCGACGTGCAAGGTGATGCCGCCGTGTGTTGCGAATGCTGTGAAAAACTCGCGGACCAATTCCGTATCGAAGTTGCCAATCTTTTGTGTTGGCAAGTCGACGTTCCAAATCAAATAGGGGCGCGCAGATAGATCAAGAGCACAACGCACTTGTGCATCGTCCATTGGCAGTAGGCAGCTACCATAGCGCAGGATTCCGCGTTTATTACCTAGTGCTTGGGTCAGCGCTTGGCCCAGTGCAATACCGGTATCTTCAACAGTGTGGTGATCATCGATGTGTAGATCGCCTTTGGCGCGAACGGTCATGTCGATCAAGGAGTGACGCGCCAATTGATCTAACATGTGGTCAAAAAAACCAATACCAGTTTGGTTGTCATAAATACCGGTTCCATCAAGATTGATGGTTACTGTGATTTCTGTTTCAGCGGTTGACCGTGTGATGGTTGCTGTGCGCATTGTCTTCTCCGAATTTCGGCTAATGAGGTGTTTGATGAGTTATATGCGGGAAGGGTGCTTAGGCCAAGGTGGTGTATGAGGGATTGCACCATATGTGCTGGATATGTCAGC
>JAOEQC010000040.1 GCA_028388995.1 Ascidiaceihabitans sp. | reverse complement strand
AAAAATTGGCTCTTGGGGCGGCAATGTTCGCTCTGGCCCAAGTACGGACTATCCAAAAATTGGAGGCCTAACAAATGGTGATCCAGTTGTTCTGCTAAAGAAAGCAAAACCTACTAGTGATGGATTTAACTGGTTTAAAATTGCGTATGGCAATGGCCAAGTTGGGTATCAATGGGGTGGAATATTGTGTGGCTTCAACAGTAAGGTAAACGGTACATTTGGTATCTGTGAGAAAGACAAGAGATCTACGCCGCGGAGCTATGAGTGTTATGACTTAAATAAATTTCGCTCAAAAAGAACTGAAATAAAAACAAAGATTACATTTTTTGTTGGACAAACTGATGATGAGTTTAAAATTTACTGGCTAGATTATAATGGAAACAAAAAACTCTATACAAATTTAAGCTCTGGAATGAGTTGGACTATTGACACACATCGATCTCATTCCTGGGCTGCATATAGGGTTTCAGCTAGTGGCGGTGAGACCTGCCATAGTATAGTCAAGGGGAAGAAAAAATCATCACAATGGCTGCTTAGATAAGGGGATTTGGATGAGGCTTTTATTATCTGCGGCATTTTTGATGGTTGCAACTCAATCTACGGCTGAAATGATAAGGGCTGAGTGTACATTTTCTGGCTCTTATAGCTTCGATGGGTCTGTAGTGACGGATTATTCAGAGGATGGGCCAGGTGGTGAGGCAAACTCTGGGTACATTCAGTATGATAATGAAACCCTGATCCTTGAGGATGGTAATTCCACATATCTTTTCAAGACACTCTCGCGAGAGTCTGATGCGATAATTTCAAATCGGAAGTTTATAGGTGATGGATTTTTGGGTACGCAAGTGGTTATCCTTAACAATCCAGACTGTAACAAAGAATTAGAAGACAGAGATGTGTTCTGGACTTCCACATTTTCAAGTGGAACGGTGAACCTAATATCTCTCGATTGCCCATGTAAGTATTGAGTAAGAGTGGTGAAAAATTCAACTTTTCCAAGAAATGGGAGTGGCTAGCTGCGCCGCGACGGTAGTCTCACATAGCATACTACTTAGGTCTAGCAGATTGCCAATCGGCTATAGTATTGGTTTTAACCGTGCTCAGCATCCTTTGTAGATGACTGAACAATTTGGCGTGGTTGTATTGCAGAAGATTTCATTTTGCATATTGGCATAATTCAAATCAGCACCAAATGGGTTCGCTTCACTCAGTTTAGGACCCTTCAGATCAGTATCCTACATGGGAGATTTGTTAGAACAGATCGAAGCTAAAGGTGCTGGCCTTGTGATCCTATCCATGGGCAACGAAAGAGTTGATACGTCTACAGCCACAGGCAAGCTGATCCTGAACATGATGGTCTCTGTCGCACAGTTTGAACGTGAGATGATGAAAGAACGTCAGGTTGAGGGCATCAAACGTGCGCAAGCAGAGGGTAAATACAAAGGTCGTGTCCCTAAAGCTATGAAGCAAGCGGACAAGGTGAAGGCTCTGGTTGCTGGTGGTGTTGATCGGTTGAAGATACAAGAGCAACTGGGTATGTCCAAAGCGTCCTACTATCGCTGTTTGAAGGTAGCCTAACACAGGCACAGACAGCGTCACTCATGGCTAGTAGCTCGTGGGTGGCATGACCTCAGATTGTCTCTTAAGGGTGCTGTAAAGGTCTCTACAGGCCGAAGGGAACCCTTGAAATTATAAAGGAACAAATCAGCTCGTCCCGTTTTGCAGGTGTGTATCCAAAGTAAAGATTTAGTTCCGGACGGCCTATACGGTGGCAGTCTTGTGTTACATTGGTTGGATCGAAGGCCACCGTTTAAATAAACAGATGTGGCCTCCGACCCATTTTTTCCAACACAATCGTAGGAAAGGCGGTGACGCGCCTATTACATCCTCTCTGATTGACACATGGCGTCACAGGCGTCATCCACAACTTCAGCAGTTCCTACAATCACACCCGCAGCAGGCTCGACAACCACTTTAGTTTTTTCAACCACAGGAGTTTCTTCAACCACAGGAGTGTCGTCAGCTTCAGGAGTTACTTCAACCACGGGAGTGTCGTCACTCACATCCTCATTAACATCGGCATTTTTCCTGTCAGACGCCTCAATGTCGGTGTTGATAGGCCTGCCATATATGTCCCTGTGCCCAGGACCGCCTCTTAATCGCTCTTCAATAACTTCGCCTAATGTGCGCGTGTCGTCTTTACGGATGATATCTCCATTCACAGTGTCGCAGCCCGAGATCGTCCCCCTGAATCCCCCATATGATCTGTCCGCATCTGGTATTTTAGCTACTTCGGCATTTGTATACGTTTTGCAACCCGCAACGTCGGTCCACCCCGTGCAACCGCCCACAAGGGATACAAAGCAGAGCACCACCGCACATTTTAATTGTTTAGTAAATCTCATTTCGATCATCCTCGGCTATCATAAAAGTCAATTTATTAAACTATATTTATGCAATCTTGTCTATTTTTTAATTGGGCCACAAAGCTCCAGCACATACCGCCAGTACCACTCGAAACTCTTTTGTTTATCGGTTAATCCCCTCAAACCACTACGATGCCATAGTAGCCACCTGTGAACGTACTGCCGCAGCCGTTTGATACTGGCTGTGCGCTCAAGAAGCTGGCGAGAACGGTCTACTAGGCGGGTTAGGCTAACCTGTGAGGGCCGAAGCGGTCTATGCGGCTCTAACCAGTATCCCAGAAAATCAAACCCCCTTTTTGTTTGTCCTATGAAGCGTTTCTTTGGATGCACCTCTACCTTGAGATCATCCAGCACAGCATACATCTGCTTGATAGCCTTACGCAGCTTGTGTCGTGTTTGAGCGAAGATCACATAGTCATCCATGTACCTTTGATAACGTATGCCTGTCGTGGCCTGTAAGTCTTCCATCAGCTTGTCGAGCGGCATTAGGTACAACGCACCAATCAGAGGTGATATAGCCCCTCCAGCAACCATGCCCTTGCCACTCTTGTTATGATCTGGAAGCGACAAATACTCAGAGACAATGCTAATGACTGCTGGTGTTACTCTGTACTGCTTCAAGAGGTCTAGGATGATCTGATGATCCATACTGCTGTAGTATGACCTGACATTAAACCTAGCCACATAGCCGAATTGATTGCACAGCCTCTGGCAGTAGCGGACTGATAGCTTAACCCCGCCATGACCTTTGATATGAGAACACCTGCGGCTCAGGTGGGGCTTTAGTTGTTCATAAAGGACAGTCTTAACGTGTTTGAGCAGCCCAGATGTATCAGGTGACCAACGGACAAACTTATGCCCATTCTCAAACCAAGTGTTGTGTAGCTTCAGCATATGATCTGTTGCTACAACTCAAGACAATCTTGGTCTACATTCTTATTCAAGATATTAGCCTCTTACAGTGGTCAAACCCTGCGTTGGCCCAAGACACAACATCACTTAAATAGACTGTGAGAGCCTCTGCGTCGGGCTGATCGTTTACACAGGTAATTCAAGTTGTCAGAGCTTGGCTACAAGCGACCTAGGGAGACTACGCCTCCTTGATGTTGCGTTGGATGGTGCTGAGTGTAAGCAATAACAGAGCGTGGTGGGTTTAGTACACACTGCTGCGCGGGCCTGCGCGCATGGTCTGGATGAACAACATAATCAAGTGCGCCACAGCGTTATATCGCGTTGTTTAACGCTCATTCGTCTGGCTCAATGTCTGGCTTGAAATTGTCTACCAAAAGAGTTTCGAAGCTAACCCATTGGTTTAATGGTACCACCTCCTGGTCTCGAACCAGGGACCTCCTGATCCACAATCACATGTCCTCTGTTTTCATAGGCTCTCATGAGTATGCGTTTTTAATATCTAAAGCCATATTTATAGTAATATAAGGTATCATACCGTTGCATAGTGTTGCATTGAAGCTTACACTTTTTGTAACCCATATGTAACCCAAGGCTCCAATGCCCAAGCTCGTACAACAACCTCTGACCGAACTCGCAATTAAAAAGGCAAAGCCTGCGGACAGGCGTTACGACCTCTTCGATGCAAGCGTGCGGGGTCTAGGCTTGCGGGTAGCAACATCAGGGACAAAGAGCTGGTTCATGATGCGGCGTTTTAATGGGCGTATGATACGAACTACTTTTGGCAGATATCCAGAAGTACCGCTGGCCATAGCCCGACTGAAGGCCCCCGACGTCCTCGCGGACATGGCAGATGGGCAAACAGCAGGGCA
The DNA here is from genome assembly GCA_028388995.1 of Ascidiaceihabitans sp. GTDB lineage: Bacteria > Pseudomonadota > Alphaproteobacteria > Rhodobacterales > Rhodobacteraceae > Ascidiaceihabitans. Next base: position 11,789 of record JAOEQC010000040.1, on the reverse strand, counting down.
GAGAAGAACAGACCTGTTCAGTGTTGTTCTCGATGAATGGCTAAAAAAGGATCAAGCTCAAAATAAAAGCTTCCAGCAAGTAAGGGTAGCTATGTACAAGCACGCCCTGCCCGCTTTCGGTTCTATAGCCGTCGCATCCATAACAAAGCGCGATGTAATCAGGTTAATCGATAAAATCGTGGATGCTGGCAGCCCAGTGGCGGCCAATCGAGTTCTCGCTTTTACAAAGCGGTTCTTCTCTTGGTGCAAGGAGCGAGACATTCTCGAACTATCACCAGCGGAGGCCATCAGGCCACCATCTAAAGAAAAAATCCGTGACCGCGTTTTGACAATGGAGGAGATAAAAGGCTTTTGGGCAGCATGCGACCAAGTAAGTTATCCTTGGGGGCCTATATTTCAGCTACTGCTTTTAACTGGCGCACGCCTAAGGGAAATATCAGAGGCAAGCTGGCACGAAGTTTCAATAAAAGATCGAACGCTAGATTTGCCATCACAAAGGACAAAAAACAGTCGGTCCCATCAAATTCAATTATCAGATCAAGCCATGAGTATTATTCAAACGATCCCCAAAATTGAAGGACAGGGCCTGCTATTCACTACCAATGGAAAAACTGCAGTATCAGGCTTTAGCAAGGTTAAGAAACGGCTTGATATTATAAGTGGTGTTTCAGATTGGCGTTACCACGACCTTCGACGCAGCTTTGCCACCCACAGCACTGAGAGGCTTGGTATCAGCCCCGTTATAGCAGACAAAATATTGAACCATGTGACCGGACAGGTTCGCGGTGTTGCTGCTATCTACCAACATGGAGAATATCTCGAAGAACGGCGAGCAGCGTTACAGAAGTGGGGCGATTTCATTGAAGGTTTGGTGTCCAATGAAGATGAAACCTAGAACCGCCATCACCCACGCCGAGTTATCGCAACCCCTACAAACGGTCAGGGGCCATATCCCAAACGATACCTTCGACCAATTTTTAGATCAGGTATATTCTGCCATAGAGATTTATTTGGATTTAGACGAACCAAGCATAGTTGCGAAAGAGTTAAGGGAAATAAATCGGATATGTCAGAAGCCCAACTACACTCTGCTAAACATACTTGAAAATGTCAGTACGACTACAAAGAGTTTGCTGGAAGGATCAAACCTTCTGGAAGGGGCAAAACCGCTTTCGACGTTACCTGATAAAGAAGATAAGGCCGGAATAAATGCATTGGCCCAAGACCTCCGTCAGAGGATTGCAGTGAGCGGAAAGAGACTATCAGACAGAGTCGATTATCGCCTGATTGGCCCGTCTAAAGAAGGTCGCCCCTCTAAAGATCGTTTGAGCGTTTTAGTCTCCTTTGTCGCGGCAGCCTACGTCAGTGCAACAGGGGAAAGCTATAGACGTCGCTGGGACGCCGACGGCGACCTCCCATTTCATAGAATCCTCGAAGTCTTATTCAAGGCACTAGGCATTGATGCGTCCACAGATGAAGCAATTAAAAGACAAAAAAAGTATGGCACCATAAAATAAAAAAGTAAATTTTTTCAAAAATTTATCCGCAAAATACACCTAGAATTGTTATTGCCAAGAAAACTGGGGGCGTTTCCCCCGATGCCTGTACTGCCTGATCTGGGCCATGTGCTTTCATATCTATCAACGTGAAAGGAATACCATGGACAATCACACCCCATTAGAAAAGTTTATCATGCTGCCGCAGGTGCAGGAGATTGTACCTTACTCCGCCAGCCACATATGGCGTCTAGAGCGCGCGGGCGAGTTCCCACAAAGGGTCCGCCTTGGCGGGAATCGAGTTGCCTGGCTTCAGTCCGAAGTGAGCGCCGGGGCGAGGGCAAGGTCACATCACGATCTGATAGCACCCAGCTTCATAATTCAAAGTAAAACCCACGGCGCGATGACCGTGGGCTAGCTTGGCGTGTAATGTTGGAGTTACAGCTGAATCATACCTGATTGTGTCTCGCGCCTCAAGTGAAAGGTGCTGAAAATGCCCGCTCCCTGCAAGATAGAATTAGTGGCTCAAGCAATGGGCCTCAAACCCTCGTTTAAAAAGCAAAACGAATGGCGTTACGGGACAAAAGGATCACTTCTTTTGAACTTGGCCGATGATTGTTTTTTCGATTTTGAAGCACAGATCGGTGGCGGTGTTTTCCAATTTGTGGTCCACAAGGGTTATGCGACCAACGAACGAGACGCATTGCAATACCTTAAAAACCATGGCCTCATTTCTGATTTCTCCACCGCGGCTATCGGGAGCAACACCGAACTGCGGCACCACATTTATGTCGATGAACACAGTAAATGGTTGAGGAAAGCAACTAAGTTCACAAACGGACAGTGGGCGCAATTCCGGTGGGAGAATGAACAGTGGGAACCTAAGGTTACTGGGGTTCGCAATGTGCCCTACGGCCTCGACCGACTGCGTGACGATAACAATGACGAATTATGCTTTGTCTTCGAGGGAGAAAAGGATGTGGAACGGGCCTGGCACAATGGCTTTACGGCGACTTGTAACGTTGGAGGCGCTGGAAAGTGGGCCAATGATCTTAACCAGTATTTGGTTGGGAGAACTGTTTGCATCGTTCCCGACAACGATGAAGCGGGCAGTAAACATGCACAAAAAGTCCAAGCATCGCTGCGTTCATCTGGCATCGACTGTTTCATCCTTTGGGATTAGAGCGATGGTCTAGACGTAAAGGGCGACTTTTCTGACTGGATGGACGCCAATCACAATGATTTAAAGAAATTTCGGAGCCTAGCCGAAAGCGCGGCAAAGGCCCCGCGGCAGGTAGAGAAGCCCCCTGAATTCGAGGCAATGCCATCCGGATCATTATCCAACAAAAAACCTACTGAGGACGAGCTTGCGGACATCGTTCTGCAGGCTCTCGGTGAACAAAACCTCATAACAAATTATTCCGGCACGATGCATTGGAATGGCCAACGCTGGCTTTGTCTCGGCGATGAGCTGCTGCGTGAGTTGGTCCGATCCAGATTGAGAGCACTTAGCATACCGATACGGCGCTCCCTGCTGGTCAATGTCAGTAATCTGATCAAGGATCGCACATTCGATCCAAACAGACGTTTCAACATGTCCGAAGACCACATCGTCAGCGTGCTTAATGGTGATCTGTTGTATCTCGACGGCAAATGGACGCTAACACCACCAGAGCGTGATCGCATGCGTACAACGTTGCTTCCACATCAGTATGACCCCGATGCCATCGCTCCAGGATTTATGCAATTTCTGGATGATATCTTCGAGGGCGATCCAGATGCCCATGAGAAATCCAGCTTGGTGCTGCAACACATGGGATACGGGCTACAAACCCACACTAACCTCGAACGTTTTGCGATTTACGTCGGCACAGGAGGAAACGGCAAAAGTATCCTGCTCAATACACTTAAGGAGCTGGTCGGCATCGAGAACGTTGCAGCAGTGCAACCGCATATGTTGAAAAGTTCATTTCATCGCGCTTCGCTGAACAACAAATTGGCCAATATTATCACCGAGAGTGATCAAGGCGGCAAACTGCCTGCTGCAGAAATCAAAGCTCTGGTGTCAGGCGAGGCAATGACCGTCGATCATAAATTTGGTCATCCATTCGTTATGGAGCCATTTGCCACTCTCTTTTGGGCCACAAACCACTTACCTTACCCTCACGACTATTCTGATGCACTTTATCGCCGGGTCGACATTGTCGAGTTCAATCGTAAGTTTGAGGGGCAAGACCGTAACCTAAATCTGCGTCACGAATTGAGAGAGGAGATGTCAGGCATTCTGAATGCTGCTCTCGAGGCGTATGCGACTGTCATACGGAATGACTTTGAAGAACCAATAAGCGTAAGCAAAGCCAAGGCTAAGTGGCGCAAAAATTCTAACCCCGTAGCGTGTTGGGCAGAGGAAAGAATGGAAAGGTCCATGCTGGCAGAACTACAATCCAAACTGGCCTATGAAGACTTCAACGAATGGTGTGATGAAAATGGGCATAAGCTGACACTAACCCAAACAACATTCAGCGAACGTTTGAAACTTCTTGGGCACGAAAAGGTACGAAAGAATAAAGCGGTGTTCTGGCGCGATGTCCAACTAGTGAAGTGAGTGTAGGGTGTGTAGGGTTCAGACGATAACTATCTCTTTTCTTATACTGTTGAAAGCTAACACAACCCCAGAGATATAGGAGAGAATAGTTTACAGGTTTGCTTCAACCCTACACACCCTACACTCCAGCAGCTACAACCTGCGTATTATTTGAACCAATCCCGCCAGTCCTTGGACAGATGACCGTGGTCCACGAACCATGCCTCCAGCTCCTTCAGTTCGCCACGCATCTGACGCCCTTGCTCGGCAAAGCGCCTCGCTTCTGCGCGCTTCTCTTTGGTGAACTTGCCATGCTTGATTTTAGACTCTCTGAGTCGCGCAAGGCCGTCCTTGGCACGAGGCCCAGTGGAAGCCCCTCCATGGAGCTTACAGCGGCCCACAGGGAGTCTGGCGGGGCGCTGGCATGGCGTACCCCTGCGCGTCCGGGCTTCGCACCGAACTCCCTGCCAGTTCGGGCCGTAGAGCCATGGTTTGGGATTAGCTTTCATGGTGCTCAACTATCATCGGTTTATGGGGTTTTATTATACCCCATATTGGATGGCATTGCTAGGCATGCGCGACTTGGTCCACGGACCGCGGTCCCAGCAAAACTAACCAACTCCAACTCAGCTCTGGCAATGCCAGTAATGGGTCGACGGTGCGTGGGCAAATGCCCACGGCTCTTGGCTCCGTATCTCAAAGTTAGGTGTTGGGCTAAAACGGTCATTCATTCAAGTTGCAGCAAAAGGCCGCTTTGAGCCCAATCTGACTGATGCTGCAAGGCGCAGGAATGTCTGCATTGCGCCTTGCGATCAGTTTCGAGCGTGCGTACCTATTTCAGCAATGTTTCCGAAGCCAGTCGGCCAAAAGCATTTGCGGCCTTGGGGCTCGCACCCGTAATCAGACGACGATCAACATGGCATGACGCATCGGCTTTCGTGTTAGTGATCCGTGCGCCCAGAGCAGTCAACTTCTCACACACCCACCACGGCATCGGGCCTGGCAAGTAGCCGATCATGGGGGTCTGTTTGTCGACCGAATCCGGGAACACAGTCATCTTGTATCCCTCATACAAGAACCCTTTTTCAGTCTTCGCGGCCAATAACGCGGCAGGGCCATGACAAAGAGCTAATGTGAATAGATCCTGTTCATGCGCCCAGTGAAGCACTTTCCCGACGTCCTCATTGTCGGGCAGCCCGAGCATCGCACCATGGCCTCCGGGGATGTAGACGGCAGCATAAGGTGCCTCATCATTCATCTTGTGTGCAACAAAGTCCGCAAGGCTGCCAGGGTTCGCAAAGGCATCTGCATGATCGCGATAAAGCCTTTTCACGTCTGCATCATCCGCAGGCATCGCCCATTCTTCGATCGCGACAGGCGCGCCGGTTGGCGTCACAATATCAATTTCAAAACCTGCGTTCATGAGATGAAGCATAGGCAAGCCCATCTCGACTGGATGGTTGCCCGTAGAGAATTTTTTGCCGTTGGCCATCGTCATGTTGCGTTCTTCGGTGCAGATCATCAGCACGCGATTTTTGGGGCCAGCGTAAGGTTTGGCATAAGCCCCACCATCGTAATTCGTGGTGGTCGATGTGCCGAGCTTGATTGCCAAGGGGGACGGGCTGAACGCACCATCGGTTGTGGGTATTGGTGTCGCGCGGAAGAGCTTGCGGAGAATGCTCATATCAGTTGACCTCAGTGACGATGGTGTCGCGGGACTTGCGTACTTTGCCCATTGGCAGCAACCAATCACTGCCCTCGTCGCGGTAGCCCAGAGGTAGCAACACAACCGACCGCAAACCACGCTCTTTCAGGCCAAGGATCTTGTCCACGGCATCGGGATCAAAGCCTTCCATCGGCGTGCTGTCGACCTCTTGCTCGGCGGCGGCGACCAGTGCGATGCCCAATGCGATGTAGGCTTGGCGCGCTGCATGGGCGTAATTGACCTCCGCCTCACGAGGCAGGTAATTGGACTTCAGATTGTCGTAATATGCGTGCAGCATTGGTAGGTCACCACGTGCAGAAACATTCAGATCAACGACATTGTCGATCCGTTCGGCAGTGTAATTATCCCACGCGGCAAAGACCAATAGATGTGATCCATCAGTGATCTGCGCTTGTCCGCCAGCAGCCTCAGCGATCTTCCTGCGAATGTCGGAATTGGTCACAATAAACATCTCAAACGGTTGCGTACCACTGGATGTCGGGGACATGCGGATCGCCTCGACAATCGCATCTACTTTGTCCTGTGGAACAGCCTTTGACGGGTCCATTTTCTTGGTTGCGTAGCGCCAGTTCAAAAGGTCGTTGAGTGGTTTCACAGTCATATGCCTCATCCTATTGTCAGCTCCCTATCGGGACAGTATACATTTGTAACCGACTATCTAATGGGTACTAAATTGCGCCACAAGAAGGCACATTTCTGAACCTCGGTCACAAAAAGGGAACCGCCATGCTGGACGACAAACAATGCCCCAATTGCAAACGCATCAACGAAGTGCTGTCGCGTGTTGGTGACCGGTGGAGCGTGCTTGTTGTGATCTCTTTGGCTGAATACGGAACGCTGCGGTTCAATGAGCTCAAGCGCAATCTTGGTATTTCGCAACGGATGCTTAGCCTGACCCTGAAAGAGTTGGAACGCGACGGCCTTGTGAACCGAACCTATCATCCAACGATCCCTCCGAAAGTTGAATACAATCTGACTGATATGGGTCAGTCATTCCGAGAGCCTGTCAGCGCCTTGGGCTATTGGGCACTGGAAAATCTCACCACGATTGATGCTGCGCGGCACGAATATGACGAGAAAGCGACAAATTAACCAACTCACTTAATGCAAGCCCTGCCGACGCTCCAAAGCAGCCCTTCGCATATAACGGCCAGATGGCAGAAAATACTTCAAAGTAGACCACGAAGCACGGTTCATTGAGCGATAGCAATGAGCCCAGAGTGACCAATGCCGCACAGTGTATAAGGGTCGGTCCTGCTTTTTTTGCATCATGCTTTTTAAGCGCCAAGCTATCTCGTTAGACCTGCCGGCCTTTCTCGAGCCAGAGGGTATGAACTATTGCCCACTCGGGAACCGTTGCTGTTTCGAAGCCATACACTTTACCGGTCGCAAACGATTTGAACGCCTTCATTGCCTTGAGATGCGCACCTTCCGAGAGGTAGGCCAGCATTGCCTTGCGAGACGTCCAAACAGTTAACGTGTGATGAACGCCATTGATTGTGCGTGCATCTGCCGAGAGGCATCCACCCGCTGCCTTTGCTTGCGACATCGATGCGGCTGCATGACGCCAGAACGTCGGTGCATACCACACTCTTTTCAGCTGCAATCCGGTGATTGAAACATAGAAAACGTCAGCCATGCGTATCGCCCAAGCGATATCCGCCCATGATCCAGTTTTGGACCAGTTGGGTAAATTCTTGATCCTTGTCCTGATAACAGAAATGGCCACAGTTTTCAAAAATGGTCAAGGCACTCTTGGGAAGCCGTTTGTGCAATCGCTCTGCATTGTCGGTTGTCAGGAAAGCGTCTTGATCACCCCAAAAAACGTGGACTGGCACATCGAGTGTATCCAGATGGGGATCAATCGCTTTGGAGCCTTCTGGGTAATGCTTGAACCACGAGCAAACCTGGCCGATCCGCCCGCTATAGGAAGCTACATAATCTGCGACTTCCTCTGCTGATGGGCTGTAGTGCAAATACCCAAGCTGGATGGCACCAGCAATGAATGCGCGCGCGCCCGTCATTTTCACCATCGATCGCCAAAATCCGGAATGAATGATCTTGGTGACAAGGCTCCCGTTGTCCGAAGGCAGAATGCCCGGCCCATCCCCGAGCAGAATGCTTGCCGCCTTGTGATCGCGGTGAATGACATAATGCAGCGCCACTGGCATCGCGATATCAGGGGCAACAATATGAATGTCCGTCAGACCCATTTCAAAGACGAACTTTTCGAGGAATGCGCTTTGCGCCTCAAAAGTCATAAAACTCATGTCACCTACGCTGCGGCCAAATCCCGGTAGATCGAGCGCGACCAAATTAGCGTCAACTGCAAGAGCGCCCCAAACTTTATCATAGCAGAGGATGCTCTGTGGTAGTGGACTCAGACAAAGCACGGTCGGACCGTTTATATTACCAGCACGAGCAAAGCGGATATCCACACCGTCCAAAGTCATGCGTTCTGGCTTCATCGCAAAACGCGCCGGGGTCGCACTAATTTTTGCAGCCCCTTTCGTACGCAGACGCCGCATTTTGAAGAACTCAGGCGTAATCATCATCAGGCTTGCTGCATTTATGCGGCCCAGCATTCCAATCGGATCTTTTGGCATCGAATTCAAGCTCCTGTAGGGTGTGTGGTATTTTCTATATTTATTTCGTAACTATGGGTACGTAAGATATAAGTCAACTTTAAAATACCTTGAGGTCCGAAATGGAAAAGGCAGAAAAACGAGGGCGACCAAAGACGCTTGAGCGCGAACACGTTCTACAGACCGCATTGATGCAATATTGGGGTGTCAGCCCGACCGACGTCTCCATCGGCGAGATCTGCAAATTGACAGGCGCGTCAAAACCTGGAATCTACCGCGAATTTGGAAGTGATGATGGCTTGAAATGTGCGGCACTTGAGAGCTACCGCAGCTTGGCCCTCTTGCCGTTGTTCGACATTCTAAAAAGAGATCAGAGTTTTGCGGCTGCAAAGGCCGCCTTGGTGGCGTTTACAACGCAAGACCGGGAGGCGCTCGGGGTTCCGTCAGGTTGCCTGTTCGTCGCAATGCGCACGCAGCGGGGTAACCTAGGGTCAGCTACAGGTGAACGTGTGGATCTGCTTCGTGAAGAGGTGTTGGACGCATATATGGTCTGGATCGAAACCGCCAAATCCAGAGGGGAATGCAGTGCTCAAATCCCAAATGATGCCGCTGCGCTGTATTTCGACGCTCAAAACGGTGGGGCAATGCGGATGCAAAAAGAAGGGGTCGATAACGCCACAATCGCGACCGTTCTCCGGTATGCGTTCAAGATGATCGAGTAGATTGGCAAGACATTTCGATCAAATTACGCCGCCTCGAATGTGACCAAAGCAAACCTTCATAGCAACCGCAGCGAAAGCACATTTTGTCCGCATAGCAGCCGTTAGTGCTTGGATAGGGCAATGTCTGCTTCTTCAGTTAATGGCAGTAAACAAAACCCCCGTCCAATGAAACTACAACGCTAATACTAAAGGCCCATGGTCCAAGGCGCGGGGCCCTGGAATCGGGGGGGCCGGTCTTGCGTCCTGTGAATCAACTGCAGCGATTAGGCACAGTAACCCCTGCTATTGGTCCACGGACCGCGGTCCAAGCAAAACTAACCAACGCCGATTGGGCTCAGGCAACGCCATGGGCAGGTCGACGGTGCGTGATCCAATGCCCACGGTCCTTGGCTCCGTGTCTTAACGTTAGGCATTGGGCTAAAGCGGGCATTTAATCAATTTGCAGCGAAGGGCTTCTTTGAGCCCAATCTGTGAGTTCGGTATTCTCGCTGCACGCGCTCGCAGCAAAGAAAATGCCGCAATTGCAAAATCATCTGTGCCGCCACGCGGCGGAAAAACCGGCCATTCATGCAAGGCGCAGCAAGACAAATCCGTCGAAGTCACAGACTGCGGACTTAGCTGCCATACGAAAGTGGCAAATTTCGATAGTTCTGTACTAATTTGATCTTTGGCGGCATCTTTTGGGAAAGAACTAAATCCGAGCTGAACCAACTAAGTCAGGAATTCATGATGAGCGATGCGATCAACGATTTCATTCAGATGACTGCAACCGAAGCAGTCAAGCGTCTCCGTTCTAAGGAGGTGTCTCCACTTGATCTGGTCGAAGCATCCATTCAGAGAATTGAAACTATTGATACCGAAGTTAACGCATTGCCCATACACTGTTTTGAACAAGCACGCTCACAGGCAAGGGCATTCGACGTTAGAGAACATGCGAAAAACCCAAAATCCTTATGTGGCCTGCCAATTGCAGTTAAAGACTACAACGACCTAGGCGGAGCGCTTACGACTTACGGATCGCCTATCTTTGCCGACAATGTGGTGAAAAAATCTGATGCCACGGTAAGGCAGTTGGAATGTAACGGCGCAATTGCTGTCGCTAAATCCAATGTCCCAGAATGGGCGGGCGGCCACACCTTCAACCCAGTTAATGGCTTGACGCGCAACCCCTGGGATATGCGAAAAAGTGCGGGCGGATCATCAGGCGGTTCAGCAGCGGCACTTGCCAGTGGATCGGTATGGCTTGCAACAGGTAATGATCTGGGCGGTAGTTTGCGTACACCTGCGGCATTCAATGGGATTGTCGGCTTACGCCCCGGACCAGGGCGCGTGCCTCGGGGTACACGGTTGCCGTCTATGGATACGCTTTGGGTCGAAGGCCCCATGGCCCGAAATGTTGATGACTTAGCATTGATGTTAGACGCGGGTGTTGGTCAACAGATTGATGATCCTTTATCTTTTGATCATGCGGGGTCGTCTTTCGTTGAGGCATTACAAGAAACTGGCATGCCAAAACGCGTCGCATTCAGCCCTGACCTTTCGATTGTCTCAATGGAGAAAGAAATCGCGCAAGTCTGTCGAGGGGCGACTTCGGTGTTTGGTGATCTCGGTGCTGATGTAACGGATGACGTTCCCGATTTTACAGGCGTTCTTGAGGCCTTTCAAACACTTCGAGCAGCCCTGTTTGCAACTTTGATGGAGCCCATATTAGCACAACACCGCAACCAGATTGCGCCAGAGATAATTGGAAATATTGAGCGCGGATTGAACATTACACCATCTCAAATATTCGAAGCAGAACGCGTACGTATCGAACTTTACAAAAAGGTTATCACATTCTTCGAGACCCATGACTTTCTTATCTGTCCTGCTGCATCCATTGCCCCGTTTCCGGTTGAGCAACGATACGTAACCGAAATTGATGGTAAGCCATGCGAAACCTACATCGATTGGTTTTCTATTACCTTCGCCCTGACGATGACCGCTTGCCCCACCATAAGCGTTCCGTGCGGATTTACGACTGAGGGGTTGCCCATTGGCGTGCAGATCATGGGAAAACCCAGAGGAGAGGCCTCTCTTTTACGTGTGGCCAAGCGATTTGAACAAGCTGTCGGAATATCACCGCAGTTGCCAATTAATCCTCGAACAGGTGGCTAAATCCGTGAAGTTGAATGATGCATTGGGTCGTTTCGAGATGGCAAACTGACAAATGAAATCAGGTAGTTCTTGTTGAGACGAAGCTGATAGACGTCTTTTACGCTTTTGCAATTACAATGTGCAGTAGTGGTTACTTTGGGCTCTGAGCGGCCTGATGCCTACGCAGCATTGCTTAATTGCCTTCAAAATCCGAAGCGGCCGTTGCAGACAGTGTTAGGGTTCAACGTCGGCACAGTGCTGATGTATGGGTTTGGAGGGCGGCATGGAGGGCAAATCATGCCAAGAGTCCAACTTCCCGCCGTCACCCCAAAGCGCAAAACATGGAATAAAGGTCGCATCATCGGTCAGAAACGTCCGTTGTTACCGAAACAAGTTTGGGCAATCCGGACCCGTCTCGAAATCACTGGCAACCTGCGCGATGTCGCGCTGTTCAACGTGGCAATCGATAGTAAATTGCGTGGCTGCGACCTGGTGCGGCTCAAAGTGACTGATCTTGTCACTGCTGACCGGGTTCGAGAG
>JAOEQC010000039.1 GCA_028388995.1 Ascidiaceihabitans sp. | reverse complement strand
TGGATCGGCCAAGAACATCTCTAGGATGTCGATGTGCTCTGATCCTTTGATTGGGTCGCCGCCGATACCAACAGCTGAGGATTGGCCAAGGCCAAGGTCAGATGTTTGCTTAACCGCTTCATATGTCAGTGTGCCTGAACGTGAAACAACGCCACATGTGCCGCGCTTGTGGATGTGACCCGGCATGATGCCGATTTTGCAGGCGTCAGGTGTGATTACGCCTGGGCAGTTAGGGCCGATAAGACGGGATTTAGAACCCTGAAGTGCGCGTTGCACTCTCATCATGTCCAAAACTGGGATGCCTTCGGTGATACAAACGATCAACGGCATTTCCGCATCAATTGCCTCAAGGATTGAGTCAGCTGCGAACGGAGGAGGTACGTAAATTACAGAAGCGTTGGCTTCGGTGATGTGCATTGCTTCGTGGACAGAGTTGAACACTGGAAGGTTCAGGTGGGATTGACCGCCCTTACCAGGTGTTACGCCACCAACCATTTTGGTGCCGTATGCAATTGCTTGCTCTGTGTGAAAAGTACCTTGTGAGCCAGTAAGGCCTTGGCAAATTACTTTGGTGTTTTCGTCGATAAGAACAGCCATGTGATCTTCCTTCGTATGTTTTCGGTGCCGCTGTGCGGCGAAATTGTTGAAGCGCGAGGTGCGCAGTAAAAGGCGTTTAGCCCTTAACCGCTTTCACGATTTTCTGTGCGCCGTCTTTCAAGTCGTCCGCCGCGATCACGTCGAGGCCGGAGTTGTTGATGATGGCTTTGCCCTCTGCTACGTTTGTACCCTCAAGGCGCACAACCAATGGAACTTTTAGGCCGACTTCTTTCACAGCAGCTACAACGCCTTCAGCGATCACGTCGCAACGCATGATGCCGCCAAAGATGTTGACCAAAATGCCTTTTACGTTTGGATCAGAAGTAATGATCTTAAACGCTTCAGTTACTTTTTCTTTGGTCGCGCCGCCGCCGACGTCTAGGAAGTTTGCTGGCTCTGCACCGTACAACTTGATGATGTCCATTGTGGCCATCGCCAAACCAGCGCCGTTTACCATGCAGCCGATTTCGCCATCGAGCGTAATGTAGTTAAGGTCGTACTTGGACGCCTCTAGCTCTTTCGCGTCTTCTTCTGTTTCGTCGCGCAGTTCATTGATATCTGGCTGGCGGTACATCGCGTTGCCGTCGAATGATACTTTGGCGTCGAGTACTTTTAAATCACCGCTGTCCGTTACTATCAGTGGGTTGATTTCCAGCATCTCCATGTCTTTTTCAGTGAACGCTTTGTAAAGCTGACCCATCAAGATTACGCACTGTTTGATCTGCTTGCCCTCAAGGCCAAGTGTGAACGCAATGCGACGACCGTGGAATGCTTGGTACCCAGAAGCTGGATCAACTGAGAAGGATAGGATTTTCTCAGGTGTTGACGCTGCAACCTCTTCGATGTCCATTCCGCCCTCAGTGGAGCATACGAAAGATATGCGGGATGTTTGGCGATCTACGAGCAGGGCAAGGTACAATTCTTTTTCAATGCCTGAACCGTCTTCGATGTAGATGCGGTTGACCTGTTTACCGGCTGGGCCAGTTTGGTGTGTGACCAATGTGCGGCCCAACATCTTCTTGGCTTCGTCAGCGGCTTCTTGAACTGACTTAGTCAAACGTACGCCACCAGCCTCGCCAGCGTCGGCTTCTTTGAATTTACCTTTGCCACGTCCACCTGCATGAATCTGCGCTTTGATCACCCACAATGGGCCGTCCATTTCGCCAGCAGCTGCTTTGGCGTCTTCGGCTTTGAGGACAACACGTCCGTCTGATACTGGTGCGCCGTAAGAACGCAAAAGTGCTTTAGCCTGATATTCGTGGATGTTCATGATAGGTCGGTCCCGATTAGATACGTTTGGGAAGGGGTATACCTTGATCTATGGAGGGGCCGTAAACGAAAAAAGAGGGTGTTAGCGCAATTTCCCTAAGATTTTCAGCTTTTGTGATCACGCTTTCAAATCGTGTGATCACAAAAATAGAAAGTTGCCAGAGGCGTTGCTTTTTATGACGGCTCACTCTGAGAAACGACTCTCTGGGCAATTTCAAGCCCTAGCGGCGTTGTCTTAGAAATAAATTGGAAAAGGCCACGCAATCAACATGCGTGGCCTTTTCGTCTTAGGGTTTGATCTTACTAGCTTAACCCAGTGAAGGGTCTATCGCTTTACATGCGTCAACCAAGCCTTTGACCGCAGCAACGGATGCGTCGAACATGGCTTGCTCATCTTTGTTCATCTGGATGTTCACGACTTTTTCAATGCCGCCTTTACCGATGACTGTTGGAACACCAACATACATACCTTTAAGGCCCAAAGCGCCATCAACGTATGCCGCACATGGCAGAACGCGCTTTTGGTCTTTCAAGTAAGCTTCAGCCATTTCGATCGCTGATGTTGCTGGCGCGTAGAACGCGGAACCAGTCTTCAGCAAACCAACGATTTCTGCGCCACCGTCACGGGTACGCTGGATGATTCCATCCAGTTTGTCCTGTGTCGTCCAACCCATTTTGACCATGTCTGGCAATGGTATGCCTGCAACTGTGGAATAACGCTCGAGCGGCACCATTGTGTCGCCATGGCCGCCGAGAACGAATGCTGTGACATCGCGCATGGAAACTTCGAACTCTTCAGCCAAGAAGTGGCGGAAGCGCGCGGAATCAAGAATACCCGCCATGCCGCATACTTTTTCGTGTGGCAGGCCAGAAAATTCGCGCAATGCCCAAACCATCGCATCAAGCGGGTTTGTAATACAGATAACGAATGCGTTTGGCGCGTAGTCACGGATGCCTTCGCCAACAGACTTCATTACTTTAAGGTTGATGCCCAAAAGGTCATCACGGCTCATGCCTGGCTTGCGTGGAACGCCGGCAGTTACGATGCAGACGTCTGCGCCTGCGATATCTTCGTAAGACTGTGTGCCTGACATCTTCGCGTCAAAACCCTCGGATGGGCCAGATTCTGCGATATCCAAAGCTTTGCCTTCTGGCGTGCCAGGTGCGATGTCGAACATTACGACGTCACCTAGTTCTTTGATCGCTGCAAGGTGTGCAAGCGTACCGCCGATTTGACCTGCGCCGATAAGCGCAATCTTAGGTCTGGCCATGTTATACTCTCCGATTTGGGTTGGATTTCGCGCTGTCCCTAGTGCGGTTTTGGGTTTGACGCAAGGGTGCTAGAATTTTCCCTTCCATGTTCAGAGGTATGTTATGCTCCCTCTTCCTGCGCTAAACACTGGTGATCTGTGGTTTTTTAAGGTGGCAACATTGCTTGAGTTAGATCTAAGCTTTTTCATGATTGCTGCACCTGCGGTTGTGTTTGTGGGAATATCCAAGGGCGGTTTTGGGTCTGGAGCCGCCTTTGCGGCTGCATCGATTCTTGCCCTGACTTTGCCACTGGGTTTGGCCCTTGGGGTTATGCTGCCATTGTTGATGTTGATGGATGTCGCCAGCCTTCGACCTTACTGGGGCAAATGGCGCTGGCATGAGTCGCGATTGCTGATTTTGGGCGGAATACCCGGTGTTGCGCTGGGTGCTGGCCTGTTCAGCATTGTGAATGATGATGTGTTTCGGGTGTTGATCGGTGTGATATCCGTGGCCTTTGTCATCTGGACGCAACTTACCCCAAGTGGGTGGGTCAATATCTCGGCTGGGGATGCCCCAGATTGACAAGGAGGGTTGGCAGGATTTGCGGCTGGGTTTACCAGTTTTGTCAGTCATGCCGGTGGACCACCCGCAGCCGTTTACCTGTTGTCGCGCGGGGTCAATAAGACAGAGTATCAGGCTTGCACGGTTGTTGTCTTTTGGGCGATCAATATCGCCAAGTTCATTCCCTATGCATTTCTAGGGATGTTCACGCTGGAGACAGGTCTGGCCAATCTTGCCTTGTCACCGTTTGCGTTGCTTGGGACATGGATTGGGGTGCGCGCGCATCATTTGGTCCCAGAGCGCATCTTCTTTGCGTTCACCTATGTGATCTTAATGATCACTGGGATCAAATTGATCTTTGATGGACTGACCTAGGCTTCGCTGTCTGAATTGGGCAGAGCCTCAACCAATGTTTCATACGATTGTCCCGACGCTATTAAACAGGTCAATCCGTCTGCGCGGGTCATTGTGATGGTCCAAGTCCCTGTGCTGGGGGAGGCGTAAACTTCGATTAGGGAATTGTTGGCACCCAGACCAATTGATTGGTGTGTTTCACCATAGTTTGATGTCAGGCGTTCGACCACTTGGGGCCGTGGTCCGCAGTTGCGCGCCTGTTGGGCAGCCAATAAGATCTGAGTTGATAATTTTTGTTGCGTTGAAATTGCACGTAAAACGCTGAATCATTGGTTAACTAGACGTTCGGTAGGTCAAATTATGGTTCTGTTTTCGGGTCAGTTCAGAATTTACCTTGAATGTTTCGTGCGAAAATGGCCTTTTGTGTGCAACTTTATGTCTCAATGAAAGCCCCCAACATGTCCGCCACACGCCCATTGCGATCCGTATTGTATATTCCAGCATCTAAGCCGAGGGCTCTTGATAAGGCGCGTGGGTTAGCGGTGGATGCGATCATCTTTGATCTGGAGGATGCTGTCTCTGTTGACGAAAAAACCGCTTCTCGGGCGATATTAGCCGAGGCGCTGAATGCAGGTGGTTACGGCGCACGGATGAAGATTATCCGCATCAATGCATTTCATACGCCTTGGGGACTTGATGATGCAAAGGCCGCTGTTACGATGGGCGCGGATGCGATTTTGTTGCCAAAGGTAAGCGCCTTAGCGGACTTGGATGCATTGGCGCAATTAACAGGTGACATTCCGCTTTGGGCCATGATGGAATCGCCGCTAGGGATGCTGAACGCGGCCTCCATTGCTAGCCATCCAAAGCTGCAAGGCATGGTGATGGGGACCAATGATTTAGCCAAAGAGTTGCAAACTCGGCACCGCACCGATCGTCTGCCGCTTCAAACCAGCTTGGGTTTGTGCCTGTTGGCTGCAAAGGCGTATGGATTGGCGATTGTTGATGGTGTGTACAATGCCTTCAAGGATGATGAGGGGCTGCAAGTCGAATGTGAGCAGGGCCGCGACATGGGTTTTGACGGTAAAACCTTGATCCATCCCGCACAGATCGACGTCACAAACGCCGCATTTTCACCGACGGATAAAGAGGTGGAATTGGCCAGACGCCAGATCGATGCGTTCCAAGCGGCAGAAGCCGCGGGGCAGGGCGTTGCTGTGGTTGACGGGAAAATCGTGGAAAACCTTCATGTTGCAACCGCACGTGATACTCTGGCAAAGGTAGATGCAATCGCAGCCCTAGCCACGGAGTAACACAATGCTACTAATCATTCTCGGCCTGATCCTATGGACAGGTGCACATTACTGGAAACGTCTGGCACCCGGCCACCGCGCCAAGCTAGGCGATAAGGGCAAAGGGATCGTTGCAGGCGCAAGCCTGCTGGCCATTGTTCTGATTATCATCGGGTATCGCAGCGCTGATTTTATCGCAGTTTGGAACCCACCAAGTGCAATGCAACACGCCAATCACGTTCTGATGTTAGCTGCGTTCTTCGTGTTTGGCATGTCGGCAACAACGGGACGTCTGCGCGGATACCTACGTCACCCGATGCTAATCGCAATCAAAATTTGGGCCATCGCACACCTGTTGGTAAACGGTGACTTGGCCGCGATCATCCTGTTTGGCGGTATGCTCGCTTGGGCTGTTGGTTCAGTCATTTTGATCAATAAGGCTGAGCCAAATTGGGTCCGTCCAGAACCCGGTAACAAGTCAAAAGACATTCTGCTGGTTGTCATCACCTTTGTCACTTTCACCATCGCTGCCGCCATTCACATCGCGCTGGGCGTCAATCCATTCGGGTAGGGAAAAGTCATGAAACTATATCGTTTTTTGTCTGAAGAAGACACTGCAGCCTTTTGCCACAAGGTAACGGATGCAATGAATAAGGGGTGGGAACTATACGGCTCGCCGACCCAAACATGGGACCACGCAGCAGGCATCATGCGTTGCGGTCAATCCGTGGTGAAAGAAGTTGAAGGTACATACACGCCCGAAACTAAACTGGGTCAACACTAATGGTTAAGACGAATACAGGGCGCTTTTTTGAGGATTACACTGTTGGTCAAGTGATCGATCATGCGGTCCCTCGGACGATGAAAATGGGGGAGCGGGCACTTTACCACATGCTCTATCCCGCGCGTCATGCCCTGTATTCGTCTGACCAATTCGCCCAAGATTGTGGGCTACCGTTTAGTCCACTGGACGACATGATCGCGTTTCACATCGTCTTTGGGAAAACCGTCCCTGATGTTTCACTCAACGCGGTTGCCAACCTTGGTTATGCGCAAGGGCGCTGGCTGTTACCTGTTTGGCCGGGGGATACCCTCCGCGCGCGATCTGAAGTGATTGGGATCAAGCAAAATTCAAACGGCAAGACAGGCGTTGTTTATGTGCGCACGACTGGGCTGAACCAACATGATGAAACGGTGTTGGAATATGTGCGTTGGGTCATGGTGCGCAAAAAGGATTTGGATGCACCTGCACCCGTGAACGTTGTACCAGATCTACCGAAGGCGCTAACCGCTGACCAATTGGTGATCCCCAAAGGCCTTGATTTCACGAATTATGATTTCACGTTGGCTGGGGAACCGCATCGTTGGGGTGACTATGAAATTGGCGAAAAGATTGACCACGTTGATGGCGTCACCGTGGAAGAAGCTGAACACATGATGGCCACGCGGCTTTGGCAAAACACTGCCAAGGTCCATTTTGACACCTCTGCACGCCCAGATGGGTCGCGCCTAATTTATGGTGGCCATGTTATTTCGATGGCGCGTGCACTGTCTTTTAACGGCCTTGCGAACGCGCAAATTGTGGTTGGGCTGAATAGCGGAGCACATGCGAATCCATGTTTGGCTGGCGATACAATTCGGGCATGGTCCGAGGTTCTGGATAAAGCGCAAACAGACGCACCTGGTGTTGGCGCGTTGCGATTGCGTCTCGTCGCAACGAAAGGCGGCAAGCCATTTGATTTGCGCGCTGATGATGGTAAATTCCTGCCGGAGGTTCTTTTAGACCTCGATTATTGGGTGTTGATCCCGCTTTAATTCAGGAAATTCCCGCTCTTAGTTGGCATAAAAACAGATGATTTTGATGAAGAAACCGTTGGCCGGTGTTGCCGTCGTAACCGTTGTGTTGATTGGGGTCGAAAAGTAATGTAATGGCCCATCCGCGCCAGTGTTCGATTAATCCGGTAAACCCAACTCGAATCAATTTGTTCACGATAACTTGTTTGCAACCCTCTATCACGAGTTTGGCCATGCCATGATCGATCAGCTTGAGCTGCCGCTTTTGGGACAAGAAGAAGATGCGATCGAGATCACATATGCTGCGATCGACATGTTTTTGGCGTTAGCTGAAGAGACAGGCGAACCTTATTGGGCAAGTATCCACAGGCCAGATTTGCAGCGCTATAACAACTTGGCGTGCTTGTTTGCGGGTGTGGATATAGACGCCCTTGCCCACATTGGGGAACATCCGGGTGTGCCTGATGATCGCATGAATTGGTTTGGAATTGAATTTGAAGCTGCAGAAAACAGTTGGGGTGCTGCGTTTGAGGGACTTGCCGAAAACGCACCTGCGCAAAGCATTGTTTATGAAGGCGGGACAGAAACGCTGTTTGAAAAGATGATCATGGAAGAAGTCGTTGCCTTGAACGAGGACTTTGCCTTTCCAAATACGCTGACTGTTGCGGTTAAAGAGTGTGGTGAACCAAATGCGTTTTACATTCCTGATGAGGTGCGTGTTGAAATGTCTACTGAGTACGCAGGATGGCTGCGCTACCTGCCGCTTTCGCAGTAGAATAATTTTTTAAGTGGCTGATAGGTTTGTAAACACCTTCACTTAAAATGTGATCACACTTTCCTAACGTGTGATCACAAATCGCTCAGAAAATGAAAATAAGTTCAAAAGATGCGTTTTACACTTCGAAAAATTAACCTCTGCCTAGGTGACACCGGCGTGAAAAGCGCTAGAACATGGTATAGACTGAAACAAGGACATCAACAATGGCCGACGTGAACCGGGGCAATCGCCCACTCTCACCCCACCTGACTATCTACCGCCCACAGCTTACATCCATGACGTCGATCCTGACCCGGATTACTGGTAACGCGATGCTGATTTCTGCATTGCTGATTGTCTGGTGGTTCCTGGCAGCGGCAACTTCGCCCGAAGCTTACGCTGTAGCGAACGGATTTCTAACCAGCTGGTTTGGCGACCTTGTCATGACCTTCTCGGTTCTGGGCCTTTGGTACCACACGCTTGCAGGTGTACGTCACTTGATTTGGGATAACGGCATCGGCCTTGATATCCCAACGGCTGAAAAAATGGGTTGGGCTGTGGTCATTGGATCAGTTGTCTTGACCATCACCACAATCATTTTGGTCTGAGGAGAATACCATGTCTTATTTGACCGACCGTAAACGCGCCACTGGAATGGGTTCTGCCAAAACAGGCACAGAACACTTCTGGCTTATGAAAGTCAGTTCTGTGGCGTTGCTTTTGCTCATCCCGTTGTTTGTTTTCACATTTGGCCCGATGCTGGGTAAAACACATGAAAACGTGCTGGCGTACTTTGCCCGTCCGTTCCCAGCGATTGTGGCGGCTCTGACTATTGGCGTTACCTTCATGCACTTCAAGAATGGCGCACAGACCATGATTGAAGACTACGTGCACGGGACGTCTCAAAAAGTGGCGATCATTTTCGTGATATGCCTTTCTTATGCTGCTGCTGCGACGGGGCTATTCGCCATCGCACGCATCGCGCTTTAATCGATTAAGGGAGACCTGAAAATGGCTGCTTATGAATATGAAACCCACGAATATGACGTGGTTGTTGTTGGTGCTGGTGGCGCAGGTTTGCGCGCGACACTTGGCATGGCAGAACAAGGTTTGCGCACCGCTTGCGTAACCAAAGTTTTCCCAACACGCTCTCACACTGTTGCGGCTCAAGGTGGTATCGCGGCGTCCCTATCCAACATGGGTCCTGATAATTGGCAGTGGCACATGTATGACACTGTAAAAGGTTCTGACTGGTTGGGCGATACGGATGCGATGGAATACCTTGCCCGCGAAGCCCCAAAGGCGGTTTACGAGCTAGAGCACTACGGCGTTCCATTTTCACGCACCGAAGAAGGCAAGATTTACCAGCGCCCATTCGGTGGTCACACCACTGAATTTGGTGAAGGCCCAGCAGTACAGCGCACATGCGCCGCCGCTGACCGTACAGGCCACGCCATTTTGCACACGCTTTATGGTCAGTCCCTAAAGAACAACGCGGAATTCTACATCGAGTACTTCGCGATTGACTTGATCATGTCCGAAGAAGGCACCTGCCAGGGCGTTTTGTGCTGGAAGCTAGATGACGGTACGATGCACCTATTCTCAGCCAAGATGGTTGTGCTGGCGACAGGCGGTTATGGCCGTGCTTATTTCTCAGCCACATCTGCCCACACCTGCACAGGTGACGGCGGCGGCATGGTGGCACGCGCTGGGTTGCCACTCCAAGACATGGAATTCGTTCAGTTCCACCCAACCGGTATCTATGGCGCAGGCTGCCTTATCACCGAGGGTGCGCGCGGCGAAGGCGGTTACCTTACCAACTCTGAAGGCGAGCGTTTCATGGAACGGTATGCGCCCCAGTATAAGGACCTTGCACCGCGCGATTACGTATCGCGCTGTATGACGATGGAAATTCGAGAAGGTCGCGGCGTTGGGGCCAATGGGGATCACATCCACCTGAACCTCAACCACCTGCCAAAAGAAACACTGGATCTGCGCCTACCGGGCATTTCAGAATCCGCACGCGTCTTTGCAGGCGTTGACCTAACCAAAGAACCAATCCCAGTTCTGCCAACCGTGCACTATAACATGGGCGGCATTCCAACGAACTATTGGGGTGAAGTTCTGAACCCAACTGCTGAAACACCAGACGCGGTGTCCCCGGGCCTTATGGCCGTGGGTGAAGCGGGTTGTGCATCAGTTCACGGTGCCAACCGCCTTGGGTCTAACTCACTCATCGATCTAGTGGTCTTTGGCCGTGCGGCTGCGATCCGCGCAGGTAAGATCATTGATCCCGATAGCCCAGTGCCAACGCCGAACCAAAAATCTGTTGATGCTGCGTTTGAACGTTTCGATAATACGCGTCACGCAAAAGGGGCTACCCCAACAGCTGAGCTACGCCTTGAGATGCAACAAACCATGCAAAAAGACGCAGCCGTGTTCCGCGCAAGCGACACATTGGCTGAGGGCAAGGTCAAGATGGACGAGGTTGCGGCCAAGTGGTCCGACATCGGCGTCACTGACCGCTCATTGGTTTGGAACAGCGATCTGATGGAAACGCTTGAATTGGCCAACCTTCTGCCAAACGCAGTGGCGACCATTACTGGCGCTGAAGCACGTCAAGAAAGCCGCGGGGCACACGCCCACGAGGACTTCCCAGATCGTGATGACAAGAAATGGCGCGTTCACTCATTGGCGACGTTCAACGACAAGAACGAGGCGACACTCAGCTATCGTGATGTGCATCTTGACCCTTTGACGACCGAAGACGAGGGCGGCATCGACCTTAAGCGGATCGCACCAAAAGTGCGTAACTTCTGATGGGTGTGCGTATCACATGTGCAGCGCTTGGTTTTGTTGCGGCCCTTGCGAGCTGTACTGAAGCCACCAAAGCGGTCGACGAAGTCGCCCGTCGCAGTGCCAAAGCAGCTGTAGCGGAAACGCTTACGACTCGCTCTCCGCTGGTGCCAAAAGCGGTGGTAATACCCTTCACAGACTGCATCATCGACAATGCATCAAGCATCGAAATTGGCCAATTCGCCAAAGCTGCCGTTGTCGGTGGCAACGACACAACAGTGGCCTTGATCAGTGACATTCTGGGCCGCCCTGTAACGCAACAATGTGCAGGCAAAGCCAGCCTTGCGGCCTTGGCCGGATAAAGGAGATACCAAATGGTAGAACTAACGCTCCCGAAAAACTCGCGTATGACAACGGGCAAAACGTGGCCTAAACCGACAGGCGCAACAAACCTGCGCAAATTCAGCATCTATCGCTGGAACCCGGATGACGGCAAAAACCCACAGCTTGATACATATTGGATCGACTTGGACGATTGCGGGCCAATGATTTTGGATGCTTTGATCAAGATCAAGAATGAAATCGACCCAACGTTGACCTTCCGCCGTTCTTGCCGTGAAGGGATCTGCGGGTCCTGTGCGATGAACATCGACGGCATCAACACGTTGGCCTGTATCTATGGTATGGACGAAGTCAAAGGCGACGTACGCGTTTATCCATTGCCGCACATGCCTGTGGTCAAGGATTTGATCCCAGACCTCACACACTTCTATGCACAGCACGCATCAGTGATGCCGTGGTTGGAAACCAAAACCAACCGTCCTGCGAAAGAATGGCGTCAGTCAATCGACGATCGTAAGAAGTTGGATGGCCTGTATGAATGCGTTATGTGCGCATGCTGCTCAACCAGCTGTCCAAGCTACTGGTGGAACGGCGATCGTTACCTAGGCCCAGCAGCCTTGTTGCACGCCTATCGCTGGATCATTGACTCACGTGATGAAGCAACAGGTGAACGTTTGGACGAACTTGAAGATCCGTTCAAATTGTATCGCTGCCACACGATCATGAACTGCGCGAAAACATGCCCTAAAGGTTTGAACCCTGCAGAGGCAATTTCGAACATCAAAAAGATGATGGTCGAACGCCGCGTCTGATCTTAAGCTACAGCTTATCTGAAATGGCCTGCCCCTCTCGGGTGGGCCATTTTTATATCTAAGCACCTTGAGGACCCCATCATGCAAATAGTTGTCTTGCTGATTGCCTTTGGCTTTGTGATGTTCTTTGCGCGGCGCAATGCGCCAACGCGCGGATGCTGATGGCCCGCAGACGCAACAGGTAATCGCGGCGCACTTCGTAAATATAAATGCGCGGCCTGCGGCGCAGAGGCCTTTACATCAACCAAAGGCTCACCCAATGATTGCAGATCAAAGCTAAAAACACCCAATTTATGAGGCCCAAATGACCCAGCCCAAAGACGCCGCCGCCCGTCGTGCTGTAAAGCCAGTCATTTGTTATCCAGTTGAAACGCTACCTGCGCCGAACATGCCCGTCTATGAAGCGGCCCGTCAGAACCTGACTAAGGTTGACGAGGTTTTGGCCCCAGCCCGGGAGGCTGCGGTGTTCAATGTGCCTGTGGGCCACTTCTTTCGCATCTCATCTGTTGAGGGATCCCAAGTTGGCGATCTTAACCTGTGGAATGCCAATGACCTTAACGAAAAATTCTACACGGGCAAAACACGCGCTTTGCACGGCACACACATCACCACAGGCCAACAAATGTGGTCCAGCTTCCCACAGTTGCGCCCAATGGCGACGATCACTCACGACACGCTGGGTTGGTATGGCATCGATGAATTTGGCGGCTCTGTGCATGACGTGATTGGCACGCGCTGTGATCCCTATACGCACAACTTGCTTGCTGGTGGTCAGTATCACCATTGCTGCCACTCTAACCTGTCTCGCGCGATGGGTGATCACCTTGGCATCACTGCGCAAGAGGCGGAAAGCCATGTGCATGACGTGCTTAACGTCTTTATGTGCACCGGCTTTACCCGCGACACAGGCCAGTACTTTATGAAGGGCAGCCCCGTGCGCCCCGGTGACTACCTAGAGTTCTTCGCCGAGATTGATTTGCTGGGCTGCTTGTCGGCCTGTCCGGGGGGGGATTGCTCTGACAAACATTCCTCGGACATTGCCCAATGTCATCCGCTGCTGATCGAAGTATTCAAACCTGCGGATGGGTCGCTTGGTGATTGGAATTCACCTGCGGTGAATGGGTACAATCGCAGTCACGGTTTGTAGCTGGATCGGTATCGCGCACCTACGCAATACCGACATGATACCGACGTTCGGTTTCATTTTTTTTTGGTTGGCTGAATGTGTTCAGGCAAATGCAGCTTCTAGGGCAATCTCTATCATTTCGCCAAAGCTGCGTTCGCGGTCTTCGGCCGGCAACGCTTCACCCGTTTGAAGGTGGTCGCTGACGGTTAGAACAGCCAATGCACGACGCCCATAACGGGCGGCAAGGGTGTATAGCTCGGCGGCTTCCATCTCGACACCCAAGATGTTGTGGCGCGTCATTTGTTCATTCAAATCAGGACGTTCGTCATAGAACACGTCAGAAGAATATATGCCGCCTACGTGGGTTTTACAGCCCTTGGTCTCCGCTGATTTTACCGCAGCTGCGAGTAGCCCATAGTCAGCACATGGCGCGTAATTGAACTCTTTGAAAATGCCCGAAGAGGGAGAGTTTAGGGTGCTAGAGGTCATGGCTATGATCACGTCACGAATGCCGACCTGTGGCTGCATACCCCCGCAGCTGCCAATACGGATAAGGGTTTGTGCGTTGTATTCATTGATTAATTCATTGGCGTAGATCGACAAGGAAGGCATGCCCATGCCGGACCCTTGGATGGTGACACGGTGGCCGTTCCATGTGCCGGTGAAGCCTAACATGCCGCGCACTTCATTGACCAGTTCAACGTCTTTCAGAAATGCCTCTGCTGCCCATTTCGCGCGGTATGGATCACCCGGCATTAGAACAGTTTCAGCGATTTGGCCTGGTTTTGCGCCGATGTGTACGGTCATGGATTTCTCTTTCGCGAGTAGGAATGTTAAGCCAACTTTGACTTCATATCGACCAAGATGCAAATGCCGCGTTTGTTGCTAAGACGCGGGATCGGCGAGGGCGACAATGTCTGCCATGATTGTGTTCAGCTCAAAGTCTTTAGGCGTATAAACCCGTGCCACACCTATAGCCCGTAATCGTTCTGCATCGTCATCAGGAATGATGCCGCCGACAATGACTGGTGTATCGCCAAGCCCTGCATCGCGCATCCGTTCAATCAGGTCCTCGACCAATGGAAGGTGACTGCCTGACAGGATTGATAGGCCTACAACATGCGCTTGATCCTCAAGCGCGGCGGCGACCAGTTGTTCGGGGGTCAGGCGGATCCCTTCATAGGCAATATCCATCCCACAATCACGGGCACGCACAGCGATTTGTTCCGCACCGTTCGAATGCCCATCTAAACCGGGCTTACCAACCAAGAATTTCAATCGACGCCCCAACTGATCACTCACCGCGTTTACAGATTCTCGCAGGTCTTCAAGGCCTTTGGTCTTGTTAGATTGTCCAGCAGCAACACCAGTTGGCCCACGGTATTCGCCGTGCACATGGCGCATTTGCACGGCCCATTCGCCTGTCGTTGCACCTGCTTTTGCCGCCGCGATTGAGGGTGGCATCACATTGCGCCCCTCGGATGCCGCTGCACGAAGATCTGCAAGGGCAGCGTCCACGGCAGCCTGATCGCGGTTGGCGCGCCATGCATTCAGACTGTCAATTTGGGCCTGCTCCACGGCTGGATCGACCACCATGATGCCGCCGTCTGCCGTCATCAACGGAGAGGGTTCTGAGCTGGTGTATTTGTTCACGCCAACAACGACAGTTTCCCCCGCTTCAATCCGGTTGAGGCGATCTGCGTTGGACTGCACAAGGGCGGATTTCATGTAATCGATGGCTTCAATCGCACCGCCCATGGCATCCAAATTCGCCAGTTCGGCGCGGGCACCTTCTTTTAGTTCTTCAACTTTACGGTCTACCGCAGGGTTGCCGTCAAATAAGTCGTCAAATTCTAACAAGTCAGTTTCAAACGCCATGATCTGTTGCATGCGCATGGACCATTGTTGATCCCACGGACGGGGCAGGCCAAGGGCTTCATTCCATGCGGGCAATTGCACCGCACGCGCACGGGCCTTTTTTGACAAGGTCACCGCAAGCATCTCGATCAAGATACGGTAAACATTGTTCTCTGGTTGCTGTTCGGTCAGACCAAGGGAATTCACCTGAACGCCGTAACGAAAGCGGCGGTATTTTGCGTCTGCTACACCGTAACGCGTCTCGCAAATTTCACCCCATAGATCGACGAAAGCGCGCATTTTGCACATTTCTGTCACGAACCTAATGCCTGCGTTCACAAAGAAAGAGATGCGGCCCACAAGGGCGGGAAAATCAGCAGGATCAACGCGGGGGCGCAATTCATCCAGTACGGCGGTGGCGGTGGCAAGGGCAAAGGACAGCTCTTGCTCTGGCGTCGCACCGGCCTCTTGCAAGTGATAGGAACATACGTTCATTGGGTTCCATTTGGGGACATTTGTATAGCAATATTCGGCAACATCCGCGATCATCTTTAACGATGGTTTGGGCGGGCAAATGTAGGTGCCGCGCGAAAGGTATTCTTTGATCAGATCGTTTTGAACAGTGCCTTGCAGTGCCGCAATGTCAGCACCCTGTTCTTCGGCAACAGCGATGTACAGCGACAACAACCAAGGGGCCGTTGCGTTGATGGTCATCGATGTATTCATTTTTTCTAAAGGAATTTCATCAAACAATGCACGCATGTCACCAAGGTGGGAAACGGGTACGCCAACCTTACCAACCTCACCGCGTGACAAGACATGATCGCTGTCATAGCCTGTTTGGGTTGGTAGATCGAACGCAACAGAAAGGCCCGTCTGTCCTTTTTCTAGGTTGGAACGGTACAGTAGGTTCGAGGCTTTGGCCGTTGAATGACCTGCATAGGTCCGTATCAGCCAAGGGCGGTCTTTTTCGGATTGGGTCATCGGGCCTCACTGGTGGTCGGCGCATTGCGCGAGTAATAAAGTTACGTGCACTGCTTATTAGTGATAACTTTAGGCAAGTGTCAATTCGTTTTGCTGTAGGTGTTATTAACAAAACGTAAAGCAAAAATGCCGCTATCTGGACGAACTGCTGCGTCCAAATTTGATTTTGGTTTACGCTGGGTCTGTGCGCTGTAAGACTATTTCCAATGACGCAGATTGTTGAAATTCCCCTCTGGCTTTTTGTCCTGATTTTGCTGTTTGCTGCAGTTACAGCACTTAGCCACTTCTTGTTGCCCTCGGTACGTTGGTTTTTCCGCCGTCGT
>JAOEQC010000038.1 GCA_028388995.1 Ascidiaceihabitans sp. | reverse complement strand
ATCACCCAAGCATTGCTATGTGGCCAACCGATCCAGCCGCGCGTGCCACTGCGCGTTGGCTGTGCGCCAAAATGGCCAGCAGCTTTGGCGCACTGCGCGGGGTTTGAAACAAAATTTTTACCTTGAACTCAAAGGTGCGGAGCAGGCTGCTTGGCCCCTTTGTATTCGCCATCTGACGTTTCTCAATCAGACGCAACAAAGGGTCCAAAAGTGACTTTTTTCAGCTCATTTGCGTTTGGCCTCAATCGCGTCCCAAATTTTGCCCGCGATGTTCACGCCGTCAAAACGTTCCAATTCTTGGATGCCTGTCGGGGAGGTCACGTTGATCTCTGTCAGGTATTCCCCGATCACGTCGATCCCAACAAACACCTGACCCTTTTCTTTCAAAAGCGGGCCAATGCGTGCGCAGATTTCTAGGTCGCGGTCAGTCAGCCCTACCTTCTCAGGACGGCCACCAACGTGCATGTTGGAACGGGTTTCACCTTTGGCGGGGACACGGTTGATCGCGCCAACACATTCGCCGTCCACAAGGATCACGCGCTTGTCGCCCTTGGACACTGCGGGCAAGAACTTTTGCACAATCAATGGCTCACGGGAAAACCCTGTGAACATTTCAAACAGACTGCTGAGGTTGCGATCCTCTTTGTTCAAAAGAAAAACACCCGCGCCACCGTTGCCATAGAGCGGTTTCACGATCACATCACCATGTTTGTCTTTGAATATTTTGATCGTTTCCAGATCGCGCGACACCGTCGTTGGTGGCGTCAAATCAGGGAAATCCAAGACCATCAATTTCTCAGGATAGTTGCGCACCCAAAACGGATCATTCACAACCAAAGTGCCCGGGGCCAAACGGTCCAGCAAATGGGTCGAGGTGATGTAGTGCATGTCAAAGGGTGGGTCCTGACGCAGCCAAACAACGTCGAAATCCGCCAAGTCGACCTCAATCATTGGGCCCAATTCAACATGGTCCCCCTGAACACGTTTTACGGTAAAGTCATGACCACGCGCTGTAATGCGCCCCTCTTGATAGGCCAGATGATCCGGCCCGTAAAAGAATAAGGTATGACCCCGCGCCTGTGCTTCTTCAGCTAGGCGAAAGCTGCTGTCGGCGTTGATATCGACATCGCCGATCGGGTCCATTTGGAATGCGATTTTCATAGGGCACCTCTAAATACTGTTACCCATTAGATGGCGCAGCTTGCCCTTAGGTGCAATGGGCCAGCCGTGTCCGAATACGTTTTCGATGATACGAACCTCGCCCAGCGAATTCACAAGTGCGACATCAAACCGAACATCCGTAAGGAACACATTGGGCATTTGGTCCAAATATTCCTCTGCTTTGGCATACAGACGTTTCATTTGGCGCGGGCTAACGCGCGCTGCTGCACGGTCAAAATCACTGCTTTGCTTCACTTCGACGAAAACCAATCCATCGCCATCATGCGCGATCAAATCAATCTCACCGCGTTTGCCACGCCAACGGCGCTGCGCGATTGGAAAACCACGGCGTTCGTAATCTGTTGAAATACATTCGTGTGCCGATAACCCCGCGTGATAGGATAATTCACCGCGATTGTGGCGGGTTTCAGCGGTTGTGTCGATCAGTCATCTTTTCCAATGTTCAACGCCAATTGATATACCTGTCGGCGTGGCTTGCCATGCGCTTGAGAAACGGCATCAACAGCATCTCGCATCGACATCGTCTCAAGCGCTTCTCTCAGCACCACGTCTAAATCAACTTCATTAAGAGTCGCTAAATCCCCACGATCAATCAGCAGAACAATCTCGCCCTTAACATTGCCTTTGCTGTAAGATTCGGCCAACTCGTCCAAGGTTCCGCGCCGCAGTTCCTCAAACTTTTTAGTCAATTCACGGCAAACCACGGATTTGCGCGTTCCGCCCAATACCTCTGCTGCATCCCTAAGCGTTGCACCAATTCGTTTTGGTGATTCGTAAAATGCCAAGGTCGCGCGGATTTCGGCCAACCCTTCCAACGCTTTGCGTCGCGCATTTGTCGCATTGGGCAAGAATCCTGCAAAGTGAAAGGCATCCGTTGGCAGCCCCGCCAAAACCAGCGCCGTCAGTACCGCTGAGGGTCCCGGCGCACAGGTTTGCATAACGTCTTGAGCCACAGCCGCGCGTGACAATTCAAACCCCGGGTCCGCTATCAAAGGCATGCCGGCTTCAGAGGCATAAGCCACTGATTTTCCCTTGTTAGTAGCGTCCAGCAACCCAGAGACGACCTTGCCCGCAGAGTGATCATGCATCGCAATGATGCGCCGTCCATCAAGGGGAACACCGTGAATATCCATCAAACGGCGTAGGCTTCTGGTGTCTTCTGCCGCCAAAACATCCGCAGATGCCAACACGTCTAATGCACGCAATGTGATGTCGCGGGCCGTGCCGATTGGGACACCCACAAAATATATTCCGGGTGCAAGGGGAACCTTTTGG
Source organism: Ascidiaceihabitans sp. (assembly GCA_028388995.1). Taxonomy (GTDB): domain Bacteria; phylum Pseudomonadota; class Alphaproteobacteria; order Rhodobacterales; family Rhodobacteraceae; genus Ascidiaceihabitans. The sequence goes on along the minus strand of JAOEQC010000038.1, from coordinate 13,897 downwards.
AAATTCAAAGCTGGACCCGCCTTTCATGACGTTTATGATCCCATAAAATCACGCCGCTCGAACAAGCGGCGCACTCAGGGAGTATCTGCACCAATGTTCGCGCTTTTCCAATCCGCCCGCAAGTCACTGCGTCAGTTTCGTTTGCCTATTTTGGCACCTTTCTTCGCAATGGGTCTGGCCGCATGTGACCCGACCGCAATTTCAGGCATTGGAAACTCCGGTCCGTCCGTAGATACTAGCAAACCAATCGGAGTGGCGTTATTGGTTCCGCGTGGCTCTGGCTCTGCCAGCGATGACCTGCTGGCCCAAAGCCTTGAGAACGCAGCGCGCCTTGCCATGCGTGATCTGGGTGACGTGAAAATTGATTTGCGGATTTACGGAACCGCAGGCAATGCACAAACAGCTGCAACCCAAGCCTCCCTAGCGGTGAGCGATGGTGCCCAAATTATCCTTGGTCCAGTTTACGCAGAAGCGGCAAATGCTGCGGCCGCGGCTGTTGCAGGTAAGGACGTAAATATCTTGTCCTTCTCTAACAACACCACCATCGCTGGTGGCAATTTATTTGTCCTTGGCCAAACATTCCAAAACACTGCGAACCGCATGATTAACTTTGCAAAATCACAAGGCAAAGATCGCATCATAATTGCGCATGCGAATGACGTTGCTGGCCAATTAGGCAGTAACGCGATCCAATCCGCTATTACCGCCAGTGGCGCGACGTTGGCTGGATCAATTGATTACCCGTTTTCTCAAGAAGGCGTTTTGGCCGCAATCCCACGGATCAAAGCAGCCGTCGACAATAGCGGTGCAAACGCAGTCTTTATGACGTCACCTTCTGCCTCTGCCCTTCCATTGCTAACGCAGCTGTTGCCGGAAGCCGGCGTATCTCAAGCCACGACACAATTCATCGGCCTGACGCGTTGGGACATTCCTGCCACAACGCTAGACCTACCTGGCGTACAAGGTGGTTGGTTCGCCATTCCCGATCCAGCAACAAGCGCGGCCTTCCGCGCGCAATACTCTGTGGCATACGAAGGACGACCACACCCAATTGGCAGCCTAGCGTTTGACGGTATCGCTGTAATCGGTGCCCTAATCAAAAGTGGTAAAACTGATCCACTTTCTGCAGCGGCAATCACACAAGGTGCTGGGTTCAAAGGTGCAAACGGCGTCTTCCGCTTCTTGGCAGATGGCACAAACGAACGTGGCCTTGCCATCGCAACCATCCGCGACAAAAAAGTGGTCGTGATTAACAATGCACCATCTGGCTTTAGCGGAGCTGGTTTCTAGTGCACCTCACCTATGGACGGCCAATTGCGCCGTCCGAAAACAAACCACTGATTTGTGATCCTGAAGACATCTTCCATGAAAATGGCTTTGTTGCTGCGTTTGAGCAGGCCCAAGCCACCCATGAACCTACAGAAGCACGCAAAAAAATGGTGGGCTGGCTGCGCGAAGCACAAACCAGTGGTCGCGCCCTAATCGCGCAAGCCTTCCAAGAAAAGCCATTTGACTCCCGGCCAATGACACGCGCCTACACCTACCTGACTGATCATTTGGTTTGCGCCGCATTGCACGTTGCGATTACGACACTGGGCGCAGAACCAACCGCCAAAGAACGTCTGTCTGTCATCGCCGTTGGTGGGTATGGACGCGGGGAAATGGCACCATCTTCTGATGTTGATCTGTTATTTCTAACGCCGCAAAAAGTAACTCCTTGGGCCGAAAACGTCATTGAAACCATGCTCTATATGCTATGGGATCTTAAGCTAAAGGTAGGTCATGCGACCCGCACCATCATCGACTGCATCCAACTGGGTACAGAGGATTACACCATCTGTACCGCGATGCTTGAACATCGTTTTGTAGTCGGAGATATTGACCTTGGCGAAGAACTGGATCGCAAGCTGTGGTCTGATCTATTCAAACCCAGCATGGGCCGCTCGTTTATTCAGGCAAAACTGGATGAGCGCGACAAACGACACGACAAACAGGGCCAACGCTATGTCGTTGAACCCAACGTGAAAGAGGGCAAAGGCGGGCTACGTGATTTGCAATCCTTGTTCTGGATCGCGAAATTCATTCACCGCGTTCAAGACGCAGATGACCTTGTTGAAAAGGGCGTCTTCACATCCGAGGAATATGAAAGTTTCGTCGCCGCCAAAAATTTTCTTTGGGCGGTACGGTCGCACCTTCACCTGATCACCAAACGCGCTACCGAACAGCTAACCTTTGATATGCAAGTCATGGTGGCCGACGCCATGGAATACAAAGACACGGGCGGGCGACGCGGCGTAGAAGTGTTCATGCAGGCCTATTTCCGCCATGCAACCGAGGTGGGCGATTTGACCCGTATCCTTCTGTCCAACCTTGAAACACTGCACATCAAAGACGGTCCCCTTCTTGAGCGGTGGTTCAAGCGCCGTCGCAAAGTCAAAGAAGGTTATCAAGTGGTGAACAACCGCCTGACCGTGACCGATGAAAAGGTATTCCTGTCAGACAAGTTAAACCTGTTACGCCTCTTCGAAGAAGCGCTACGCACAGGCATGTTGATCCACCCAGACGCAATGCGTTTGGTGAAATCCAACCTTGCTCTGATCGACAACGACATGCGCACAACGCCCGAAGCCCAGCGCATCTTCCTTGATCTAATGCTCAAACACGGCAACCCAGAACGGGCCTTGCGCCGGATGAATGAGTTGGGTGTGCTTGGGGCGTTTATCCCCGAATTTGAAAATATCGTCGCGATGATGCAGTTCAATATGTATCACTCATACACCGTGGACGAACACACGATCCAATGCATCACCAACCTTGCCCAAATCGAACGCGGCGAATTGGTCGAAGACCTGCCATTAGTATCTTCCATCCTTGAAAAAGGCGTGAACCGCAAAGTGCTGTATGTTGCGTTGCTGCTGCATGACATCGCCAAAGGGCGGCCTGAAGATCACTCGATCTTGGGTGCCCAAATGGTGCGCAAGATTACACCGCGTCTTGGATTGAAACCTGATGAGGTCGATACCGTTGAATGGCTCGTGCGCTATCACTTGTTGATGTCGGACATGGCGCAAAAACGTGACATCGCTGATCCGCGCACTGTGCGTGATTTTGCCAAGCTGGTAAAAACTGTCAAACGTCTTGATCTGCTGTGCGTTCTAACGGTGTGCGATATTCGTGGCGTTGGCCCAAATACGTGGAACAATTGGAAGGCCGTATTGATCCGCGCCCTGCACAGCCAAACCTTGGATGCTCTCGAAAACGGACTTGAAGATCTGAACCGCAACAACCGCGGCAAAGAGGCGAAAAAGAACCTGCGCGTGCAACTCAAAGACTGGCAGCGAAAAGACCTGCAAATCGAAACATCGCGCCATTACGATCCCTATTGGCAGGGTCATCACGTCACTGCCCATGTCGTGTTTGCAAACCTTTTGCGTAACATATCTGAAGACGAAATTCGGATGGATCTGCACCCTGATATCGATCGCGATGCAACCCGCGCCTGCTTTATAATGGCCGACCACCCTGGGATTTTTGCACGTCTTACTGGTGCGCTGGCACTTGTTGGTGCAAACGTTGTGGATGCGCGCAGCTACACAACCAAAGACGGTTATGTCGCGGATGCCTTCTGGATCCAAGACAACGATGGCCAGCCCTTTGAGGCATCAAAACTACCGCGTCTGCGCGAGATGATCCGCAAAACCTTGATGGGTGAAGTGGTGACACGCGAAGCGATCAAAGACCGCGACAAAGTCAAGAAACGCGAACGTGCATTCAGGGTGCCCACCCACATCAGCTTTGATAACGATGGGTCAGAGATTTATACTATCATCGAGGTGGATACACGTGACCGTCCGGGCCTGTTACACGACCTGACACGCACCCTTGCATCGCTCAACGTCTACATCGCCAACGCTGTCATCGCGACCTATGGTGAACAGGCCGTAGATACCTTTTACGTCAAGGATATGTTCGGCCTGAAATACCGGTCTATGGACAAACAAGCCACACTTGAGAAAAAGCTGCGCGAAGCGATCACTGACGGTGCAAAACGCTCTAATGCGTGATCGTTTTAAATTCACTGGCTCTGTTTGATTTTCACACTTAGGATGAAGGGAAATACCATTCCCTTTACTCTAAAAGTGAGACCGCAACCATGTCCGAACACGGCTATGAATCAGGACGCCTAGACCTGCCTTTCGTTGGCATTTCAACCTTCGGCAAACGCCCCCACGTTTCTGACTGGACCAAGATCGACGCAGACGTTGCTGTCCTTGGGGCCCCCTATGATTTCGGTACTCAGTTTCGCGCAGGCGCGCGGTTTGGGCCACGTGCAGTGCGCGAGGCATCCACGCTGTTCAGCTTTGGCCACGGCGGTGCGTATGACCACGAAGACGACGCAACCTATCTGGGATCGGACGTGCGCATTGTCGATCTGGGCGACGCTGACATCGTCCACACCGACACCACCAAAAGCCACGAGAACATCAAGACAGGCGTAAACGCGATGCTGGATGCAGGGGCGTTTCCTGTCACCATCGGCGGCGATCACTCGATCAACATCCCTTGCATTGATGCATTCGAGGGGCGCGGCGAAATCCACATCCTACAAATTGACGCCCACCTTGATTTCGTCGACGAACGCCACGGCGTGCGCAATGGCCACGGCAACCCCATGCGCCGCGCGGCTGAGAAACCATACGTTACGGGGTTGACCCAAGTGGGCATTCGCAACGTCTCCTCCACTGCCAAAGAAGGGTACGAGGACGCGCGCAAAATGGGATCCGATATTATCTCTGTACGTCAGATGCGCGATCTTGGCGCGGAAGGCGTCATCGACCGCATCCCCGCAAAGGCCCGCGTTTACGTCACGCTAGACATCGACGGCTTCTGCCCCTCCATCGCACCGGGCACAGGGACGCCAAGCCACGGGGGGTTCTTGTACTACGAAGTGCTGGAGATGCTGCAAGCAGTTGCCAAACGCCATGAAATTGTTGGGATCGATCTGGTCGAAGTGGCCCCAGATTATGACCACACAGGCGGCACCGCGATACTAGCGGCGCAAATCCTGCTAAACTTTCTTGGCTTTGTATTCCACGAACGCAGCCAGCAAAAAAGGTAGCCCATGCACAATCTCGCTAGCATCCAATCCCCCCGCATCATCCGCATCGGAGGCGGCGTCGCATCACAAACAGGCGAGGTCCTCCAGCAATTGGGCCTTACAAAACCGCTGATCGTGACCGACACAAACCTCATAAACATTGGACACGTCAAAACCCTGACTGACATCCTCAAAGTCGACAACATCACGCCATACATCTTCGATGGGGTGGTAGAAGACCCAACCGACACCTGCGTCAATGATGGGCTCAAAGCACTGAACGCCGGAAACTTTGATTGCATTATCGGGTTCGGTGGCGGCAGCCCAATGGACACAGCCAAAGCGATCTCGTTCATGGCGGTAAACGAAGGGCACGTGCGCGACTACAAGACACCGACACAGATCGATAAATGCGGTTTACCCGTAATACTGATCCCAACCACAGGCGGCACAGGCAGCGAACTGACACGCTGGTGCGTGATCACAGACACCAAACATCCCGAAAAATACAATCTCTCCGGTCTCGCTTGCGTGGCCACTGCTGCCCTCATCGATTGGACCTTTACCACGACCAAACCCGCAAGGATTTCCGCAGACACCGCTGTGGACAGCCTCTCTCACGCGATCGAAGCCTACGTAAGCAAACGTGCGCATCCCTACACTGACGCTTTCGCCCTTTCAGCAATGCCCTTGATAGCCAACAACGTCCGTGCCGCCTACGCCGATCCCGAAGATGGACCCGCGCGCGCGGCTTTGATGCTAGCCGCCTCTCAGGCTGGGATGGCATTTTCCAACGCGTCTGTGGCCCTTGTCCATGGAATGAGCCGGCCGATTGGCGCGCACTTTCATGTTGCCCACGGGCTATCGAATGCGATGCTATTGCCCGCAATCACAGCCTTTTCGGTGAGCCATGCCCCAAGCCGCTATGCACAAGTGGCACGCGTTATGAAATGGGCGACGGGCACCGACACAGACGAAACAGCCTGCGCAAAATTGGTCGAGGGCTTAACGCAATTGAACGCAGATCTTGAAGTGCCGACACCTCGCAACCTTGGACACAACAAAGATGACGAAATGTTCGCGCTCATGGCAGTTCAAGCGTTGGCATCAGGGTCTCCACAAAACAATCCACGAGTGCCAAGCGTCGATGAAATCATCCAGCTATATGACGAGATTTGGTAGTTTGTAGCCTGCTTAGTGATCGGACCAATCGTTCGACTTCCCCCAACAATCTTGGCTTGCAAGAATTTAGCCGAAAACTATTCAGCATCATTGCCACTACGCCCACAATTTTGGTTATAATTGCACACAAATTTGGTGACCTTCCAGTGGATATTCTGTTGCCTTTAGGTATAAAATATTGGTCTAATTAACTCTTTTTCCAGTGAGTTTTGACAATCATTCGAAACTGCAAAGTTCACGTGTCGAAGTGTTCAGTTTGACCAAGACACACCCTATTTGATACTTTTTGACCTCACTAAACTGTACACTTAGACACCCAAACTGCGCAGTTTTTTCCGCAAATGCTGCACGATGGGTCATCAATCCATTACCACACCACACTTTACAATACGCACGCTACCCTTGCCAGCGCCCTATCCAACCCGTTACTCACTGTCTTAATCACCGATAAGAGGCCAACAATCCCGTGAAACCAATCCGAGTGCTGTCTGGCTTTTTAACCGTAGGATTTTGGACACTTATGTCCCGTGTCTTGGGTGTTATCCGCGAAATTTTACTGCTGTCATTGATTGGCCCTGGTCCCATCATGGACGCTTTCATTGCGGCCTTTCGCCTGCCCAATATGTTCCGCCGTTTCTTTGCCGAAGGTGCGTTTAACGCGGCCTTTGTGCCTATGTTTTCTAAGAAGTTAGAGGCGGATTCAGACGCTCATAAATTCGCCACAGATGCGCTTGCTGGATTGTCATTTGTCGTACTGGTTTTGGTTGGTATCGCCATGGTCTTCATGCCCGCGCTGGTCTGGCTCACCGCAGGTGGGTTTGTCGGTGACAGCCGCTTTGATATGACCGTTGGCTTTGGCCGCATTGTCTTTCCCTATATCTTTTTCATGTCGCTTTCGGCCCTATTTTCTAGCGTTCTGAACGCAACAGGGCGTTTCGCCGCCGCTGCGGCAGCACCTGTTTTACTCAACATTTTCATGATTATAGCAATGGTCGGCGCGAACCTCATGGGCGCAGAAGTTATTGTTTGGATCGTCTGGGTCGTTCCATTTGCTGGCATCGCACAACTCGTACTCACATGGATTGCAGCCAGTCGCGCAGGCTTTGCTCTGCGCCCCACAATGCCGAGTTGGTCCCCAGATATGCGCAAGATGATCGTGGTCGCGATTCCTGCCGCGTTGGCGTCTGGCGTGATGCAGATCAACCTTGTTGTGGGTCAATTTTCCGCCAGTCAATTTGAGAACGCAGTCAGCTGGTTGTTCTCTGCCGACCGCCTGTATCAATTGCCCCTTGGCGTTGTTGGAATTGCCGTCGGGATCGTCTTGTTGCCCGACCTGGCGCGGCGCCTTCAAGCGGGTGATGACAAGGGGGCAAAGTCTGCATTTTCGCGGGCCGCTGAGATTTCGCTCGCTCTCACAATCCCTTGCTCCATCGCCTTGATGGTCATTCCACTACCGTTGGTTTCCGTCTTGTTTGAACGCGGCCAAACCGGCCCAGATGACGCCGCGGCCATCGCTGTTGCCGTCAGTATTTACGGGCTAGGATTACCCGCCTTCGTCATCCAAAAATTTGTGCAACCCCTTTATTTTGCAAGAGAAGATACACGCAGCCCCTTCCGGTTTGCATTGATCGCGATGGTAATAAATGCGGGTCTTGCACTGGGCCTATCCCCTAGCATCGGTTGGACCGCACCCGCCATCGCAGCAACCGTCGCGGCGTGGGCCATGGTGGCACTGTTGTTGATCGGCGCACGTCGCATGGGCGATGTTGCCCGCTTTGATGCACAGCTGCGCAAACGCCTTTGGCGCATCACCGCAGCCTCTGTTGTTATGGGCGGCGTCTTGATGGTTGCCCATTTCGCACTGGCTTCTGCACTTGGCATGGCTGGCGTACGCTACATTGCCCTTATCGCTCTGATATCAGTTGGTATTATCGCTTATTTTGTATCAGGTCATTTGATGGGCGCTTTCCAAATTTCAGAATTCAAAAAGGCAGTTCAACGCAGATAATCATTTACGTTGAATGGCGGCACGAAGCCTTGCAATGCCCCCTGGCATGACGATCACTGACAATGCAAACCCACAAATAAACCCTGCCAATTCAGCGACCCAATCCTGTCCCGTGACAAAGAAAATACCAAATATCAGCTGGATGCCCATCAAGAATCCGATAAGGCGGAACGCTGTAAGCTGTTGCATCCCCTGCCCTGCAACCCGTTGCCACAATAGAAATGTATATGCACCGATCAGGCCATAGACACTGGGATACGCGCCAATCAGCCATTCCTGATCCGTAAGCAACCCAAAGATCACCACACCAAATACACCGCTGAAAAAAAACAGAATAATGACGGCTAGCTGTCCCATCACTTCGCCAACCAATTTACCCATCGCCAATAAAATAACGCCAGAGAAGATAGCCGCAGTAAAGCTGCCGTGGAGGAACATATAACTGAAGCAGCGGATAGCATACGCGAACGGCATCTGCCCGTTCTTGATCATCCAATCAAACGCCACGCCCGAAAATCCAAAGTTGCTGATCGCGCCAAGGCGCCATCCCACGGACCGCGCACCACCGATGATGCCCTGTTCGCCAAGAATGAATACAATCTCAATCCCCATCAAAATAAGGAACAAAACCCAGACAACAGGTGGCATTGGATTGAATGGTGGCGCGTTATGATCTTGGCGCATGGGCGGCTCTCCGACATTATCAAATCAGAGCGCCTGTTGACGTCTCTTTGCCCCATGGGTAAGCCAGCTCAGCAGATTTGCCCAGAGGGTTTGCCCCAAAGTGAGGACAACAAGATGACCGAAACGACATTCACCCCCCGCGTCTTTTCCGGCATTCAGCCGTCTGGCGGCCTGACCCTTGGCAACTACCTCGGTGCCATCAAACGTTTCGTAACAATGCAAGACGAAGTCGCAGAATCGATCTATTGCATGGTCGATCTTCACGCGATCACAGTATGGCAGGATCCAAAAGCCCTACAGCACAACACACGTGAGTTGGCTGCTGGTTTTATCGCCTCAGGTATCAGCCCAGAAAAATCAATTCTAATCAACCAAAGCCAAGTGCCAGAGCACGCCCAGCTAGGTTGGATTTTCAACTGCGTCGCTCGCATGGGCTGGATGCAGCGCATGACCCAGTTTAAGGACAAGGCCGGTAAAAACTCTCAAGCGGCGTCTCTTGGCCTGTTTGGCTACCCTGCACTTATGGCAGCAGATATCCTTGTATATCACGCGACGCACGTTCCAGTAGGTGATGACCAAAAGCAACATCTTGAGCTGACACGCGACATCGCAGCAAAGTTCAACCACGACTACGGCGTCGACTTTTTTCCAATGACAGAGCCTGTAATCGAGGGTGCCGCCACCCGCGTGATGTCTTTGCGTGATGGTTCCAAGAAAATGTCCAAGTCAGAACCATCAGATGCCAGCCGTATCAACATGACAGATGATGCAGACACTATTGCTAAGAAAATTCGCAAAGCAAAAAGTGACGCAGACGCTTTGCCTTCCGAGGTAAAAGGTCTTGAGGATCGTCCAGAGGCACGCAACCTGATCAACATCTACGCCTCAATGGCGGACATGACTGTGGAGCAGGTTTTGGCGAATGTTGGTGGCAAACAGTTTGGTGAATTCAAACCTATGCTGGCCGATTTGGCCGTTGCAAAACTATCGCCAATTTCTAGTGAAATGGCCCGCCTCATGAGCGACCCTGCTGAGATCGATCGCATCCTTGCCAAAGGCGCATTGCAGGCTCGCGAGATCACAGCACCAATTTTGCAAAAGACCTACGATATTGTTGGCATGGTGCGTCCAGCGATCTAATAAAACCTAACCATAACAACTGGACAATGCGCGCGCCCTAGACCACGCTTTGAGCAACTTTGGATAGGAATTTATCATGACAACTGGGTTTTACTGGGACGAACGCACATTCTGGCACGGCGGCGGCAACTATGCTTTTACACAGCCCCTTGGCGGATTGATCCAGCCCCTTGCTGCTGGTGGCATACCTGAAAGCCCTGAAACCAAACGCCGTCTAAAAAACCTGATGGACGTCACAGGATTGACCCAAGAGTTAGAACTACGCACAGCGCCTGAAAGCAGCAAAGAAGATCTGCTGCGCGTTCATCCAAAAAGCTATCTAGATGACTTCAAAGCGTTGTCAGATGCACATGGCGGTGAAATGGGATCCAACGCTCCCTTTGCCAAAGGTGGTTACGAAATTGCGGCCCTTTCCGCAGGCCTATGCGCCTCAGCTGTCCAGGCTGTCTTAGTTGGTGAGATCGACAACGCTTATTCCCTGTCACGCCCCCCTGGCCATCATTGCCTACCAGATCAGCCAAACGGGTTTTGCCTGATGGCGAATATTGCAATTGCAATTGAAGCAGCCAAAGCTAAAGGATTGGCTGGTCGCGTTGCTGTCTTGGACTGGGACGTGCACCACGGCAACGGCACAGAAGCGATTTTTTATGACCGCGATGACGTGCTAAGCATTAGTATTCATCAGGAACACAACTACCCGCTCGACACGGGCGACATTGAAGACCGCGGACAAGGTGATGGTGTTGGTTATAATCTCAACGTGCCCTTACCTGCAGGTGCAGGTCACTCTGCCTATCTTCATGCAATGGACCGCATCGTGGTTCCCGCGATCGAGGCCTACAATCCTGACATCATTATTGTTGCCTGTGGGTATGATGCGGCTGTGATTGATCCGCTTTCCACGATGCTAGCAACGGCGGATACTTTCCGCCAATTGACGCTGAAAATTATGGAAGTCGCCGACAAGGTATGTGACGGTAAATTGGTCCTGAACCACGAGGGTGGCTATTCCGAAGTCTACGTTCCCTTCTGCGGCCATGCGACGCTAGAGGCATTGTCCGGCAGCTCAATCACAGCGCTTGATCCCTTCCAACGTGCCTTTGCCTGTCGCCAACCAGGTGAACGCCTTGAGGCGTTTCTGATTTCAGAAATCAATAGGATGGCAGACATTCTAGAACTATAATCTGACGGCACTTGAAAGTGGGCCCTAACGGCCAAACATGTTAAAAAAGTTATTGATAGGTCCCAAATGCCCACGCCCAATCCAGATGCCCTACATTTTCTGCAAACGCGCCGATCTCGCCCCTCTAAAACACTATCCATGCCTGTTCCGGATCGGTCTGAGGTAGAGCAATTGCTCACCATTGCTGCCCGTACACCCGATCATGGAAAGCTAGAGCCCTGGCGCTTTATTGTTATCGAAAAGGCTGCAATGCCGCGCATGGCAGAAATCGCAGAAGCGCGAGGTAAGGCGTTAGATTTAGACGCCGAGCAAGTCAAGAAAGGTCGTGGTCAGTTTGATTTAGGCCACTTGGCGGTCGCCGTCGTTGAGGTGCACAAACCGTCTGCAAAGGTGCCTGAATTGGAACAAACCTACTCTGCTGGCGCTGTTTGCTTGGCTTTGCTAAACGCAGCCCTTGCTGCAGGGTGGGGTGCCAATTGGCTTAGCGGCTGGGTCAGCCATGATCGCGCATTTATGACCGACGCACTGGGTTTAGAATTTCATGAGCGCATCGCTGGCTTCATACACATCGCGACGGAAACCACGGCACCACCAGAACGCCCACGACCTGACGTTGGCGCAATGACATCATGGGTTAACGAATGATCTTATCCAGCTTCTTTGCCGCCTTAGGGCAGATGGGTGATCCGCGGTTTCGACACGCCTGAGCTTCGAGGTGAAGCAATCTCTTAAGAGGTCTGGCTTATACCTTGGAGTAACACTCAAGTCTGGTCTTGGCCAACAGCTACAAACGGTCGATCAAGACGCTTAAATCCTATTCATCAGTTAATGATATTTTTCTTGCCATCTGATGTTGTTTTAGGCCAATTAGACAAACGGGTTAGCGATGGCGTCGCTCGCAATTTTGCGTATTCCCGTTTCACCATCCTGAACGCCGGGACTTTGCTTTGCCGTTGCCGCGGTGAGGGATGGTTCACTCCCCTTCTTCGTCTGCAACGCCAAGCCGTAAAGAAGGAGTTATGTTGATGGAACGTCCGCAACACTATCGTTTCCACCAAGGGCAAAAGGCCCTCCCATTCACCGCTGATGAGTATGAGGCCCGTTTGGCTAAATTGCGCGTGAGCATGGCTGAAAAGGGTATTGATGCTTGTGTGTTAACCTCGATGCACAATGTCGCTTATTATTCTGGCTTTTTATACTGTGCCTTTGGCCGCCCTTATGGGTTGGTCGTGACAGCCGCAGACAACGTAACATTCAGTGCAGGTATTGATGCCGCGCAACCATGGCGGCGAAGCCACGGTGATAACATCACTTTCACCGATTGGGAGCGCAACAACTACTGGCGCGCGGTTCTATCCATAACTGGTTCTGGCAAATCGATTGGGTATGAAGCTGATCATCTGACAATCTATCAAATGAGTTTGATGGATGAGTTTCTTGCCCCGAAAAAAAAGGTCGACATAGCCCCGACAACGATGCTGCACCGTATGCACAAGTCCACGGCCGAGATTGAATTGATCCGTGCAGGTGCTCAAACGGCTGATGTTGGCGGATATGCAATCCGTGATACGATCAAAGCAGGCGTGCGCGAGATTGATGTTGCAATGGCTGGACGTGATGCAATGGAGCTGGAAATTGCCAAGCGGTTCCCAGATGCAGAATACCGCGACACATGGGTTTGGTTCCAATCAGGAATCAACACAGACGGTGCCCACAATCCAGTCACAAGTCGCACATTGGAGCGTGGGGACATCCTAAGCCTGAATGCATTCCCAATGATTTCGGGATACTACACAGCCCTTGAACGGACGTTGTTTGTCCAAGAAGTCGATCCTGCGTCGCTCAAGATTTGGGAAGCAAATGTCGCGGCCCATGAATATGGGATGAGTTTGCTGAAACCGGGTGTGAGTTGCGCCGAGGTGACGGATAAAATCAACACGTTCTTCGCAGAACGCGATCTATTGCAGTATCGCACCTTTGGCTACGGTCACTCGTTTGGTGTTTTGTCCCACTACTATGGGCGTGAAGCAGGGTTGGAACTTCGTGAAGATGTAGACACGGTTCTAGAGGCGGGCATGGTCATTTCTATGGAGCCGATGTTGACGATTGCCGATGGGAAATCGGGGGCCGGGGGGTATCGTGAGCATGATATCTTGGTGATCACCGAGGACGGAAACGACAACATTACGGGTTATCCGTATGGGCCTGACTTCAACGTCGTGGGCTAAATAAATGGACCTGAGTCGCGCTTGTGGCTTGGGTCAGCTTCTCGCCGGGGCTTTTGCGTGTTCCAGTTGTCTGTCTCATCTTCCACTCCTCAGTGGTTACGATGACCCAAGGACACTCTCTTATCAAATACCGCTATTTGGACCCATGAGTGCTGACGTCAGACAGTAGCCATATCTTTCGCTGCGTCACGTTCTCGCATTTCACTAGGTGTGAGACAGCCAGATAGCATTGTCCCTATTGCGAGGCATCCAACTAATGTTCTTATGGCCATTGTGAGTTTCCTTTTGTGCGATCAATCACTCAATTATCAAATAACATCCTATCCGCATAGTTCATCCCTTTTTCTTAGCTTGCCTCAAACGTTACAGATAAG
>JAOEQC010000037.1 GCA_028388995.1 Ascidiaceihabitans sp. | reverse complement strand
AGTCTTTAAATCCATGACTGCCGCCTTCTTTGCCAATGCTACTTTCTTTCAGGCCGCTAAACGGGGCCTCAAGGGTGGTAATCAGCTCCGATTTGATCGCAATCAACCCGTATTCAAGCCTGTCATTCAGGCGGAATGTCCGCCCAAGATCACGGGTGTAAGCGTATGCAGCCAGTCCAAATTCGAGGTCATTGGCAGCCGTGATCGCATCTTCTACTGTATTAAATTTTAATAAAATTAACAAGGGCTTGCGCAAGTGGCTAATATTCGTTTGAAACGTCAGCCACGCTTCGCTCTCTTACTAAGTTACGTTGCTACTTAATTTGTCATAAAGTGCTATCCTCGCGGGTCGTGCGTCCAAGAAAACTCCAAAAGACATCAACGGCTTTCGAATTTGTGTCTCCTGGCTTTATCACCATGTGGATTTGACGTTTCGTTGCTGGTCGCAAGGGCTTGACTATGACGTCATGATAGGTTCCTGGCAAAGAAAGAGAGGTCACAATCGCAATACCCATTCCCTCACGGACAAGTTCAAGGATCGAATGAGTTTGCTGTATACGATGCTTGATATTTGGAAACGTTTCTGAAGCCTTGAACCAGTCCAGAATGATTGGTTCACTACCCGCCAACGTCATAATAAATGGCAAGTTAGCGAGGTCTTCGGGTGTAAGGAAAGGTCGTTCTGACAAAAGTGAACTCTTAGGCATTAGAACTATGAGTTCATCTGAAGCGATTGGGATCGCATCAAAATCCTTGACTGGATCGGCAAGCACAGCGATGTCTACATTTCCTTGAACCAAGTCTGAACGGGTTCTTTCGTCCGAGCCTTCCACAATGCTCACAGTAATACCGGGATAAAGTTTAGTAAATTTGCTCAAAAAATCAGGCAGTATGCGTGATGTAGCCGAAGAGCCGAACGATCCAATGCGAACGACGCCCTCCTTGCCTTGCTTTAAGGCCTTTAGGCGATCGCCCAAAATTTGGATTGATCGATCAATCTCGACAGCATGTGCGACCACCAACTGACCCTCTTCGGTCAACTTCAACGGGCGCGCGCCACGACGCAGTATCTGCAAGCCTATCGCCTTCTCATATTTGCCGATTGAGCGGCTGATCGCGGACTGCGTCACACCCAGCATATTTGCTGTGAGAGAGACGCTGCCTGTTTCATGGATACTTTGTAGCGCACGCAATACAGCAAGAGAGGGTTCGGTAATCATAGAGTATGACTAATAATCATTTTATGTTGCGTAACAATACCAATAATGAATGTCAAATACTCATCAAAGGATTCGATATGTCTGTGCTAACCAACCATGATGCCCAACTTCCTGATGCAATAGCGAAGCCCTCCGCATGGCTGGGGACTGACATGACACGCAATCCCGATGCGTGGCTTTATCAGCTTACTTCAGACGATGTGCGCGAACTTGAAGCCGCCGCCACCCATTTTCAAAGTCTAGGCATAGATATTGGTGAGATCAGCAAAGAAACGTTTCCCCTGGCTACATTCTGTGTGCATATCGCCGGCCTCAAGCAAACCCTGCTTTCAGGAGTTGGGATTGAGGTCCTGCGCGGTTTGCCTATCGAAAACTACTCGCAAGCATTCGCCGCTACGATCTTTTGCGGCATTGGTGCCCATATCGGAAGCGCGCGATCACAAAACGCGGATGGGCATATCTTAGGTCACGTGCGCGACATTGGCGCTGATGCGAACGATCCAAAAAGCCGGATTTATCAGACCAGCGAGCGCCAAACATTTCACACAGATAGTGCAGATGTTGTTGGTTTGCTGTGTATCCGCGAAGCAAAAGTAGGGGGGGAATCACTGCTGGTTAGCGCGGAAACGATTTACAATCGCATGAAACAAGAACGCCCAGATCTACTGGAAAAACTCTTTGATCCAATTGCCACGGACCGCCGTGGCGAGATCCCAGATGGTGCCAAACCATACATGGAAATCCCAGTGCTAAGTTGGCTCGAAGGCTATCTGACCGTCTTCTATCAACGTCAATATATCGAAAGCGCGCAGCGATTTGACGGTGCGATGCGCCTGTCCGCTGAACATGTCGAGGCATTGGACATGTTCGACGCCTTGGCCAACAATCCTGAATTATGTTTTGGCATGCAGTTGCAGCCCGGTGACTTGCAGTTTGTTTATAACCATTCGCAGTTGCACGACCGAACTGGTTTCCTCGATTGGCCGGACCCCAACCAGCGGCGTCACTTGATGCGCTTGTGGTTGTCTATTGAAGGGGACCGCCCTCTACCTGAGTGCTTCAAGGAACGCTATGGCTCAATTGAAGTCGGGAACCGTGGTGGTATCATCACCAAACATACCAAACTACACGCGCCGCTGGACTGAATAATATAGGCACTTCAATGATCAAGAATCCATTCCAACCTTATTCAGACAAACCAACCACAGTTGATGGCATTTACAGCCAAGCTGAAGTTGGTCTCGCAAATCGAAATAGTGGTATTTTGCTGGAGACATTAGCTCTAGATATCACCCCCACAGGAAGCCATTATCTACTCAATCACTTTGATGTGCCATTGTTGGACGCTTTAGCGCACAGATTGAAATTTTCAGGCTCCTTTAAAGCGCCATTTGAATTATCAATTGCAGACATCATGGCGTTACCTGCGGAGACGATGCCCGTCACTATGGAGTGCGCTGGCAACGGACGCGCGGGTGTGTCACCACGATCCCATTCCATGCCTTGGATGTATGAGGCTGTCGGAACGTCCGAGTGGACGGGAACGAAACTTGCGCCCCTCATTGAGCAAGCTTGCCCCGATGATGACGTTGTCGAAATAACATTCACCGGCGCGGATTATGGTTACGACATGGGCGAACCTCACTTCTTCGGGCGCAGCCTGACGCTTGCTCAGATCAAAGAGCTCGATGTTTTGGTTGTCTACGCGATGAACGGTGCACCTTTGCTACCCCAACACGGTGCGCCTTTGCGGATCATTGTTCCGGGTTGGTACGGAATGGCGAGCGTTAAGTGGCTAACACGTATCGAAGCCCTAACCAAACCCTATGATGGCCATCAACAGGTCAAGACCTATCAGTTCAAGACGCACAAAGATGATGTGGGCATACCCATCCAGGACATTCGCGTGAAATCACTCATGGTTCCGCCAGGTGTTCCCGATTGGTCGACGCGTAAACGGTTTGTACCTTTGGGTGACGTTGATTTGGTAGGGCGTGCATGGTCGGGCGGTGGCGTTCCGATTGAGATTGTCGAAGTCGAGATAGCCGGTGAATGGCGCACAGCAATACTGTCAGAAAAGAAAGATCGCTACGCTTGGCAAAAGTGGACATTCTCTTGGCAGGCCGAACCAGGTGAACATGTGTTGAGATGCCGTGCACGCGATGAGAATGGCAATGTTCAACCTCTTGACCCGCCTTGGGATCAAGCTGGCTTCGCCAATAACGCGGCCCAACGTGTCCACGTGTTTGTTAAGTAATGGCGAGAGGAGTTGTCGTAATTTACCCATATTTATGACTGCCCGCTATCAAAAAAAACGGTGCTGTCAGACTAATGATTGCAAACATCAGATTTCTGGCACCGCCTAAATCTATACGCTCAATAATTTACGCCACTCAGCCAGAGAGTATCAGTACTGTTTGGCTTTAAATTGGTGCGTGAATAGAGATGGCGTTATCCAACAAAACCCCTACCCAATGAATTTACAACTCTAACACTAAAGGCCCAAGGTCCGAGGCGCGGGGCCTTAAAATAGAGGGGGCCGGTCAGTGGACCTGTTTCTCAGCTTTAGGGATTAGCCGCAGTAACCCCTTGCCGTTGGTCTACGGACCGCGGACCGAGCAACGCTAACCAACGCCGATTGGGCCCAGACAGCACTAAAGGCAGGACGAAGGTGCGTGATCTATTGTCCGACAGTGCACTGGCTCTTGGTTCCTGGATCACGGGCCTAAGCAGGATGGCCCAGGAATCACGGGCAGGGTTTCATGTGGTTAAATGGAGAGTATTTTTCATTCAATGACGCTACAAAACCACCCTGCCCACTTCAACCAAGTTTACTCTGACAGTGCCATTTACCTTATAATGGGGAAGACCTTCTTTATGAGAAAAACTCCTTGAAGCGATCTATGCAAAGTCGAAACCCCGCTTCAAAATCACCATTACCAGGATGGTAGACACTCTCAAACGACACAACCCCATCATAGGCATCCGCCCTCAGGGCCGCAGCGATGGGGGCAAAATGTTCTGTCAATTGCCCTTCGCCAATGCGCCGCACTTCAAGCAAGGCACGCGGCGTGTCAACTTTGACATCCTTGATGTGGATATGCCCAAGATAGCCGCCAGAAAGCATCTCATAACCGTCAGGGTAGGCCAATTCATGGCACCAACAATTATTTCCTGGATCCCAAAGCACTTTTAGATGCTCTCTAGCGTCCAACTCGTCGATTAGGCGGCGAGCTGTATAATTGGAGTTGACCAGTGTACCATTCCCAGTCTCAACCACCAAAACCACCCCTTCAGATTTAGCCAGTTCCACCGCAGGCGCGATTAGGGGCAGCATGCTCTCCCAAACTCCATGGGCAACATTCCAGCGCTCTGCTCCATTCTTACCCCACAATACTTGTTCTTTGCGTTGGGTCATAATCCGCACCAAGGGCGATCCAACAATATGCGCCATCTCAATCACCCGCCTGAGTGCATCCATATGTCTGACATGCAGCGCATCCCCAGGACGGTTCGCAGAACTCATCCCAGCAAAGATATGCCGCGACAGGCAAGACACCGGTTTACCACGATCCCGCAGCAACTGGTTTATATCAGAGATTTCTTGCGGGGAATGATCTCCCACTTCCTTCTCCCCAACAAATTGCAGCTCGGCATACTCCAAATCAAACTCATCCATCACATTCAACGCATGGCTCAAATCGAGGCTAATCCCGTCACAAATAACCCCAAGCTTCATGTCGCCGCCTTACGGTGCAGTTCAGCACCTACAATCTCCTCGATAACCCTCGTGCAGACCCAATTGTCCCCATTGGGGTATTTGCTTTTCCCCGCGTGAAAAATCTGCATTGCAGAACCCGCCGTATGAAGCGGCACGCCCAGTGCTTCGCCCAAGGCCATAGAAATCGTCAAGTCTTTATGCATCGTATTAATATGGCTGCCTGTGCCCTCAAATTCACGGTCAATAATCTTTTCAAGCGCATTATTGACCACACCACAGCCAGCTGAAGAGCTGGAAAACACATCCAGCAAAACCTGCCCAGACACGCCCGCCTTGGCCGCCAGAGCAGCCGCTTCAAATGTCGCGGAAAACTGCGCTCCAATGAGAGATTGCAAACAGGCTTTCACTGTCTGGCCATCCCCCGAGCACTTGCCTGTCCGGTGGATATTGGCAGATACAGCCTCAAGAAAGGGTAGGAAGCGGTCGACAATACCATCAGGCGCTGCAACCATTAGAGTTAGCGTGCCACCTTGGGCCCCGGGAAATCCACCAGACACAGGGCTGTCGATCAAATGTACTCCAGAGCCCTCCATTTGTGAACCAATTTCCCGCGCCTCCTGCGGTTTGATCGTCGCAGATAATATAATCGCACTGCCCACAGCCATTGTGGTTAAAAGACCGTCTGAGGCAAAAATAACATTCTTGGCCTCATCGCCAGTCATCACCATAATAAAAACTGCGCTCGCCCCGCGTCCCACATCAGCCGGACAATTAACCAGCTGACCACCCATCTCACGAAACGCCTCTTTACGGTGGCGCAAAAGATCTGCCCCTTGTACTTTAAACCCGTGCTGTAACAAATTCTTGGCCAAACCGCTGCCCATGTCGCCCAGCCCCACAACCCCAGAAATGTTCATAATTTTCTCCCGTTTTATACAGTGGCGCTCATGCCCCACAAAATCAAAACCGATGCAAAATACATCAAATTCATGGGGATTTCACACGCATTTTTTTAACGCTGGGCGGGTCCGAAAGACACCCCATTGCCCAGTTAAGTATTTTCAGGTAAATTAATTAATTCAATGCTGGCAAGTCTTTTCGACAGAGCCCCTCGCTCTAAAAAATGCGGTAGTGCCTGCATCGGTGTTTTCCGACAAGCCAACTCAGGCATCACAAGCTTTGAGAGCCTCGATTTTATGAGACGATGAAAGAGCACCACCTGTTGCACACTTGATAACGAATATGCGCTGTGCTTTCTATAAAATGAGCACCTCATTTATTGCCTGAGAAAATTTATAGCGCATCAAATACAGCTTGCACACAAGATCGCCTTCTCTGCCTCATGCCGTTACTACTGACACTTCCTTTAATCGCCATTGGCAGTGCTACCTGCCAAACCCACGTAACCTAAGCTATCCGCTTATACGAACGCGACACTAATGTCGGTTTTTGGCGCGTAACTAGTTACTAGAAATACTCTACTCAAAAACGAATTGAGGGACTGGTATTTAATCGTGTTTAACTCTTTGATGCCTAATAAGCTTAAGACACAGACCTCTGTGGCTTCCGGAAACCTAAGTTGTGTGGTGGCAGTAGGGTTGTTTTCTTTTGGCTTTCCAGCGGCAGATAGCCTTTTGGAAACGTGGGGCGTAATTTCCCTTATCACCTTAAGAAATTTATTAGGATTACTGTTTTTAGTTGGACTGATGGCCTTTAAGTTGAGCGTCAGTTCACTGGCTCAACTGCCTTGGATAAAAGGGTTTTGGATTGGTTTTTTTGGCTTTGGCATTGGTTCAATGCTCCTGCTTATGTCACAATATATGACAAATGCAGTGACCGCCGCTCTGGCGGCCGCAACAATGCCAATATGTGCAGTTGCGCTCGAAGTGGCCTTTGATGGCAAGCGCCTTACTTTGAATTTTTTGGCCGGCGTAGCCCTTGTCGTACTAGGCGGTTTGACTGCCTCTGGCATCCAATTCGGCGATTTTCAAATTGGGTTGGGTTTTCTGATCGGCTTGTGTGCCTCCTCACTTTTTGCTTGGGGTTCGCGAGCAACGGTCAAGGAGTTTCCAGAACTGACACCACTTGCAAGGACCACCGTTACAACCTTTGGCATGACAGGATTCTGCGCTTTTGTGTTCTTTGGTGCGCTCATTTTCAAAATACCAGGCGCAACAATTCCAACGCCAACAAACTATGATTTTATTTTACTTTTAATTTATGCTTGGTGTGCATTAGGGATCTCTCAATGGATGTGGATCCGTGGAGTTGGTCAGGTTGGAATTGGCGTAGCCTCTTTTCATCTTAATGCAGCACCATTTTATGTAATGATGATTATGTTGTTATTTGGATATGGTTGGAACTGGCTACAAGCCATTGGTGCCTGTATTCTGGCCGTTGGGGTTATTATGGCTCAAAGTAAGCCCAAAGTGGATAGCATAGTGAAATCAAGGCAAGCAATGTAATAAGAATTTCAAATCAATGGTAAAATTTGAAAATTCTTGATTTCTATCATAAAACATGAAAAATCGCATTAAATTGCTGGCAAAGTCTGAACCCATGCGCCCAATAATCGGCACAACTCAGCGAGAGCAGCATCACAGTTTAGCTTAAAATTGGTGCGTGAGTATAGATGGGGTTACCAAACAAAATTACCCCCTAATGAATTTACAACGCTAACACTAAAGGCCCATGATCCGAAGCGCGGGGCCCTAGAATAGAGGGGGGCCGGGCCTGCGTTCTGCGGCTCAACTTAAGCGATTGGGCTAAGTGGCCCCGCTTTCCACTGGCGGCGCTGTACAAAACGGCTAAGTTGAGCGCATGTCTAAGAAAACCCTGAACAAGGCCAATCTTGCCGATCTTGGCGCTGACCGCTTAGCCGATCTTTTAATAGAGGTCAGCCAAGGCTGCGCAGATATCAAACGCCGTCTGCGTCTCGAACTGAGCCATAATCTTGGTGCGACAGAACTTGCCCATGAAGTCCGCAAACGGCTAGCCTCCCTGCGCAAATCCAAGAGCTTCGTAAGCTGGCGTAAACGCAAAGCGCTGGTGAAAGACCTCGATACACAAGTAGTGATGATCGTCAATAAAATTGCACCGGACGATCCGATAACAGCGTTTGATCTTCTGTGGCAATTTATTGAACTAGCACCATCACTTTATGAACGGGCAGATGACCGGCGTGGTGATATTGGTGAGGTCTTCCGGTCGGCAATCCTGCATTTTTCGGATATTGCAACTTGCACAGATGTTGATGCTGAAACACTTGCCGATCGTGTTTGGAGAATAGTTTCTGACAATAGATATGGCGAATGGGACGGGATCATTAGTATTTTGGCACCCACGCTTGGCGAGGCGGGCTTGTCATATCTCAAGGCGCATGTTGAGCGCTTTTCTGATAATCCGCTCTTTGAACCAGAAGTGGAACATGAGGCCATTCTCTTCTTGCGAGAATTACGGGGTGAGGCAGATCACAGCGCAGAGCGGAAGCAACGCTTTGTCCAACAATGTCTGCAAGAAATTGCAACAGCGAGTGGGGATACCGATGGCTATATCGGGCAGTATTCGCCAGAAGATCTACGCAACAAAGTCGTCGCTGCCGAGGTTGCTATGCTCTTGCTTAAAGATAAAAAAGCCAAGGATGCTTTGGTACTTTTAAGTAATGTTGAGGATGATGGAGGTAGCTTTGGTCAAGAACAATGGGATGATGCTTATATCTCGACCTTGACGGTACTTGGTCACGATAATAGCGCACAAGCACACCGGTGGCTTTGTTTTCAGAATAGACTGAGCATCGATCACTTGCACGCTTTTCTGAAAGGACTACCTGATTTTGAGGATGTTGAAGCTGAAGATCGCGCTCGCGCTTATTTACTAACCTATCCTGATGTTCTGCGAGCTCTGCATTTCTGCTTGAAGTGGTCTGATTTATCGACGGCTGCCCAATTGGTAAAAGCACGCGCCGATGAACTGGACGGTGACCACTCTGAGTTGCTTACAACGGCAGCTGATGCTCTGAGAGAACGGCATCCACTCGCAGCGACATTGCTTTGGCGGGCAATGATCAATTTCGCCCTTGTTGAGGGTCGTACGTCGCGATTCGGGCATGCGGCGAGTCACATAAATGACTGTGATACCGTTGCACCCGAGGTCGATACATTCGAAACGTTTCAGAGTCATGACCAGTATGTTGATGAACTGAGAGTTAGACACGAGAGTGAATCATCGTTTTGGGCAAAGTTTGATGCGAACTGAGAAGTAATTTGGATGCTGTCAACCAATAAGAACTCGCATCAGATTGCTGGCCCAGCCTAAATTTATGCGCTCAATAATTGACACCACTCAGCGAGAGCAGCGGCACGGTTTAGCTTGAAATTGGTGCGTGAGTAGAGATGGCGATCCTGGAGGCCCCTCAAAGCCAGCCTAACCTTACACCCAGCCCTTGCAGTGCCTTTGGCTGGACATGAGCGGCAAAAAGGTGGCTTAGATTTTTTATGTGGTTGGTCTCGTTATTAGTATCGTAGACTATTTTTTAGCGATTTGACCTTGATCAATCATTTGCTGGAACATTTCTTCCGTAGAGGTTTTTAAGGAGTAGTACGTCATTCCCAACTTTTCGATGCTCTTAGTATTATCAGCACACCATTTATGACCCATATTGAGTGATATCATCTTTCTTGAGAAGGTTTTATCAACAATGGGACCTACCAACCAGAGCAACCATTTGGGAAGTTCTTTTTTTGGAAGTGGAAAATCTTTGCCATAATTTTCAGTTAAATAGCCAGCAAGATCCAAAAATGACTTCGCTTCATTAAAAACAATATGTCGACCTTCTGCATTTTTAATATATGCGGCGCGTAGATGTGCCTCAGCAACATCTCTTACATCTACCACTCCAACCTCAAAAGGAGGAGCGCCAGCTTTGAGTGTACCATCAACTAATTGGCCCAGAATATCGTGGGTTGCTGAGGTAGAATAGCCAGAGACAGATGGCCCAATTACCAAGGCTGGATTGATGACAACTAAAGACCACTTATCTTGTCTCTCTGCAATTTCCCAAGCAGCCCGCTCTGCTAATACTTTTGAGTACGAATATGGCTGGTGATTAGAAGTGGAAGTTACATTCCATTCATTTTCAGTCAGAATGCCATTAGGAAGTCTCGCACATTCTATGGTGTCTCCATAGATTGCTGCAACTGAACTAGTCAAAACAACCCGCTTTACAGACGAGGTCGCGCTTGCAGTGGCTAAAACATTTTCAGTTCCTAAAAGCGCGGGCTCTATTAAATCTTTTTGAGCGTCCTTGAATTTTGTAATGAACGGAGATGCCGTGTGAAACACAATATTGCAGCCCTTCATTGCTTCGGCATAACTACCAGTCTCTAATAAATCTGCTTTGAAAAGAACGACCTTGCCGGGGCCAATTTCTGATAGCTTTTTTAAATGTGCTACTTTCTGTTCTTTTGCTGGATCGCGAACAGCAGCATGTACACAAACTCCCTCTTCAACGAGTTTTTTAATCAGCCAGCCAGCGATGAAACCAGTAGCCCCTGTAACTAAAACTTTTTTCTTTGAAGCAATTGAATATTTCATTTAAATTTCCTTAAAAATTACTTTAAATCAGTTACTTCATTCAGGAAAGGCGCTCAAGTGATGCTGTCAGACGAACGAGAGCTGTACTAACCTAAATCTATGCGCTCAATAACTAACGCCACTCAGCGAGAGCAGCGTCACAGTTCAGCTTGAAATTGGTGCGTGAGTAAAGATGGTGCTCCTGCAGCCCCTCACAGCCGACATATCCCCACACCCGGCCCCCCATCTGTGCCAAGTTTGGGGAAGACCTGCTTTCCACCCAAACACTCAACGTGCCTGACCCACCTCCCCGCGATACAACCCAGCGACGTAGGGTCACGCTTTGATCAATGATCATATCTTCGTCACTGTACATCATTACAAAGTTTACATTACGTTATCCCTAATTTTCTTAATTCAAGGTCGGAGAAAATGATGGCCTTACTTTCGCGCATATCAGCTTCCCTACTTGTCCCTCTTTCCATAGGCACCACAATGAGCCTCAGCACTTTTGCCGCAGCGAACCCTATCGACACCATCCGGCCAGATGCGCCCGCGTTGTCAGCTTACGGCGACCACGCCATCGGCGTTCAAACATTTACGTTCACCAATACCGGTCAAATCGACATTGTAAATACAACGGCTGACGCCGCACCAACCTATGATCGTCATTTGACAGTTGAGGTTTGGTATCCTGCAGCAGACGGCACAGCCCAAGGCGGCAATTACACCGCAATATTGCGTGACGGAAAAACTGAAGTGCCCCTCACAGGCCAAGCGGCACGCCACGCAACACCTGCATCAGGCGAAAAATTCCCACTTGTTCTGATCTCGCACGGATATCCGGGCAACCGTTATTTGATGGCGCATTTAGGCGAAAATCTAGCCTCCAAAGGCTACGTGACTGTTTCCATCGATCACACCGACAGCACCTATTCTGACCAAGGCGCATTTGGCTCAACCCTGTTGAACCGTCCAATCGACCAACGTTTTGTCATTGATAAAATGGACGCAATGGAAGGTCCACTTGGCGACATCATCGATGCAAGCACCACAGGCGTTATAGGATATTCGATGGGCGGTTACGGCGCGTTGATCGTTGGCGGCGCTGGTGTAACTCAAGCGTCAACAGAATACCCATGGGGTACGCCAAATGGCCTGCTGGAACGCCACGTTGCAGGGTCAGAAACCCACGAGGCACTAGTTGACGAGCGTGTCAAAGCGATGATCGCAATTGGCCCTTGGGGCAACAACGCGGGCTTCTGGGACGCAGAAGGTCTATCCGGCTTCCGCAAACCTTTAATGTTGGTCGCAGGCAGCGTCGATGACGTATCTGTCTACGAAGCGATACGCGGTATCTTTGACAACACCACGGGCACAAATCGTCACCTATTGACCTTCAACAACGCCAACCACAATGCCGCTGCACCGATGGCCCCACCAGCCGAGGCGCTTGCGATGACAGCCAAAGGCGAAACTGGTCCTTATGACCATTACGCAGATGCCATTTGGGATAACACCCGCATGAACAACATCACGCAGCACTTTGCGACTGCGTTTATGGACACGCACCTGAAAGCGAACGCGGAAATGGCTCCATATTTTGATCTGGTGCCAGCTTCTGATAACGGCATGAATGCAGTGGATGATGAAGGCAAGTCAACTGCTGAACACACCTATTGGGAAGGCTTCCAGCCACGCACTGCGGTTGGTCTGCGCTTTGAATCCAAAGCCACAGGCGAGTAATGCAAACACATTCCCTTACCTAAACGAACGGTACTATCAGACTAATGACCGCAAAAATCACATTGATAGGGCAATCGAAATCTATACGCTCAATAATTGTCGCTACTCAGCGAGAGCAGCGACACGGTTCAGCTTGAAATTGTTGCGAGAAAAGAGATGCAGTTGGTTAGCAAAGAAAACTATCCCCACTGAATTTACAACGCTAAAACTGAAGGCCCGTGGTCCGAGGCGCGGGGCCTTACGATGGTGGTGAAAGGTCCATGTACCTGCGGCTCGAACCTAGCGATTAGCCGCAGTAACCCCTTGCCGTTGGCCTACGGACCGCGGACCGAGCAACGTTAACCAACGCTGATTGGGCCCAGACAGCACTAAAGGCAGGACGAAGGTGCATGCTCTATGGTCCGATAGAGCCGTGGTAATTGGTTCCCGCTCCACGGGCTCAGGCAAGGTGGTCCAGGAACCCCGGGCCGGGTTTTATAATATCAAAATGCAGGAAGCTTTGTCATTAGGCGAGGTTGCAAAATAGCTAAGCCCAATTAAAGCAGGTTTAATCTGATAGAGCTCATTAGGCCTTTTTTTGAATGCGCCAGCTAAGAAGCTTGGATCTCTGCGCCAAACCAGCTAAATATTTATGAATGCATAGAAGGGCAAACCATGACCCCACTAATTCTCACTTCTATGGCGGACATACATAACGTCACTGCCGATACTATAATCGACGTCCGCTCGCCTGCCGAGTATGCGGAGGATCATCTTCCAGGTGCGATCAACCTGCCAGTTCTCAGCGATGCTGAGAGAGCTCAGGTGGGTACTATCTATAAGCAAGCCAGTCCCTTCGCCGCCCGAAAAATTGGTGGGGCATTGGTGGCACATAATACTGCCACCCACCTCCGAGGCGCTCTTGCTGACAAAGACGGCGCATGGCAGTCATTAATCTATTGTTGGCGTGGTGGGCAACGCTCAAGTGCATTCTCGACCATCCTCGATCAGGTTGGCTGGCGCGTGAAACTTCTTCAGGGAGGTTACCAAAGCTACCGTCGTGAGATTGTTAAAACGTTATACAAGACCCCACTACCGCACCGATTGATGCTCATCAGTGGCAGCACCGGAACGGCTAAGACTGCTCTTTTGCACCAACTTGTTGCAAAGGGTGCACAAGTACTTGATATCGAAGAAATTGCTGCCCACCGGGGATCACTATTTGGTGGTATGGGCATAACGCAACCTTCACAAAAAATGTTTGAAACCATTATTGCAAGCAGGCTAGCTACACTTGATCCCAACAAAATCACCTTTGTTGAGGCGGAGAGCAGTAAGGTCGGTGAGAGGTTGATACCACCGTCACTCTGGGCTTTGATGTCCAATGCACCTCGCATCCAGATTACCGCATCAGTAGACATACGCAGTAGTTTCCTTTGCCGAGCCTATTCAAATCTTATTCAAGACAAAATGGCACTTAGTGACCTTCTGGGCAAGCTACGGCCATATCATTCAGGCGAACGAATCGATCAGTGGCATGCACAGGCACAAATAAACGATTGGCAAACATTAGCATCAGAGCTCATCAAATATCACTATGATCCACGCTATGACAAGTCGGCTGAAGTTAAGAACGCACCAGTTTTCTCAGTCGACTTACCTGATCTTAACGATAATACGCTTGCACTAACTGCAGAAAAATTAAGTGCTAAATTCAGCTAAGGCACACGCGGCCAGTCCCTTTGCTCAGTCGACCAATTACGTGCCCTTTACAGCCAAGTGCAACTAGTTTTTTGATAACATCAGCACTCTGTTTCTCCGGAACTGAAGCCAACAATCCTCCAGCAGTCTGCGGGTCATAAAGCATCGCATCGTACAGCCCATCAACAGGCGTATCCTTGCGATTTTCTGGCATCAACGTCGATGATAAACCCTGATCTGACAACGCTCGTGCACCTGAATAGATAGGTATAGCGTCCTGAAACAGGTGAGCATCCAATCCTGAAGCCTGGCACATAGCATGGACATGCCCAGCTAATCCAAATCCTGTTACATCCGTCATAGCGTGAGCAACTGTTGATAATACTGTCGCCTCGCGGTCCTGTGGCTGCCCCATAATGGCAAGTGTTGCAGCAACATTGCAACCTCCAGCCTGCCCCAGCATATCGGCTGCCAGAATAACGCCCGATCCAATGGGTCGGGTCAATATCAGCGCGTCGCCATCCCTTGCACCCGCAATAGTCAATGGCATTGAATCTTTTGTCCCAGTCATAGTGAAGCCAATAGTAAGCTCTGCACCCATCGTCGTATGACCACCTACAAGCTGAGCACCTGCGGCGTTCAGTACCTCAGTTGCAACCTGAGTAATTTCTAGCAAAGTTCTTTTCTGCAGTTTAGCAGACATTTGCGGCAAAACAATTGACGCCAAGCCGACTTGTGGCTCCGCACCCATGGCCCACACATCACCCAAAGCATGTACAGCTGCAATCCGCGACATTTGCCCTGGATCGGCAATGAAACCACGCAGATGGTCTGTGCTAATAACCTGATAATTACCATTGGGCTGGCACAGTACTGCCGCATCATCCCCCACACCTGTCACAACATCATCACTCGGTTGCGTTATAGTCTTTAATGCTGCCGATAGAACACCACGTCCAACCTTAGCGCCACAACCCCCACACAAGGGTTTAGTGGTAAGCATTTCTGCAACTCCAGTCGCCAGCTCACCTGTCTCAATGGGAGGCACCATCTTTGGCAGATCACTCAACCTATTCATAAATGACTTATCAATCCAATCCTTCCAGCGCCAGAGGCTTGCACCAGCCAGGTTAAATCCAAATTTCTCTGCCACCGCAGATTTCCCACCAAGAGATATTAGCTTGAGGTAGTTTTTTTGTGGCCGCCATTTCTTGCGCAGCCCCCCGCTCAGCGACATACGAATGTTATGATGCAATATTGGAGCAGCACGTACAGCAAACACGCCAGCCTTAGGTAACGGCTCAACCTCCATCAAAGCACAATCGCCAACTGCAAATAATGCCTCATCTCCGAGAACGCCCAGATCAGAACCAATTTTAATAAACCCATTTAGCTGTGGCAAGTTCGTCTGAGAAATCCACTTATGAGCAGATCCACCAGCCGCACCAACACAAAACACTGCAGCAACAGGTTCCTGACCCTCAAGAAGTACCTGATTCGAGGTAAGTTCAACAGTTTTGGCGCTAGTTTTGACCACGACACCCAAATCACTCATGGCCTTTAATATCCGTCGTTTTGCTTTGTCACCAACAACAGAAATTGTTGGCCCAGACTCAATCACCGTCACCCTTGGAGATACTCCCGCCGACTGCAATGCAAATGCCATGGCCATCGCTAGTTCACATCCTGCAACACCACCACCAATCACTGCTACATCAGCGGGAGCCTGCCCATGTAATACCTGCTCCAGAAAAATGCTCCACCGCTTAGCATATAAATCCAGGGGCTTGGCACCAATGCCATATTTTGAAAACCCTGGAATATTCAACTTTGCCGTGATGCCCACATCAATAGACGCCAAATCATAGGCAACTGGGCCACGTGTTTCCAACGTCACTTCACGAAGTGCCTGGTTAATATTAACCGCCTTATCATATATCAGCCGCGCACCAGCATGGCGACATAGCCGCACAAGATCAATTTCCAATTCATCCCGTCGATAATGCCCTGCCACATATCCTGGAAGCATACCCGTGTATGGTGCCGTTGGGCCCGGATTAATCACTGTAACCCTCGCGCCAGG
Source organism: Ascidiaceihabitans sp. (assembly GCA_028388995.1). Taxonomy (GTDB): domain Bacteria; phylum Pseudomonadota; class Alphaproteobacteria; order Rhodobacterales; family Rhodobacteraceae; genus Ascidiaceihabitans. Next base: position 766 of record JAOEQC010000037.1, on the reverse strand, counting down.
CAGCGGATCCATCCCCCAAGCCTTCAACACCAAAGCATGGGCATGTCCACCACCAATCAAAACTAAATCACGTGTATAGGGCGCTATAGTCAGCACAAAATATCTCTCATTTACTCTTGAGCCCCTCTGGCACTTATAACTTTCATGGTCTGGACAACCGCAACAGGGGCCACCTAAAATGCCCGGGACTGTTTTGGCTTCTAGCAAAGTCTTCTAAATGCCACTAGGAAGCACATTTTTTACTATTCAGGCGTTCGTGAGCTTGACTAGGTGTAGCTAGAAAAAAGAGTACATCTGGACCAAAACAAACTGGGACAGCGTTGTTGTCCCAATATTTTCGTAAACTCTTTTAAGGGAGAAGGACACCCCAATGTCCGACACGCGCTAAACCGAACATCGGATACCCAGGGCTGTATTGCGCTCAATAATTGACGCCACTCAGCGCGAACAAAGGCACGGTTTGACTTGAAATTGGTGCTTGAACAGAGATGGCCTCCGAATGAATTTACAACGCTAACACTGAAGGCCCAATATCTGAGACGCTGGGGGTCCTAGGATAGGGAGACCCAGTCAATGGTCCTGCGGCTCAATTGCATGGGTTGGGCACAGTAACCCCTTGCCATTGGTCTACGGACCGCGGACCGAGCAAAACTAAACAACACTGATTGGGCTCAGGCAACGCCAGTAATAGGTCGACAATAAGAGGTCCAAAGCCCACGGCCCTCGATTCCCGGTGCACGGGCCTAGGCCGGATGGTCCAGGAACC
>JAOEQC010000036.1 GCA_028388995.1 Ascidiaceihabitans sp. | reverse complement strand
AATCTCAATCAAACTTTCCAAGTGTTTGCGCACCGTCTCTGGCGAACCTGTTGCCGAAACCCGTAACATTGGTTCGACACTGCGCCGCATTCTCTCACCAATCGCAGCATCAATGTCTTTCACAGGTCGTGGCAGTTTGCCTCGGGTACCCGTTTGCATACGCGCAAAGGCTTGTTGCATCGAGGTCCGTAAGTAAGCCCCCTCATCATTGGTATCCGCAGCAAAGACATTGGCCGCCAACATAAAATATGGCTCTGTCAACTTAACGGATGGCTTAAAGTCACGGCGATAAATGTACGCCGCTTCTTCCAAAGCAGCGGGCGCAAAATGTGAGGCGAATGCATATGGCAGGCCAAAATACGCAGCCAATTGCGCACCGTAGAGTGAAGACCCCAAAATCCATATTGGTACATGCGTTCCCTCACCAGGCAATGCACGTACAGCGGCCTGTGGTTGGGGATCACCCAAAAGGGTCATCAATTCATGTACATCCGCGGGAAAGTCATCGCTGCCAGTGCGGCGCAATGCGTGATAAACGGCTTGGTCCCCGCCAGGTGCACGACCAAGTCCCAAGTCTATACGATCACCATGAAGCGTGGCCAATGTTCCGAACTGCTCAGCGATCAATAGCGGCGCATGATTGGGCAGCATGATACCGCCCGCGCCCACACGAATGGTTTTGGTTTGGCTGGCAACATGACCGATCAACACCGAGGTCGCCGCACTCGCAATACCTGCCATGTTGTGGTGTTCGGCCATCCAGTAGCGGTGATAGCCCAAGTGCTCGGCTCGTTGAGCAAGATCAACCATATTCAACATCGCATGGGCCGCGTCTGAACCTTCGGGAACAGGAGCAAGATCAAGGACGGAGAATTTCATAAGCAGGTTCCTATTGTTATACTCAATCTAGGCACACCTAAGTGTAATCACCAGTGGCATGCCCTAAGCATACGAAAAAGGGCGCGCCAATCGGCACGCCCCATTCCAAAATCGTAATTAAAGATTAACGCTTTGAGAACTGGAAGCTCTTACGCGCTTTTGCTTTACCATATTTCTTACGTTCAACAACGCGGCTGTCACGTGTCAAGAAGCCAGCCGCTTTCAACGCACCGCGAAGGGATGGATTGAAAAGTTGCAATGCTTTGGAAACACCGTGCTTAACCGCACCAGCTTGACCAGAAAGACCGCCGCCTTTGACAGTGGCAACCACGTCAAATTCGCCTTCAACACCAGCAATGGTGAAAGGTTGTGCTAGGATCATTTGCAAAACAGGGCGCGCAAAATATTCGTTTTGCGGCTTGCCGTTTACAGTAACTTTACCTGTACCAGGCTTGATCCAAACGCGTGCAACCGCATCTTTACGTTTGCCTGTTGCGTACGAACGGCCCAATGAGTCGATCACTGGCTCACGTGGAGTCAATTCAATTGCAGGTGCTGTGGCTTCGCCGACAACAGCTTGCAAGTCTTCGAGTGTGTTGATTTCGTCAGACATGCTCATGCGCTCCGTGTGTTTTTAGAATTCATGGATGCAACATCCAAAACTTCTGGGTTTTGCGCTTCATGTGGATGCTCAGCACCAGCATATACACGCATGTTTGTCATAATTTGACGGCTCAGGCGGTTGCCTGGCAACATACGTTTCACCGCCAAAGTCAGAACGCGCTCTGGGTATTTGCCTTCGAGGATTTCTTCTTTTGTACGTGACTTGATGCCACCTGGGTGGCCAGTGTGCCAGTAGTGGTGCTCTTGACGTTTGTTACCAGTCAAATGCACTTTTTCAGCGTTGATGACAATAACGTTGTCGCCGCAATCCATGTGCGGTGTGAACGTTGCTTTGTGCTTACCGCGAAGGCGCATAGCAATAATCGAAGCCAAACGACCTAACACGATGCCTTCAGCATCAATGATGATCCATTTTTTTTCGATATCTGCTGGTGTTGCAGAAAAGGTTTTCATAGCAGGATAGTCCTGTTTTAGGTGAGTGAGCAGGGCGAATAACCAACCCTGGTACGTGATGCACGGCTTATATAGCAAGCTCGAGTGTGATCAAGCACAACAATCATGTTTTAAACAAGCAAAAACAATGTGTTAAAAATAAGGTACCATAATACCCCACAAAATCATAGCTATCTAACCCCAATAACGCCTCTTGTAATCTATCCCAATGGCTTGCACATATTTTACAAGTTTCAATTTAACGTTTTAAGTCAGTTTTACATTTTATGACACCCCTGACCTCACCACTCCTAGCCGCAGTCATCTTAATGATCGCTGCAACTTTTGTGGGGATGCTGCTTATTGTGAAGCTGATCAAGGTATTTTGGGGCCATCATGAGTTAAAACAGGGATCAGCCGGCTGAATTCGAACCATAGCTGGTTGGTCAATGACTACGTTTTGGTTGATGACCACGTAGTTTGAAGCAACCATCATTGGTGATTGGGGCGTATCTGGTGACTTACAGGGTGCCGAGGACCGCTCTTAACTTCGCCTTCGCATCCTGATTGAAATTGCGGCTGCAATCGCGGACTCTGATTGATGGACGCCACCAACGCCACACAGTCTGATCTTCAATGCCCAAGCTGTGCTGGACAGTGCAGCTATTCCCCAACTTATCGCCGACTAGAATGTGCCAGCTGTGGCAATGTCCATGATTTAAAAACGGATGATGATTATGAGGCGGCGGAAGAACTAGGCTATGATCCAAACTTGGCTGAGGAGGATCTGCCAGACCTTAGCAAAACCCGTGTGCATCACTGTAACACATGTGGTGGGGATGTTTTATTCACGGGCCCCGCCCTGTCTGATCGCTGCCCTTATTGCGATGGACCCGTGGTTTTGAGTGCGTAAGACAACGGTTATGAAACGATGGCTTTGATCCCATTTGAGATCGACGCAATGTATGCGCAGCACCAGACCCAAGGCTGGTTAAAACGACGGATTGCCTTACCCAACGATTTGGAGGGTATCGTCGCAAAAGCACAGGTTGCAGGGCTTCATGCGCCCTTCTGGACCTTTGATAGCCAAGAAGCTGTCGAATACTGGGCCAAAAACACCGTTGACAGTTGCAACAACCGTCGGACAAAGACGACCAAAGGCAAAATGAGGATCAGTTTTGATGACCTACTAATGCCCGCATCACCCCACGTGACCCCATTGATCCGCGATGGGATTTTGCAAGACTTTGATCCAAGCGCTCTGCGCCCATACCGTGGAGGTTATCTGGCGGGATTTGCAGCAGAGCGCCACCACCAAAGCGTCGCCAACGGGTTGAATGCGAATGAGGCTGACAAGCGGTTGTTGATCCGCAACAGGATCAACAACATATCAACAAATCAGGCGTGAATAACCTTGGGTACCACACTCACACATGAGGCATTCATTATCGCCGTATCCTCTTGCCCGTTTGGATTTTGCACTTTGAATGCAAAGGCAAACCAATGAAGGTTGTTGTCTCAGGAATCGACGGACGCACCTTTGGGGAGCGCCCGTTTTCAATACCGAAAATAACAGCCTACTCTGAGCTACTTTCGGAAATTGCTATTGCTATCAGTTTAACATGGGGTGCTGGTGGCTTGCTTTAACGATCAAACGCCGATCTGTTCTTGCGGATTGTCCAGCAGATCACGAAGATGGCCAATAGCTGCCTCAAAGCGCTCTAAACTCACTCCAGCATTTATGGCAAATCGCACCGCATAGGGCACACGCGCATCGCGACATGCGAACTCTTCAGCAGGACGAATTTGCACCCCCACCGCTTCAGCTGCCTGACAAAATGCGCCGGCGCGCAAACCCTCTGGCAATTTTAACCAAAGGGGCGGCACATCTTTGCGCCAATGCAGGTCATAGCCGCCAAGAATATTTACAGCGATTTCGACAAATGCATTGATTCCTATCCGTGCCTTTGTCGTCAGTGAATCCAGCTGTGGATGAACAAGAAGCCGGGCACAAAGGTCAGTTATAGGCGTCGCCAATCCAAAGAATGAGTGCTCTGCCGCCCGGCGCAGTTTAGGGCCCTTGCCCTCAGGCGCTACGGCGATACCAATGCGCAAGGATGGCATAACCGTTTTGGATATCGAAGACACATACCAACCACGCTCAGGCGCAAGCATTCGATAAGTAGGTGCCGCAGCGGCGCCCATGCGATAACAATCGTCTTCCAGTATTTGCAAATCGTGTTTGCGCGCAATCTCAACAATCTCTTTTCGGCTACTTTCAGGTGTGAAGCCACAGGTGGGATTGTGAACCTCAGGTGACGTGCACAGAATTTGCGCCTCGTAGGCATCACATGCGGCAGCCAGCGCTTCGGGAATGATCCCCTCCTTATCCATTGCAATTGGAACGACAATTACGCGTAGCAATTCAGCGGCACGGCGGAAGCCGGGGTATGCGAGTTCTTCAACCAATACAGTCGGGCGGCGCCCCTTTAGTACCGCCTGCATCACAATTAAAATCGCGTTTTGCCCACCGTTGGTTAAGGTAAGATCTCCCTCACGAAACCCACCCAGCGGTGCGTTTTTTAACCAGCTTACAGCCGCTTGGCGCGCAGACAATGAATTCTCGCGACTAGGATAATGCATCATGTCTGACGGTGGATCGTGGGCAATGTCTGACAGCAATTGATGGATCAAGCTGGCCTGCCCCACGTTTGGCAAGCGTGGAGAAAATAAGTTCACCTGATAGGTTTGCTGCTCTTCATCGTGGGTCGCTGAGTCGACCTCAATAGACATACATAGCGGTGCAAAGTTGCGTTTGGACGCAACAAATGTTCCGCGACCAACTTCGGCTGTCAACATTCCTTCGTCAGCCAGGATAGTGCAAGCACGGGCAACGGTTCCCGGCGTTATACCCAACTTCCACGCCAAATCACGGACTGGTGGCAGTTTTGCCCCCTCCGCCAATTCGCCGCGCGCCACTCCTTCGCGGATGGTCTGCGCAACTGCTTTGTACTTAGGCCCTGCCCCATCCGTGAGGGTTGGCTGCCAAATCGTATCCATTACAATGTTTTCATAGATTTTTTGTATCACTATATGTATCAAAAATTATGATAATACCGTCAAATTGTGTCAATACAATTTAGGAGATTACCATGACGCGGACAGAATATCAGAACATCGAAGCGTTAATTTACCTACGTGAAAACAATGACCTAACGATTGTATAGGTCATGACTGTTCAATTTTCTGTCACAGTGTCTAAATGGACCCATCGCCACCGCACCCGAAAGGCCCTATGCCAATTGACGGAGACGCCGTTGCGCGATGTGGGGCTAACACCCCTGCAGGCTCGCCGTGAGGCTGCAGGGGTGTTCTCGCCAATCTGACTCTTCCGTCACCTTGCCGACCTCTCCCGGTGTGTATGCAAGGTTTGCCAGACCTCTTCCTTCCCGCCGGACTTGTTCTGGCGGGTTTTTTGTATTCTGGCGTTATTTCGGCGGGATAGCGTAGGTCAGACTGGCACGCGCTACGGGCTTATCTAAACCATCAGAATAGACCAGCACGTCAGAGACTGCCAACTGCTTGCCCAACTTCAACAAGCGGCCTTTTGCAATTAAATCGTTATTCGCAGCAGGTTTACGCATGAAATCAATTGAGCAGTTCGTTGTTACAGCCAATGCTTTGGGGCCAATCATCGCCAATGTCCCAAGATATGCACAGACATCAGCTAGCGCGAACATTGACGGACCAGATACTGTTCCACCCGGGCGCAGATGCTTTTCAGTAACCAGCAATCGCACTGTGATTTCGTTGTCAGCCACGTGTTCCACTTCGAATTCATCGGCAACTTGATGAAACACCTCACGCATGAATATCATCAACTGCGCCTCATTCATCTGAAGACTTGGCGTTTTCTGCGTCATGGCTTTACTCTCCTACCCATTGTCGTATTATTTTCGTGGAATTGATCGGAGAGCAAGATGACAATTTTGGAACGTCACGACACAGGCGCCGTCACACGATTGGTGATGGACGCGCCTGAGCGACTAAATGCACTTTCAGATGAAATGTTGGCGGCGTTGCATACAACACTGGATGGAATCGCCAACGATAGATCTGTTCGCGCGGTTATCATCTCTGGAAACGGCAAAGCGTTTTGCGCAGGTCATGATCTGAAACAAATGACCGCAGGCCGTCAGGCAGAAGATGGCGGCAGGGCATATTTCAAGGATTTGTTCGATCGATGCGCAGCCATGATGGCCCGCGTTCAATCAATGCCACAACCTGTCATCGCCCAAGTACACGGCATCGCCACAGCCGCCGGATGCCAATTGGTTGCCACTTGCGACATGGCCATTGCGGCACAGGGCACAAGATTTGGCGTAAATGGCGTCAACATTGGCTTGTTCTGCTCAACCCCAATGGTGGCGTTATCACGCAATATCGGCCGCAAACAAGCGTTTGAGATGCTCACAACCGGTGCGTTTATAGAGGCAAAGCGGGCCGAAGCACTGGGTTTGGTTAATCGCGTGGTTGCCCCCGAGGCATTAGAGAATGAGACAATGCGACTGGCCGATACGGTCGCATCGAAATTGGGCACCGCCGTAAAGATCGGAAAAGAGACGTTTTACAATCAAATCGAGATGAATGTGGTGGATGCTTATGCCTATACGGGCGATGTGATGGTAGAAAACATGCTGGATGGTGACACATCTGAGGGAATTGCAGCATTCCTGGACAAGCGTGATCCGACGTGGGAACAATAATTACTTTGTATAACAATCTGCAAAACATACCTTAAATTTGCAAGGCCACACTGTTTCCCTTGTGCAAACAAACAGTTTCTAACTTTTTTCTAGCAAATTGGGCGGGAATAAGGCAGAAGTGTGGCACGGGATAAGAAATTATCCCGACACCTTTTGGGTTGCCGATGGCGGAAGGTCCCTCCAGATCAGCTCTCACTGATCGACCCTCCCCGCACCGGCGATCTCAAAAACCCCCTACATCAAAGACTACAGACGCTAAATTGGGTGTTGTTTGTATGGCATCCCTGCCCTAGATCACCCCTATGGCAGGTATTATTCACATCGTGGGCGGCGGCATGGCCGGCTCAGAGGCTGCGTGGCAAGCCGCAAACATGGGCGTAAAAGTGGTAGTCCACGAAATGCGGCCCAAAGTTGAAACTTTTGCGCATCAGACGGGTTTGATGGGAGAAATGGTTTGCTCCAACTCCTTCAGATCAGATGATGATGAACAAAATGCAGTTGGCCTACTCCACTGGGAAATGCGCCAGGCCGATGGTTTGATTATTCAAACCGCAGACAAACACCGCCTTCCTGCCGGCGGCGCATTGGCTGTGGATCGCGATCACTTTGCCCAAGCAGTGACTGACGCGATAAATGCACACCCAAACATTTCCGTTGAGTACGGTGAGATAAAAGAGCTGCCATCCGACGGCCATTGGATCATCGCAACCGGCCCCCTCACCTCTGGTGATCTGGGCAAATCCATCGCAGCACACACCGGCGCGGATGCTTTGGCGTTTTTTGATGCTATCGCCCCAATCGTCTATTTCGACAGCATCGACATGTCCAAAGCGTGGATGCAATCGCGCTATGATAAAGGCGAGACCGAGGAAGAGCGCACGGCTTACCTCAACTGTCCGATGGACAAGGAACAGTACGAGGGTTTCATTGACGCATTGATGGAAGCCGAAAAAGCAGAGTTTCATGAGGGCGAAACCGCCGGATATTTCGACGGCTGCCTACCCATCGAAGTGATCGCGGAACGCGGCCGTGAATCCTTGCGTTGGGGCCCGATGAAGCCCGTCGGCCTCACAAACCCACATAAACCAGACGTCAAAGCACACGCAATTGTACAGTTGCGCCGCGACAACAAATTAGGGACACTTTACAATATAGTAGGGTTTCAAACCAAGATGAAGTACGGTGCGCAAGCTGCTGTTTTTAAATCCATTCCTGGATTAGAAAACGCAAGCTTTGCTCGTTTGGGTGGCATCCACCGGAATACGTTCCTGAACTCACCGAGGATGCTAGACGATCAAATGCGCCTGCGCTCGCAGCCAAACCTGCGCTTTGCCGGTCAGATCACAGGCGTTGAGGGTTACGTTGAAAGCTCTGCCATGGGATTGTTGGCTGGCCGTATGGCTGCGACAGAAATCCTTGGTGGCTCGATCGCTGCCCCGCCAAACACCACCGCGATGGGCGCATTGATCACACACATCACTGGTGGCGCCGATGCGAAAACGTTTCAGCCAATGAATGTCAACTTTGGATTGTTCCCTTTGGTTGAGGGTTTGAAAGGTGGACGTCGTGGTCGAAAAGATCGCTACAAAGCCTACACAGACCGCGCCAAACTGGATTGGTCTGCATGGTTGGAAGCATCAGCGCTGGACGAAGCGTAAAGGCAGACGTTAGCATGGCCTATGATGTTTAGAACGCGATTTGCTCCATCACCAACTGGCCCTTTGCATCTGGGTCATGCCTATTCGGCGATACTTGCCTATGATATGGCCAAGCGCTTGGGTGGTGAGTTCTTGTTGCGAATTGAAGACATTGATCAATCACGCGCACGTGCCTCTTGGACACAAATGATCTACGATGATCTAGAGTGGCTTGGCCTGGAATGGTCTGAGCCCGTGATGGTGCAATCGACCCGACATTGCGTATATCAGGAGGCGCTCGACGCGCTTTGGAAACGTGGTTTTCTGTACGTATGCCACTGTAATCGAAAAGATATCTTAGCCGCTGTCTCTGCACCGCAAGAGGGTTCGCCAATGATTGGACCAGATGGGGTAATCTATCCGGGGACCTGCCGTGGTTTGGTCAATGACATTGTAAACCCTAGACCGCAAGACGCCGCTTTACGGCTAACGCTTTGTGGTGAGCCGAACCAAAACTACACCTTCAATGAAGTTGGTGAAGGGCCTGAGGGCGAAACCGGTCTCATAATCTCAACCCGCGCTCAGATGATCAAAGAGGTCGGGGATATCGTTCTGTCGCGTAAAGATATGGGCACATCTTACCACTTGTCCGTCGTCTTAGATGATGCGGCTCAAGGCATAACCCATGTTATACGGGGCCATGATTTGTTTGAAGCGACCAAAATCCACGTTTTGCTTCAATATCTATTTGGGCTTCAGACACCCATTTACCATCACCACGACCTAATCCGCGACGATCGAGGGAAACGATTGGCAAAACGCGATGACGCCAGAGCTATCGAGAAATTTCGGGATGAGGGGTATACGGCGAATGACATACGAAAATTAGCCGGTTTGCCACGTTAACCTAACGGTTTCATAAGTTCGACTTCGGTACCATCCAATACAGACGTATAAAAGCAATTGCGACGCCCAGTGTGACATGCGGCGCCGACTTGGTTGACCACAGCCAACAAACAATCCCGATCACAATCTAAGCGCAGATCTACCAATTCTTGGGTATGGCCTGACGTTTCTCCCTTAATCCAAAAGGATTGCCGCGAACGGCTCCAATACGTAACTCTCTGTGTTTCCAGTGTTTTTTCCACTGCATCGACGTTCATCCACGCCATCATCAGCACTTCACCTGTGGTAGCATCCTGTGCTATCGCGGGGATCAAGCCGGCTTCATTGTATTTCAAAGTGGTGGGGTCAAACGTCATTTTGTGAAAACCTTTTTGCATCTGGTCGGTTGAAGCTTATGTATGACATGAGGGCGAATGACCAGATACCAAGGAATGCTACGATGGCCAACGATACTGATTTGATAAAACTATATTCGGCCCGTATTCTGGCCCTGACCACAGACATCCCGTATCTACAACGTCTTGAGACACCACACGCGAGCGTCAAAAAACGGTCCCTACTTTGTGGTTCAACTGTTTCTGTCGACGTCGAAGTGACAAACGGCGTTGTCACCAAGTTTGGCCAAGACGTGAAAGCCTGCGCCTTAGGTCAAGCAGCAGCAGCTGTCACAGGTGGTGCGATTATCGGTTTGACCTTGAATGAAGTCGAAATGGGCCGCGATTCTTTGCGGGACATGTTAAAGAACAATGGCCCTGTCCCACCGGCACCCTTTGATGGGTTCGAAGTATTAGAACCTGCGCGTGAGTACAAAAATCGCCATGCATCAATCCTTTTGGCGATCGAAGCGACAGCTGAAGCGATACAGCAAGCGGCCCAAACAGAAACTGTCTGATCCCATCCCCACAAACGACGAAAAAACGCCGCACATCCAAAAGAATGGCGGCGTAAGTAAAGCGTGTCTTAAGGGGACTCTGAACATTCAAATCACGAGGGACAGGCAGTGTCTGTTATCGCACCAATTTGGGACGAGTGCAGGAAATGGTCAGCATAAGATCGCAGGCAGAAAATCAGACAAAGGATGGAAGGTGCAGACCAACAACCAGCATAACCATCAAAGCAGCCGCGCCTAAAGCGTCGTGCAACAAGGTCTGTTGCGAGCGAACTGCGATTGTTTTGATTTGATTAAGTGTTGTCATGTCAGTGCCTCATGTTGTTTGTTGCAACTTTGTTCTCATTTTTGAAACGCAAAGTAAAGAACTAAATAAGAACAAAAGTGAACAAATAGGAACATAAAACGCTAACCTACTGAAATCAAACGAATTGCCTCGTCCTGACGCATTAACCATAATAGAACACGAGCTGCCTGCCCGCGTGGTCCCGACAATTCAGGGTCATTTGCCAACAATGCCCGCGCATCCGATTGAGCGATTGCCATCAAGGCCTCATGTTTTTCCATATCCGCCACGCGGAACCGTGGAACGCCAGACTGCGCCACACCGATCACATCACCTGCACCGCGCATTTGCAAATCTGTTTCTGCAATACGAAACCCATCTTCTGTCTCACGTAACACTTCTAACCGCCGCTGACCTGTTTGGGACATTGGTGCCTGATACATCAACAAACAGGTCGAAGCCGCGTCACCCCGTCCCACGCGTCCGCGCAACTGGTGAAGCTGTGCAAGGCCAAAGGTCTCAGCCCGTTCAATCACCATTATGGTGGCGTTGGGCACGTTCACACCCACCTCAATCACCGTGGTCGCAACCAATACTTTCGTTTCGCCCGCCTGAAACTTTGCCATCGCGGCGTCTTTGTCTGCAGGTGGCATCTGTCCATGCACCATCCCCACGACGCCCTCGCCTAGAACAGCACGCAAATGTTTGAACCGCTCTTCTGCTGCAGTGAGGTCAAGGATTTCGCTTTCTTCAACCAACGGACAGACCCAGTAACATTGCCGCCCCTCGGCCATTACAGCACGCAGACGCTCAACAACTTCATCCATGCGGCCTGTGCTAACCAATGCGGTACGGATTGGTTTACGACCGGGTGGTTTCTCATCCAGAACGGAAACATCCATATCGCCGTATTGAGCCAAAGCAAGCGAACGAGGGATCGGCGTGGCTGTCATAACCAAAACATCTGCATTGCGACCTTTTTTGCCCAACTCAAGCCGCTGGCGGACCCCAAAGCGATGTTGCTCATCGACAATAGCAATGCGCAGGTCTTTGAAAATCACGTCAGGCTGGAACACGGCATGCGTCCCGACCAATATCTGAATGTCACCACACTCAAGCGCTGCAAGCTTTGCAACACGATCCTTGCCCTTATCGCGCCCCGTCAACAGCTCAAGAACCACGCCAGCGTCCTCTGCCAAGGGCTGCAGCCCTTCTAAGTGCTGGCGTGCCAAGATTTCTGTTGGGGCCATCATCACGCCCTGACCGCCCGCCTCGACCGCGACCAACAGCGCCATGAAAGCCACAAGCGTTTTACCCGACCCTACATCGCCCTGAAGCAACCGGTTCATGCGATCGGACAGCGCCATATCATTGGAAATCTCAGTAATCGCACGCTGCTGCGCACCCGTTGGTCGATATGGTAAATTTGCCAAAACTTTGGATTGTAACTTACCCGTCGCTTGGCTGATCTGTCCTTGGACGCGCCGTTCCTTTTGGCGCGCAAGCGCTAGCGTCAACTGGTGAGCCATCAATTCATCATAAGCGAGCCGTTCACGCGCTGGAGACGCGGCCCCCAAGTTTTCTTGTCCCAATGGCGCATGCGCAGCGGTCAGCGCATGCGTGAAATCAGGCCATTCGCTCTGGGTTTTCTGATTGGGATCAATCCACTCATCCACTTGCGGCACCCTCTCAAGTGCTCCGCGCGTGGCCTTGAACATCAACTTTTGGGTCACGCCAGCGGTCAGTGGATAGACCGGCTCAAAAACCGGAATTTCAGACGCTTCATCTTCGGGTACGACGTGATCGGGATGGACCATCTGCGCAATGCTGTCGAAGTTCTCTACCCGCCCTGAAATCACACGGCGCGATCCTGTTGGCATTAATTTAGAAAGGTAATCGCCACGCGCATGAAAATAGACAAGTTGGAATGAGGTTAGATCGTCCTCGACGTGAATACGATAGGCGCCGCCCCGATTACGCGGTGGGCGGTGTTCGCCAATGGTTACCGCCACCGTCACAACCCCAGGCAAAGTAGCGTCTAGGATCGACCCACGCAGATGGCGGTCAATGCCTGTATGAGGCAATGTAAACAGAAGGTCACGTGGGGCCTCGATCCCCATTTGCGGAAACAATTTCGCAGTCTTGGGGCCAACACCCGTTAAGGTCTTAAGCCCCGCAAACAACGGGAATAGGGAGGCTGGTCTTCCACTCATAACCCTTTGATCAGGTCCAACCAACCCGCCTCGTCCATAGTCTCGATTCCCAAATCAGCGGCTTTTTTAGCTTTGGAACCAGTACCGGGGCCAGCCACTAAGATGTCAGTCTTAGCACTGACGGAGCCAGAGACCTTCACCCCTAGGCTCTCGGCCTTGGCTTTTGCTTCTGCGCGGCTCATCAATTCCAATGTTCCTGTAAACACGACTGTTTTCCCTGCCACAGGGCTGTCAGAGGTGTCTAAGGCTCTCACCTCAGCAATCTTCAAGTGGGCCACCAAGCGGTCAATCGCAGCCCGTTCTGAGTTTTGACCAAACGCATGAACCAGTGAACCCGCCATCACACTGCCAACGCCATCAATGCCGATCAGTTCCTCCCATGCCTCCCCCTCTAACATGGCCGCCTGATCCATCGCCCTCTCTAACAAATGCCAAGTGCCATAGTGAGCTGCAATCAGGGTTGATGCAGCTTCACCAATGTGGCGAATACCAAGAGCAAACAAAACGCGACCGAAACCAATTTTACGTTTATCATCGATGGCATCAAACAACTTGTTCGCTGATTTATCACCCCAGCCATCGCGGTTCTTGAGTTGTTGCAATCCCTGACCAAAACGATCCCTTAATGTGAAGATATCAGCAGGTTCAGCAACCCAGCCATCAACATGAAACTGTTCAACCTGTTTGGCACCCAGCCCGTCGATATCGAATGCGCCACGGCTAACAAAGTGTTTGAGGTTTTCAATCGCTTGCGCAGGACAGATGATGCCACCCGTGCATCGGCGCACAGCATCCCCAGCTTCACGTGCTGCCACACTACCGCATTCCGGACAGACTGTTGGAAATTGGAACGCAACCGCTTTTTCAGGGCGCTTGCTCAGATCAACATCCGCAATTTTTGGGATCACATCACCTGCACGGTAGATTTGGACCCAATCGCCCAAACGCACATCGCGCCCGCCACGAATATCTTCGCCCTTGGCCCCGTGGCCTGCAATATAGTCCTCATTGTGCAATGTCGCGTTGGAAACAACGACACCACCCACAGTTACAGGCTGCAACCGCGCCACGGGGCTTAGCGCGCCTGTGCGGCCAACTTGGATATCGATTCCTTCAAGGCGGGTCCAAGCCAATTCTGCCGGGAATTTATGTGCAACTGCCCAACGCGGTGTGGTTGAACGGAAGCCAAGACGGCCTTGAAGAGCAAGATCATCTACCTTGTAAACAACACCATCGATATCATACCCTAATGAAGCGCGTTGTTGTTCGATCTGGCGATAATGGGCGATCATTGCCGTTGGTCCGTCACACAACGCCGTCAAAGGGTTCGTTGAAAACCCAAAGCAGTCTAATCGATTAATCGCACCTTTTTGGGTGTCTGCTAGTGGTGTAGAAAGCTCACCCCAAGCATAGGCAAAGAAACGTAGTGGGCGGCCACGTGTAATTTCGCTGTCCAACTGTCGAAGTGATCCCGCCGCTGCATTGCGGGGATTGGCGAATACTTTAGCTCCCTTTACAATTTGTGCAGCGTTGAGAGCATCAAAATCAGACTGCGCCATATAGACTTCACCGCGCACTTCTAAAACATCAGGGGCATTTTCCAGCACATGCGGAACATCCGATAAAGTACGTGCGTTATCTGTGACATTTTCCCCTACAGAACCATCACCACGGGTTGCCGCCTGAACAAGCGTTCCATTTTCATACCGCAATGATAATGAAAGCCCGTCAATCTTAGGCTCAGCCGTAAATGCGAGCGGGTCAGAGGAGCTGATTCCCAAGTACTTTCTGATTCGGGCATCAAACTCTTCAACGTCACTGTCCTCAAATGCGTTTGATAAAGACAACATCGCAACAGCATGGGTCACCTTTGAAAATCCATCAGATGGCGCGGCACCAACCTGAACAGATGGGCTGTCTGCACGCACTAAGTGAGGGAATGCAGTTTCAAGCGCCGCATTGCGCTGCCTAAGACGATCAAACTCTGCGTCATCAAGTGTTGGCGTGTCCAACCCGTGGTAGTCCATATTAGCCTTCGCCAGCAGTGCTGACAATTGCCCTAACTCAGACTTTGCATCCACATCCGTAAAACCAGCGATATCCGTATCAAAACTCAAAGACTTGCCCTCATATTTGCCCCGAAGGAATAAGCAGGTCTCTTAACTACGTCCAGTTTGTTTTCTGCAACTGCCAATCAAAATGATGCCTAAGCAAAAGCCCATCACACCAAAGGTGGCAGATTACCAATTGTTTAAATTCGCTTTGTTAGGCGCTTATCGATATACGTTCTTCGTTGACGGGCTCTGGATCACACAGCACATATCCACGCCCCCAAACTGTTTCGATATTGTTTTCGCCATTCGTTGCGATGCTTAATTTCTTACGAAGTTTGCAGATAAAAACATCAATAATCTTCAACTCGGGCTCATCCATTCCACGGTGCAGGTGATTTAGGAACATCTCTTTGATGAACGTAGTGCCTTTGCGCAAACTCAACAATTCAAACATTTGATATTTTTTACCGGTTAAATGTACCGTTTTACCTTCGGCACTCACTGTTTTAGCATCAAGGTTCACAGACACCATACCCGTTTCAATCACGGACTGTGAATGCCCTTTGGACCGCCGAGTAATCGCATGGATGCGCGCAACTAATTCTTCGCGATGGAACGGCTTTGTAAGATAGTCGTCGGTACCAAACCCGAAACCCTTGATTGTGCTTTCAGTATCATCAGATCCCGACAAAATTAAAATCGGCGTTTGAATACGAGATAAACGCAGTTGGCGCTGCACTTTATGGCCGTTCATATCTGCTAGATCTAAATCCAAAAGAATCAAATCGTAGTCGTACAACTTTGCCAGATCGATCCCCTCTTCGCCTAAATCTGTGGCATAAACGTTCAAATTTGCATGAGTGAGCATCAGTTCGATGCTCTTTGATGTCGTTGGATCGTCTTAAATAAATAACACGCGCATTTTCAGTCTCCGCATCGGGCTGGGTTTCATCGTTGCCCCATACTTGACCACAAATGGTTAACTACCGGTTACCGATATCACCAAGATAGCTGAACAACCTAAGGTTGTATATATTTTTGAACCGCTGTGGCTCGTAATGCAGCTTCGCCATGCAAACTAACTACTTTCACCCATTCTCAAAATTCGTCGTTGCTAATGCCGTAACGCTCTTGCGCCGCTTTAGCGCTAATCAGTCCATATAATACACCTCGCAAAACTGCAGCTTTACGTGATGCCAACCATCGCATTGTGTTCTTTGCTGGTAAATCCGCCAACGTAATCACTGACCCATCCCGCAACGTTACAGCACGTGGTCCATCAACCTTTTTCAAAAACATCATTCACCCCTTTCTAATGCCACAGCTGGCACATTCGCGTAAACGCGCTTAATGAGTGGTGAAGCCGCCCCTTGAGAGTGATTAGGATTTTCCTATATTACTATTCAACGCTAGGAGAACCGTTATGGCACTTGATCAAAACATCCCTTTGAATTCTCTTGGATTCCGAAAATCGCCTGCCGAAACACGTGTGGTTGTGGCAATGTCTGGTGGTGTCGACAGCTCGGTGGTGGCAGCAATGCTTTCGGAAGAAGGTTATGATGTCGTCGGCGTGACATTGCAGCTGTATGATTATGGTGCGGCCCTTGCAAAAAAAGGCGCATGCTGCGCTGGAATCGATATTCATGATGCACGGCGCGTAGCCGAAACCATGGGCTTTCCACACTATGTTTTGGACTACGAAAACGTCTTTAAGGATGCTGTAATTGATGAGTTCGCAGATAGCTATTTGGGCGGTGCTACACCGGTTCCGTGCATAAGATGCAATGAAAGAGTAAAGTTTAAAGATCTATTGGAAACCGCCAAAGATCTTGAGGCAGATTGCATGGCAACAGGACACTATATTCAGCGAATGGTCGGTGAAAACGGACCTGAACTGCACAGTGCCGCTGATTCCAACCGCGATCAAAGTTATTTCTTGTTCTCCACTACGGCTGAACAACTCGATTACTTGCGCTTCCCACTGGGCCATTTGCCGTCAAAGGACGCCACGCGTGCGCTCGCCGCAAAATATGACCTTAGCGTTGCTGACAAACCCGACAGTCAAGACATTTGCTTTGTTCCTGATGGGGATTATGCGTCCGTTATCCGCAAGTTACGTCCAGAAGCGGCAGCGCCCGGTGACATTGT
>JAOEQC010000035.1 GCA_028388995.1 Ascidiaceihabitans sp. | reverse complement strand
AGTCATGCCACCGTCTTTTGAGACATCAACGCGGGTGATCGTACCACGGCCAGTCCACGCCAAGCCAGAAATGACCAAGGGGCCGGAGCCATGGGTGATGGGTGATTGAGGGCTTGGGCTAGTTACAACAGATTTGGCATCCATTGCCCACGTCCATTTACGTGCAATCCCGTTATCTAAAACGTCTGTGTATTTGCTTGTTTCTTCGCGGCTTTCCACAGGAGCGTCTGTAACTTCAATACGGCGGATCCATTTGACCCACATGTTACCTTCCCAACCAGGTACGACAAGGCGAACGGGATAACCATGTTCTTTGCGCAGTGCTTCACCATTGGCTTTAAAAGCGACAAGTACATCATCCAGTGCCTTTTCCATCGGAATTGAACGACCATTTGAGGAGGCATCCGCGCCTTCAACGAAGACCCATTTGTCTTTCAGATCGCCTGCCGTATCTAAACCAGCTTCCTCCAAAAGAGTGCGCAAAGAAACGCCAGTATATTCCATGTTGTGGATCATACCGTGTGTGAATTGAGCGCCGTTCAATTGTGCGCCGGCCCATTCCATTCCAGTGTTTGCCGCACATTCGCAAAAATACACATGGTTTTCACGCGGGAACCGCTCAAGATCAGAGTAAGAGAACACCAACGGGGTGTCTACTAACCCATTGACCATCAACCGATAGTCTTCTTTTTTCAGATCAATCGCACCAGAGTGGTGACGTTCAAACGCGCAACCTTGCGGCGTGATCGTCCCATCCAAGGCATGGATTGGCGTAAAATTGATCGAGCTTACAGTATCGGCCGTAAGCCATTCCACATTACGGCGAATAACGTCGCCCTCATGCTCAATCGGCATACCATACGGTGCTGCATCAACACCGTCACCAAATTCCTGCGCCCAAGGCTGGACCTTTGTAATCAATGTGTCAGCAGTTTGAGCCGTCGCCGCTGATGTTGTTAGCGCACCTGCGCCAGCCGCGGCTGCACCACGCAAAAACGCACGGCGCGAAGGGCTATTTCCTTTTTCGTTATCTGACATACTAAATGCCTCCATTACATAAGTCAGCTCAAGCGCCGACCACATTCACACTGTTATTTGGATCAAGAGAGATGGTGCCTTGTTTGGCAATATGCGCCTCGACAACATCCCAAATTTTCGGGCCCTCAGTCCCTTCATTGACCGAAGCCCAACCTGCGACCTGATAGGTCTTAGAGGGATCGATTTTTTCACCTGTTTTCAGCAGGGTCATTTCGGTGATCCGGTCCCCTTGAGGCTTTGTCACGTCAATGCGATAGCCAAGGCCACCCACACGCACCATATCGCCACCTTGTTGGTAATAGGGATCAGGGTTGAACAAGTTATCCGCCACGTCTTCCAACACCACATGCAGGAATTCACCTGTCATTTCAGTACGGTAGGCTTCACCATAAGACATTGAAGTCACGTTCCAGATGTCCTCGCGCGTGATATCTTGCCCCGGCAAGATTGACGGCCCCCAACGTACACCAGGCGACAATGCAATATCGGCCTCACGTTCAGAAATCAAAGCATCACAGATCAAATCGTCCCATGTTCCGTTGAAGTTGCCACGACGGTAAAGGGTTTGCTCATCGCCCGTGCGGCCAATGACTTCAGACAGCGCGCTGGTGTAGGGTGCCCGTTGTTCATCGATAAGTTTGCTAACCTCAGCGTCTGGGGCAATAACGTCTGAAAAAATTGGGATCAGCTTGTGACGGAAGCCCATCATACGGCCATCGCGTACATCCAAATCTACGCGACTCACAAATTTCCCGTTGGATCCTGATGCCACGATAATCGTTTCTCCAACAATAACCGGCTCAGGCAGTGCGTCGTGGGTGTGACCGGACAAGATTACATCAATCCCAGTCACTTTACCCGCCATCTGTTTATCAACGTCAAAGCCATTGTGGCTAAGGCAAACAACCAACTCAGCACCGTTTGCACGCACCTCATCGACCATTTCCTGCATCCGCTCATCACGGATACCAAATGAGTATTCTGGGAACATCCATCCAGGGTTAGCGATTGGCATATAAGGGAATGCCTGACCAATAACCGCAATCTTAACGCCGCCACGTTCAAAGAATTTGTATGGTGGGAACAGTTCTGTTGGTTCGTCCCATTCTGCATCAAAGATGTTTTGACCCAGCGCGGCAAAAGGCAAACCCCCAACGATCTCATTGACGCGCTCAGAACCCAGTGTGAATTCCCAGTGGAATGTCATCGCATCGGGCTTAAGCGCGTTCATTACGTTCACCATGTCCTGACCTTCAGTCTGGTAACAGGTGTAGCTCCCATGCCATGTGTCGCCCCCATCTAGCAACAAGGCATCAGGACGCGCAGCGCGAATTGAATTCACCACAGTTGAGACACGATCCAAGCCTCCGACGCGACCATAGGCCTGCGCGAGCGACGAAAAATCGTTGTGTGACAGGGCGTAGGCAGATGGGCTTCCGTCGTCGATTCCGTAAAGTTTGCGGAAATCAGAACCGGTTACATGGGGTACTGCGCCTTTGTTGCCGCCTACCCCAATGTTCACAGATGGCTCGCGGAAATAGATTGGCTTCAGCTGCGCATGGATGTCAGTCACGTGGATAAGTGAAACATTTCCATAGGTATCAAATTCAAGCAACTTGTCTTGCGTAAGTGCTTGCTGTGCCGCTAACCGAGCCCAATTACCGAACCCTGATGTACCATAAAGCGCAGCAGCAGCCATGCTGGTTTGCAAAAAATCGCGGCGAGAAATCATTAGAGTGCCTTAATTGCGTACATATGCGCATATTTGAATAATATTAGTGTAAAAAAACCCTGCAACTAGAAAGCTGCAGGGTTTAAATATTACTTTAGTTTCGGACAGAAGGTGTTTCGACCGAAAGTCCCTGACCACGTGATGCAAGATACAATTCTAGAGCCTGGAATTCAGGCCCACCCTCTTTGTACGGTTCAGCGCGAATGTTGCTCATACAGCCCTTGAAGCGCGCATGAGATGAATTTAGCTTTGCATTCTTCAGGCGGTAAGTTGGAAACCCGTTAATCTGACCTTGACTAAGGTGATCGGCGCGGATCATCGTGTCATAGTTATCTTCGTGACAATTGGAACACGCCATATCAAGCTGACCAACGCGGGTGTAATAAAGCTCTTTGCCTTTATCCCAGAACGGGGCCGCATCGCCATCAATTGCAACGTTCACCGGCATGCCGCGGGATTGAACCCCGATAAGCGCAGTCATTGACGTCATCTTACCTTTTGACCATTTCCAAGGTTCAGCGCCCATCCGTTCTGTCCGACATTCGTTTACCAAATTCTCCAGCGAGACCAATTTGCCGTCATCGACACGTGGTAACGTGGTCCGCAACCCAGCGAAATCCTCAACGCTTTCGTGACAGGAGGAACAAGCTTTGCCTTCGGATCCGTCCACTTTGTCCCATTCATCAATAGCTTGGTCAACGAATACAAAGGCAGGATTGTCGAAATCATCGAGCTGCAAGGATTGGGTTTCTTTCGAACGATAAATCCATCCAGAAGAGACTTCATCGATGTTTTCTGCGTGCGCAGGTGCACTGGCCCGAATTGTCAGTTCTTCACCGTCAATTATAAGCTTTGCACCCTCTTCAGCATGCACTGTTAATGCGAACACACCAAGGCATGCGGCCGCCAATACCGTTTTTGTCATCATCATCCCGTTGTCCTCCCTAAACTGAATCGCTTCACCCGATCGCGATTTTTTTACCGGTTTCGTAAACGGTCCCATCATCGTCGTACCAAGCAAATTGGAACTCACCAGCTTCGGGTACGACGGCTTCAAATTCAAAGAATGGGTTTGTCGAAACTGCCGGTTCAATCAAGACGTCAATGACGTTTTGACCATTAAAATCCGCCGTAAATCGATTGATAATGGACCGCGGGACCAAGTTGCCATCACCGTCTTTACGTTGACCCGATTCCATCTTGTGGCTGATCAACGTTTTGATTGTGATCACATCGCCAGCCGTAGCCTTTTTAGGAACCTTTACGCGTGGTTTAACACCAGATGCCATGTTATTTCTCCTTGTTTCTAATTTAACCGCCGCAGCCGCCGATTGTGACTTTGACTGTCGCAGAGGCTTGACGGAATGTGCCGTCTTCCATTTTTGCGATCGCTACGACGTCTTGCGTTTTCGCCAACCGAATGCGTGTTGAACCTGATCGCGACCCAGACAAAGGACCAAATTTAAAAGTTGCAACTGCTGGTGTTGGATTGCCAGAAGCAAACAATGCAATCTCTACGGCACCCGGTGCTGACACAGCGATTGGTACGGTGTTTCCGTTTTCCGCAATCTCAGGCGCAGTTATATCAATGCCGCCGTCGATAAGCTCCGCACCATTCGTCATTGCGGCAACGGCATCATCGGTAAGCGAAGCGAATGCAGGAAGCCCGGCGAGCGCCGCAAAGGCGAATGTACCTGAACCAATGGTCAGGGTTTGTCTACGTGTCAGTTCCATGTCTGTCTCTCCGTTTGGATCTGCCCAATGGGTAAGGTTTATTATTCTTTAAGCGTTTGCAAATAAGCAACGACATCTTCTACCTGCTGAGCGGTCAAAATTGTTTTGCCAGAAAATTTCTCTAGAGGCCTATCAAATCCTGTATCGCGGTAGAACGCTGGCATGATTGTGCCTTCAAACATCATTTTTGAATTCGAAACGATGCCGCGTAATTCTCCAACGCTCCAACGATCAGCAACGCCTGCCATCTCTGGCCCAACTTCACCGTGGAACGATTCTTCGAGCATCTCAGCGTTGACATGACAGGCAAGGCAGTTGCCCTGCTTGCGGTTCTTGAATACGTTGCGACCATTCACCGGATCGCCAGCAACGCCGGTTAATGACGCCATGACAACGCCGTCTTCATATTTGACCACAGAGGGCGCAACCGGTTCAGCGAAGGCGGCACTTGCCAGCAGACCAGCTACAACGGCCGTAATAGAAAAAAGTTTCATGCGTCCTCCCAAACATTGCATTCTCCTTATCCTAGCCCATCAAAATGTAATTACACAACAATAAATTCAATTAATTGAATTTTCATATGTGATATGCCCCACCAACACCTGGACACCTTCATTTGGACTGATCTGCGAACTTACGTGCATGATATTTTTGAAAACTTTCGCCTGAGTCATAACCTTTTTCAATAATCCAATTGAACATATTAAACGTTGTATGACGGCCAAACGCGCCAGGCATTGTAGCAACCGCCCCTTGCGCTGCGGATACATCATCGGCGACTTCGCGCGGGAAAAATAGAATCGTTGGTGTGAACAAAGACCGCCATTTTTTGACCATGTCCTTCTCCGGAAGTGTCTCTCCATCAAAATCCGTAACCTCAACGTCTCCAAACATATTGATCTGCACTACAAAAAAGTTGTCTTCAACATACTTGGCTATTTTTTCGATCGGGAACACATCTTCATGCATCTTTTTGCAATATATACAGCCGCGCTGTTCGATAATAATCATCAGGCGCTTCCCCTCATCGTTTGCCTCAGCCAAATCTTCCCCCAGGTCTTTGAACGTATCACGCATCCACGGGGCTTTGTGTAATCCATCGTCGCCCACTTCAGATGCAGTCGAAGCGAACGTCATGCTGAGCAAAATGGCGAAGGCTGTGATTAATGTCTTCATTGCGTTTTCTCCCAGTTAAAGCAAAAGCCAAAGATCTGGCGCAATTTCCAACATCCATTGCGCGATATAATTTACCGAGTTTGTTGCGATCAACACCCCGAATATGATCAAAAGAACACCCATGGTTTTTTCAATCAAACCAAGGTGACTGCGAAACCGTTTCATCCAACGCATAAACGGGCCAATAAAAAGTGCGGCCAAAACAAACGGAAAGGTCATGCCAACCCCATATACAAAAAGCAGCGCCGCACCCGCTCCAGCGGTATCGGTCCCAGCCGCCATAAATAGGATCGCGGCCAAAACCGGCCCAACACAGGGCGTCCAACCAAATGCAAACGCAAGTCCAATAACATAAGATCCCGCAAAGCTGACGTTAGTTGTATTGCCAGTGTCAGCGCGGAACTGGCGATACAGAATGCCAATCCGCAATACTCCCAAAAAATGTAACCCCATAGTGATTATGACACCTGCTGCAATCCAACGCAGAAAATCAAAGTACTCTCGCACCACCTGGCCAAATGCCGATGCCGCCGCGCCCAGCCCTATGAAGATGGTAATTACCCCCCCTGCAAAGCAAAATGCGGCAAGAACCGCACGTGTGCGCACCTTTGGTGAAATCTCTACTTCATCTGAAATTTGGTTCATCCCGACGCCAGCAAGATAACTGAGATAAAACGGTACAATCGGCAGTATGCAGGGTGATAAAAAGGACAACAAACCCGCAACCGCAGCACCCAAATAGGTGATTTCAAGCATATCCAGTCCTAAACCTTGTTTAATTCACATATTCATATTAGTTATTTATTTAATTAAAGGTCAACTCACCATGTTTCTGCGCACCCTCGCCCTTAGCACACTTTTGATGGCTTCGAGCATCCTACCGGCAAAAGCCGAAGCCCACTTGATCATGGTCGAAGAACAAGGCTGCATGTGGTGCGCTCGTTGGAACGAAGATATCGCTGACATATATCCAAAAACAAAAGAGGGCCGCGCGGCACCGCTCAAACGCATCGATATCCATAATAGTCGCCCCAAAGGCATGACGTTTAAACAGAAACTTACCTTTACACCTACTTTTGTCTTAGTGATAGACGGCGTCGAAACCTCTCGCATCGAAGGATATCCCGGCGAAGATTTCTTCTGGGGGTTACTCGGACAAATGCTCAAACAAGCCAACGTTGATATAAGCGGTTAAGAGCGCTATGTGAGCAATGAATTAGGGGCTGTTGAGGCCGGAACTTTCGAAAATGTTGAGGTACCTATGAGTCTGCCAGTTTTTGATGTAAACATGTGTGCGGAAGATATGGACAAGATGGCGACCAATGCCATGGAAGCGTCCAATTTTCTAAAAGCTATCAGCCACGAAGGACGTCTGATGATTTTGTGTCATTTGGCTTCTGGCGAAAAGTCTGTCACCGAGTTGGAAGAATTACTATCGGCTCGTCAAGCCGCCGTATCTCAACAACTGTCGCGCTTAAGACTCGAAGGTCTAGTATCTCCGCGAAGAGACGGAAAGACCATTTACTATCGTCTGACCGATGACCGCCCAAAAAAGATCATGGAAGTTGTCTATGATTTGTTCTGCCGCGAAAAATAGTTAAGCAAGCGAATGGGAAACTCAAGTGTATGATTACATGTCTGAACCGTTCCTAGTTGCCTCTATTGGTCTGCTTGGTGGCATATTTTTGGGGCTTGCAGCCCGCATGGGAAGGTTCTGTACGCTTGGTGCAATAGAAGACCTTTATTACGGTGAAAACACGCTGCGTTTGCAAATGTGGGGAATTGCCATTGGCGTTGCAGTAACTGGTACATTCAGTTTATCTGCGTTGGGTCTTCTTGACTTAGAACTAACCCTAAATTTATCTCGGAGCTGGAATCCACTTACAAGCATCTTTGGTGGTCTCGTCTTTGGCTATGGTATGGCACTGGCGGGCAACTGCGGTTACGGCGCATTGGCACGCGTTGGCGGTGGAGATTTGCGTTCATTACTAATAGTATTGGTCATGGGAATTTCTGCTTACATAACCCTTGGTGGACCACTTTCAGGCTTGCGGATTTGGACATTTGGAGCCTCTGCAGATGCAGTTAGCACGCAATCATTTGCTCATTTTTTTGCTGACATGACTGGCTATTCAATAGCCAGTTCTGGAATATCAATCGGAATTTTTATTTTGGCGCTGACCCTGTCAAACCGCACCATGCGACTTTCTTTCAGTCATGTGTTCTGGGGGGCAATCGCAGGTGGTGCCATCGTGTCAGGTTGGGCTGGTACCCAGTGGGTCGCCAGCACAGGGTTCGAGGCGATACCAATCGTGAGCCATACATTCTCTGCCCCTATTGGTGAAACCGTACTCTATGCAATGACATCATCTGGCAACACGATTAGCTTTGGCACTGGTTCAGTTTTGGGCGTAGTGCTTGGTGCTCTAATTGGCAGCCTGCTAAAAGGACAATTCAGGTGGGAATCTTGTGACGACCCAAGGGAACTACGACGTCAAATTCTTGGAGCCGCCTTGATGGGAATTGGTGCGGTTGTTGCAGTGGGTTGTAGTGTTGGTCAGGGTCTTTCGGCATTTTCGGTTCTTTCTTACAGCGCGCCCCTCACTTTAATATGCATTATGAGCGGTGCAGCCCTTGGCTTAAGGCAATTAATATTAGGTTTTGGCCCAAAAATATAAAGCGGCATTGCGTTTTTGCTTAAAGGATTTCCTGCTTTCAAGATGTCTCTCATGATCAAAATGGTTCTGGATTGAAGCGTGGATGGAGACGAATTTCTGCAAGGTTTGAGACATCTTTAAAATATCAACACAGGTGCCCAGCTGGGTTAATTCAATTTCAAATTAGACAATCAAGACTGCTTATCATTTAAACTATGCCTGCCAACACAAATCGCAACGAGTGAATCAAACACACGTCTTTGACCAAAACCGTGCAGTTGTGCCCTAAAATCCGGTGTAATCCACCAACCCGCGTTAGCAGCCACACTTAGCGGACCATGATAGGTCGCCCCCGTAAGCCGCAGCACAGACGGCAACAGACACCACTGCGATCAACTTACCCCAACGGGTGGTTGCGACCCCTGTGGCTTAAGCCGCTCGAAGTCAGCCTGGGACGTTGATGTACTCGTCACCATTGGCATGCCGGATGTATTTGTAGAAGACGGCTCGGGTGGCGAACTTTGTGTTGGTGGCGCGTTGGGCTTGGGCACTGACGCTATGGCCTTGCCCATGCGTGACTTTGGCTGCTTCTTGGCTTTGACGTCACCACCCTTGAGCCGCGTGTCCAGCTTGTTGGCTAGAAAGCTCGCGGTGTTGGCGAATGTCTTGATGTCATCAACGGCTTGCTCAAGACTACCTGTACCAGAGCCTTTTTCAATCACATCGATAAGGCGGCGCAGCTCTTCACGGTCATCCATTGCCGTACCCCCCTGCCCTGTGTGCTTGGGGCCTGCAAAAGACCACCTCGCAATGATAAGTACTGGGCTATAAAAAACCGCAGCGCAGATTTTTGGGGCTGTAGAACCCATTTTGGCCACAGGCTCATAGCGCCATCCGTTTAGGTGCACGCCACACTGCCTCAGCTTGCTTTGCAATGACACTGTCACATAGAGCTTTGAGGTTGATTAGCTTTACGGCCCACGCTTTGTGATCCTCAGCATCTGACCCATTTAAGCGCGCCGCATAATACCCCAGCTTGTTGGAGCAGATTGTCAGTGTTTCCACGCTTGGTTCAATTTGATGATAACGCAGCACGCGGATGTAACCCTCGCTGCGCCCCAGCCAGCTGCGACAAAACTCAGGGGTATTTGTGACAATGCCGGTTTTGATCAATTCGTCCCGTAAGTGTTCTAATAGTCTTATGCTCATATGCGTCCTCCAATGCGCTGCTTGCACTGGTATTTATCTCTATTGAGCAAAGATGCGGTTTTTGTAGGCCGTTTGCTGCGCTGTTCATCAGTTACAGCCTTTTCTGCCAGGTTTTCTTGTCTCGTTGATAAATACATGCGGAGAACCACAATGGGATTTGAGCAACGCAAACAGGAACGACAAGCTTTGGTGCAGCATCTTCTGGCACAGGACTGGAACGTGTTTGGCACGCTCAAGTTTGTGAACGGCAGGACTATTGGACGTGAGACTGCCGACAAACTGTTGCGCAGCTACTGGAATAAAATAGACCGCGTGATGTTTGGCAAAGCGGCTGAGCGCCAGAACATGCGTGTACAGCGCTGGTGCTTTGCCCATGAAGGGTCAGATCACGAGAACTTTCATGTTCACTTCGTAATGCCGAGCCCACTGCAGGACACAGAACACATGTGTTGTTTGCTCAATGCACTCTGGGCGCAGCATCATGCTCAAACAGCGCCGCTGGCTAAGAACTGGATTATGCCAGTGCAAGACCGAGAATTTGTGGCCAGTTACGTCACCCACGAGTATTGGCGCATGGGCAGTGATACCATTTTGGACAATCTTTGTAGGGGTGCTGAGCAGTCTAATCTGCTGACACAGCACTCATTGAATGAGCACTACGCCCAACAACAGGCATATCGCATTCAAAGGGCCGCCAGCCCACTCTGGCTACATCAGGCACAACAGGCATTACACACACAACAGGCACGATATGAGGCATGCGGTGATTTGCAGATGATGGAGCGTGGCTAAGCCCCTTCGCGCAGCAAATACTTGAGCAGTTTGAACATGACAGATGCCAAAGACGCAGTTCTTGGCACATCCTTGTTCACGAGCAAGTGTTCAAACTACAGTTGGTAAACAACACAGAACATCAACAAATGCTCAAACGAAGATGATCAAACTGACAGTAAGATATACAGCGTCAGCGGAGCAAACCGTTAGACGCTTTTTTTATGGGCGTGGGGTCGGTGTATCTACGCTGGTTAACCATATGCAATCAAACAGCATCGATACTGCACGTATATATTCAGCAACCTATAATCTAATTTTGCATCATTAAATCAGTATCTTGACTGTCTTTTCGGTAGTCCAAACATCAAAGTGAACATACGCTTTAACTGTAACCAAACAGGTAGGAGCGCATATGACACATTTGGCAAAGCTTACATTCAAAACAGTTGATCGCAGTATGAAGCGCGATCCCATCATAGCGCGACGTGACAAGCTCGTAGCAGGACTTAAAGAGCAAAAGCTGGTACATGCCGCTGCACTTAAAAAAGAAGATCACCGCGTTGAGCGCGACAAGTGGATGACCAATGACATGGGCGAACGTGTGCTGGTCAAAACGCATCGTCGCATTCGTCCATGGTTCTTTGAGCAAGATGGCGGCTGGTATGTGCAGTGTAGATATGGGGCGCGTGTGATCGCAGCTGATGGCACCAACAACGCAGTGTTTGTTAAATCATTAACTGATGTTGCCACTGTACTTGATGTCTTCCTCAACGCCACGGCTGCAGGAGAACTGGATGCAGCCATTACCCGAGTGGCAGAGCGTAGACCTGCACTCAAACCAGGTGCTGCCAAAGCTGCAGCAAATGCCTGACGTAAATGCTCCCATTATAGCAGCACTTAATGATCAGGCGCGGCGGACCTTCAGGGAGTGTCGTGTCGTAATCACTCAAGGCGTACAGGGGTTGAAAGATGTTCCCGACCTTTTGGATCAAGTGCGCAGGTATGATGCCTTCACACCTAGCAATGACCCATATGGGGAGCATGACTTTGGCTCAATCACACTTGAGGGCACAACATGTTTTTGGAAGATTGATTACTACGACCTTGACCTGCACATGCACTCGCCAGATCCAAGCGACGAGACTGTCACTGCACGTGTTCTCACCATCATGCTGGCAGAGGAGTATTAAGATCACAGGTCACCTCAACACAAACACAGCAAAACTGCCCTCGTCAAAGTGAGAACATTCATCCTGTTGCAGGAGGCAATTTAGGTCAAACATCGTAATTCAAAGTGCAGTGTTAACACTGTGTTTTGTGACGAGTGGTCAAACAGTACTGTTGTAAACACGATGTTTGACAAAGTGCTCAAACAGTACTGTTGCAAACACGATGTTTGGCTTATTATTCAATAAAATCAATGTCCCAAATTTATCGACGCAGTGCTTTTGGGAACTCACCACGCCCAACGTTGTCAATATACTGCTCTGCTGTGCGCAAATATCTGTTGGATTGATTGGCAATGCTAATACGAACCTGCGTATTGTGACGAAGTTGGGGGCACATCGGGCCTTATCGCCATTGCGGCAATATCCCCACAGTTGGTCAGCAAAAACTAACCGTTTGGCAGCCTTTCAAAAACGCACAATTCATCCTCAAAACGCACAAAAATTGTTACCTCTAATAGCTATGCAAATTGTACATACCGGAAATGCCGATCTGTCTGTTGTACCAACACTCAAATCGATTATTTCTCTATCAACACCTACGAAGACAGACGAACAATCGACTGTCTAAACCGATTACTAAGACGCAGTCCCGAAAGGACAAGACATGACATACTTTACAGATACAGCCGCCAACGCGACTTTGATTGAACGCCTAATGTTTACAGTATCAACAGCATTTGCAGACGCTGCCGAGCGCCACGCAAAACGTCGTGTGTATAAGACCACGATGAATGAATTGGGTGCCCTGAGCAACCGCGAATTGGCAGACTTGGGCATCTCTCGCTCTGAAGTACGCCGCATTGCTTGGGAAGCCGCATACACAAAATAAGAATTCAGAAATCGGGCGTGATTTCTCCTCCCTTGAGCGCCTGTACTGGCGGTGGCATCTCTCCTCCCTTGATGCCACCGCTGTTCAAACAAAATCGCATTAATCGCGATACATAGATACCGAACGATACTTTCCTCCCAGATCGTGTTTCGGTTGTTTAGAAACGGTCCCATCCTCCCATGGGGCCGTTTTTTATTTACCCCCACATTTGATTCCATTGTCCCCAGACACCCTTTGCATCATGTTCAACGCTTGACCGTTTGCAGGTTAAACACTGTGTTTAAACATGCAGTGTTAACACTGCACTTGGAAGTGCAGTGTTTGGCAAAAATAGCAAACACTGCACTTCTAAACACCGTGTTTGCCTTATTATAGAATAAAAACAATGGCCTAATATTATCACAACACTGCCTCGGCAGAGAGTGATCGCGCTAAAAGCTCTAACAGTTCGAGACTGGGAACTATAAATAGTCAGCTTTACGCCATTCTTTGTTGTCGTTGATAAATAAACATGCAGACCAAAATGGCTGTGCTGTCTTCACAATCGGCAACAGGCCCAGTTGCATCGCAAGATGTCCCGCACAAACGAGCACAGGTCACGCTGTAGACGTTGGAAGTGGGTGCCACGCAGTAAGCCGAGCTGCAAACACAACCGTCGCTGTGCCATCCAGCGTCTGCAAAGAGAGATGGTAGGAGTGGGATACAAGGCTCAATTGAGTACCCCACGCCCGTGTCCACGGTCTGTCATAGCTTTGGATGCATTGGGTGTGCTGCCGAAAAGGTGGCGTGTAAAGCTGACAGGGTAACCCCAGCTACCTGTAACAAGGTTGCGCTTATGACAGGCGAGAGCAACTCGGATGAGGTCTCGTTATGCCAAGACTGCGGATAGCCTTGGTATGACTACACAATCTGGATGAGATCCCATTAATATATGATCACATTCAATAAATCCGTTTGAAGACAATCAAAGATAAAACAAATGGCTTGAAGCTGTTTGTGATTGAGCGCAAGCGATTGAACAAACATCGAAAGCAAGCTGTGCGAAGCGCAGCTATAATAACCCACAGCAATATGAACACATGATAGGGTTGGCACAGCTCTGAATATAATGTCTCGTGTGGATTATGGATTACTTTAGAACACTCGATGATAACGACCCTGTTTTGGTGCATTCGCCGCTGCTACGTGCGACTAGGTTGACGCTGCAATACACAGTTGATCACGGCTCAATCCCCCTTACGCCCAGCAAAGCCTTTAAGCGGGTCTTTGTACATTGGGCAGCAGAGCATTTTGACTGGCCTGACATGGGATATGACGAGTTGTTCAGCGTGAACAAAGTCCTCAACGAATATGATTTCCCTCCGCTGGAATTGCTGCACTTTTTGCTGATCGAACTGAAGCTAGGTCGCCACTACAAAGGACAGTTCAAAGTTACCAAGCGCGGCGCAGATTTATTGACAACCCCATCACAGCTCCTAAACACCTTGGTGTCATTTTACCTGATGAACATGGATCATAGCAGTTACAGCCGCAGTGGCGATCATGCTGTGGGCAATTGGGATGTGTGGCTAAATGTGCTCAACGTTGAGGCCGAGAACGGCGGCACTGAGCGCGAACTTTACGAAGTGTTTTATGGCAAACTTGACGATGTGCCCATGGCGTGGCGAGCAACATCTGCTTTCTACGCTTGTGTGCTGCGCCCTCTTTGCTGGGCTGGGTTGCTGACAGCACAACACACCCAAGCCGCTAAACGCTCAGAGGCGGCATATTTCAAGACGCCGTTATGGGCAGCCTGGTTGCAGTTGGACACAGATGACAGCGTTAGTCCTGCACAGCGCCACTGACTGTCCTGTTGCCGGCGAAAAATTCAGCAGCGCAATCACACAGCCCAAAACCTCATAGAACATGCATAGTATGAGATTATTGCGTAAGTCATTGTAAAGTATAAACTTCAGGCAAGGCGTCTTTCTGGTAGGAAGACCAATATCTCAGACTTTATACTCAAAGCTAACATAACGTTAGGTTTTGAGGAGATAGCACAATGCGCCAAGCACAAACGCTCAACGAGGCTCAACTGCGCCGCGTCATAAAGTATACTCGAAGCCGTCGGCATCCAGTGCGTGATGAGACCATCATCCTTACAAGTTTCTACGCAGGGCTGAGGGCCAAGGAGATTGCTGCACTTACCGTGGGCAATGTGTTTGATGAGGAAGGTAACGTACGCACACAGTTCATTCTGTCAGCGGCACAGAGCAAAGGTGGGCAGACACGCACAGTGTATCTCAACCAACGCTTTCGTAAGGCACTGCTGGAATACAGTGCTTGCATACGCATCACTGACCCACAGCGCCCCTTGTTCGTCAGCCAAAAAGGCGGGCACTTTTCAGCGAACACAATGTGTCAGCTGTTCTTGGATATTTACAAGGCTGTGGGGCTCAAGGATGCAAGCAGTCACTCAGGGCGCAGGACATACATCACGAGGCTGGCCAACAAGGGCGTGGGTGTGCGTTTGTTGGCAGAGTTAGCAGGGCATTCGCATATATCCACCACGCAGAGGTACATAGATGTAAATTCTGAGCAGCTGAGTGAGGCGGTGGAGTTACTTTAGGAACTTTCGGCCCTGAGCGGACCTTCGTGGACTGTGCAGCGAACGGCAACTAAAAGTCCTAAGTGACCAATGCTGCAGCCCGTACAAATCACGGCTTCCGGCAGTATAGTGGGCGTTTACTGAAAGTCTTCGATGCCAATCTTTAGTCCGGTTCTTAACTTTACTTAGCTAGAAGAAATGCAAGTTGCGCGGCTGATGTGACGCCATCGATAAGCCGCACATGTTCCTCTCCAAAAAAATATGCAGGAATGTGGACCATACCAGCGCACCCAAGAACCACCACATCAACCTTGTCTTCAGCGACAGCACGTTTGATTTCCCCCATCACGGCAGGGGCGGTTCCGGCAGGATCTGTTTCCAGATCTAAAACTGGGACACCACAGGCCCGCACACGGGAAAGTTTGGATGTGAAGCCGTAAGCGTGGATGTTGTCTTCGAGAATGGGCACAGAAACAGCCAATGTAGTGACGACTGAAAACCTGCGCGCTGAAAGCACAGCCATGTGATAAGCGGCTTGACCGATACCGATGACTGGACATGATGCAATGTTGCGGGCGGCGTCTAACCCAGTGTCGTCAAAGCAGCCAATAATAATGGTCTTTGCGCCGGCATCCGATGCTTTACGCACCAGCGTCAGCAAGGGCGGGATGCAGGCCGCGCCGTCCTCAGGACCTTGGATGGCGGCAGGCCCTTCTAGGGAGGTCCAACCTATCAATTTTACACCCACTTTTGATGCTGTCTCTACCATGGCTTGGGTCATGGCCTTGGTACTGTTTGGGTTGATCAGGACAATCATCAGACACCCTTTCCAGCGTCACTACCCGCGCGTGCTTTGCGCTGGTTGCTCAGAAGCGCCAAGGCAAGGAAGCCCCCGATGATCAGCAGAGAGAACAATGTCGTCAGCGTGCCAAGCGCATACAGCACAGGCGAGGTCACATTGGTCGTCATCCCGTAGATTTCCAGCGGCAGCGTGTTGTAGCTGCCCGCCGTAAGTAAGGTGCGCGCGAACTCGTCATAACTGAGCGTGAACCCGAACAAGGCGACGCCAATCAGCGATGGAGCAATTATTGGCAGCACAACATGGCGGATTGTTTGCCACGGAGATGCGCCCAGATCCCGAGCGGCTTCCTCAAAGCTTTTGTCGAAACGATTGAACACGGCGAACATGATGAGCAGGCCGAATGGCAACGTCCAGGTCAGCTGCGCACCAAAGCCCGATGTCGACCAATGCACGTTCAGGCCCGATTGCGAGAACAGCAACCCAACGCCAAGCGAGACAAGGATCGACGGGATCACCAGTGCCGTAATGATCAGATAAAACAGGATCCCCGAGCCTGCAAACTTCTTGCGAAAGGCCAAGCCGCCCATCACCGAGACGACCACTGTTGTGGCCATGACCATCAGGCCCAAAATGATGGAACGACGGAAGCTGCCCCAGATGTCGCCAACTGCCTGTTGTTCGAACAGATCGTAGAACCAATACATCGACACGCCACGCATCGGGAATGTTAGCCCACCACCCTCACCTTGGAACGAAAGTATGCCAATCGTCAGGGTCGGACCGTAAAGGAACAGCACAAACAGCGCAAAGAACGCGGAGAGGACGTAGAACGATCTTGGGCGCGGTTCCATTACAGTTCCTTCCGGATGTCGACAAAGCGCAACAAGATGCCGATGGTAATCAGCACGGTCGCCAGCAGCACAATCGC
The DNA here is from genome assembly GCA_028388995.1 of Ascidiaceihabitans sp. Taxonomy (GTDB): domain Bacteria; phylum Pseudomonadota; class Alphaproteobacteria; order Rhodobacterales; family Rhodobacteraceae; genus Ascidiaceihabitans. Next base: position 261 of record JAOEQC010000035.1, on the reverse strand, counting down.
TGTGGCCGAGGCGCTTGGGTATTGAAGCAATGCAATGTCGTTCGATATTAAGCGGCCCACATTGGCGGATTGGCTTCCCGACATAAACCGCACGGTAATGAAATCACCCATCACCAGCGTGACTACAAAGATCGTGCCAATCATGATCCCCGGCTTGGTCAGGGGGATGATGACGTTCCACAAGATTTGCGCACCGTTCGCGCCTGCATCCCGCGCAGCTTCGATCAGGGATTTATCGATCCGCATCATCGTGTTGAAGAT